>JBIKWI010000247.1:0-4258 GCA_044356395.1 Tagaea sp. | reverse complement strand
GCGCGAGTTCCACGGCCATCGCCTTGGTGAGCGTGATCGCCGCCCCCTTGGAACCGTTGTACCAGACGAGGCCGGGACGCGGCCGGAGGCCCGCGGTCGATGCGGTATTGAGGATGACGCCGCCGCCCTGGCGGCGGAAGACCGGCACCGCCTCGATCGCGGCGAGATAGATCGACTTCACGTTGACGGCGAAGACGCGGTCGAACGTCGCTTCGTCGACGCCGAGCATCGGCCCGTTGACGTGACTGACGCCCGCGTTGTTGACGAGGATGTCGAGCCGGCCCCAGCCGTCGGTCGCCGCGGCGACCATCTTCTTCGTGTCGTCCGCCCGAGACACGTCGACGCGCACGGCCTTGGCCGTCCCGCCCGCGCGCCCGATCGCCTCGGCCACGCGCGCGGCACCGGCAAGATCGATGTCGGCGACGACGACCCGGGCACCCTCGGCGGCGAAGCGCCCCGCGATGCCTTCGCCGAAACCCGAGCCGCCGCCCGTCACGATCGCGACCTTGTCCTTGAGACGCATGCCTTTCCTCCCTCGTTTGCCGGGAGTCTAGCGGCTCGACCGCATTCTGGGCTAGCGTGCCCTGCAGAGACGGATGACCGACATACCCGCACACTACTGGATCTATCTTGCCGCGGTCGCGCTTGCGATGCTCTGGGTCGCGGCCTCCGGGATGCGTTCGCACGATCCGGTCCGCCGTCGCCTCTCGGTTCTCGGGATCGTGCTGCTCGTCGCCACGGCCCTGTGGGTCGGCGGGCCGAAGCTTGCCGGGCAGTTCGCCTCGCCGACGCTCAAGGGGCTGATCGCGGACGCGGCGCGTGTCTTCGGCGTGCTCTGGTGGGTCCTGCTCGCCTTCATGCTGTTGGTCGGGCTCGAGCGCTTCGTCTGGCGTGCCCTCGACAGGCGCAGCATCGCGGTGCCCAAGCTGCTGAAGGACGTGGTGCGCGCCCTCGTCCTGATCGTGGCGCTGTTCGGCATCGTGTCGGCGGCGTTCGATCAGTCCTTCACCGGCGTGCTCGCGGCGTCCGGCGTGCTGGCCGTCGTCATCGGCTTCGCCATGCAGTCGACGCTGGCCGACCTGTTCAGCGGCATCGCGCTCAACATCGAGCGGCCGTACCGCGTCGGCGACTGGGTGCAGATCGACAGCAACCTCGTGGGCCAGGTGCAGGAGATCAACTGGCGCGCCACGCGCCTGCGCTCGGCCGACGGCAACACGGTCGTCCTGCCGAACTCCAAGCTCGCCGCCGCCCAGATCGTCAACTACGACGCGCCGGCTCCGCGCTACCGCGCCTCCGTCCTCGTGCCGCTCGACGCGCGCGTGCCGCCCGGCATCGCCAAGGAAGCGCTCGCGGCCGCCGCACTCAAGGCGATGCGCGTGTGCGCCGACCCGGGCCCCACGGTCGAGACCAAGGCGATCGAGTACTCGACGGTCGTCTACGAAGTCCGCTACTGGGTCGATTCGTTCAGCGACGATTCGAGCGTCCACGACGAGGTGACCACCTCGATCTGGTACGCGCTCGATGCGGCCGGAATCGCGATCGGCCAGCCGATGCAGGACGAACGGCCGATGAACGAACGGCTGTTCGACCATGTCGACCTATTCCGCACGCTCGATCCCGAACTGCGCGCGCGCATCTCGCAGGCGGCGCGGCCGATCTCGTTCCATGCCGGCGACGACGTGGTACGTCAGGGCGATACCGACGGCTCGCTGTTCATCGTCGCGCGCGGCGTGTTCGAGGTAAGTCTCGACAACCACGGCAAGCGGGTGGCCGTGGCGCGGCTGGGCACGGGCGATTTCTTCGGCGAGATGTCGCTGCTGACCGGAAGTCCGCGCAGCGCGCACGTGACGGCGCTATGCGACACGACCGCACTGGAACTCGACAAGGATGCGCTGGGGCCGATCCTGCAGACCGATCCCACGCTCGCCAAGCGGCTCGGCGACATCGTGCTGCACCGGCGGCTTGCCAACGACGCGACGCTGCGCGCGATGCCGCCGGCCGAGCGGCGCACCGCCACGCGCAGCCAGGCCGCCGAGCTCCTCAACCACATCCGCGCGTTCTTCGCGCTCGACTGAAGGCCCGACGATGGAAACAGGCCCCGATCCCACGCCCGAGCGGCAGGAATTCTACGCACGCATCGCCGGTGCCGGACTGGCGCCGCTTTGGGAGGTGATGAAGGGTCTCATCACCAGGGAGCCGAAGAGCGCCGCCGTTCCGCATCTCTGGCGCTACGAGGCGATCCGGCCCTTCATTCTCGAAGCCGGCAGCCTCATCACGGCCAAGGAGGCCGAGCGGCGCGTCCTGATTCTCGAGAATCCTGGACTGCCCGGACAGTCGCGCATCACGAATTCGCTCTATGCCGGGCTGCAGCTGATCCTGCCGGGCGAAGTGGCGCCGGCGCACCGTCACACGCAGTCGGCCTTGCGGTTCGTCGTCGAAGGCAGCGGCGCCTATACCGCCGTCGACGGCGAGAAGACGATCATGCGCCCCGGCGATTTCGTCATCACACCTTCGTGGACCTGGCACGACCACGGCAACGAGTCGTCCGAGCCGATGGTGTGGCTCGACGGGCTCGACATCCCGATCGTCGGCTTCCTCGACGCCTCGTTCGCCGAGAGCCACACCGCGGACACCCACACGCTGTCGCGCCCGATCGGCGATTCGCATGCGCGCTTCGGCGAGGGCCTGCTACCCGTCGGTTTCGAGCGCCGCTCGCCGGCAAGCCCGGTCTTCAACTATCCCTACGAACGCACGCGCGCGTCGCTCGAGACGCTGCGCCGCACGCAGGAATGGGACCCGTGCAACGGCCTGCATATGCGCTACGTCAATCCGCTCGACGGCGGCTGGGCGATGCTGACGATCGGCACGACGATCCAGCTGTTGCCCGGCGGCTTCTCGACCGCACCCTACCGCTCGACCGACGGCACCGTGTTCTGCTGCACCGAAGGGCGCGGCAAGACGCACGTGTTCGGCCCGGGCGGCAAGCTCGAGACGCTGGAATGGGGCCCGCGCGACATCTTCGTCGTGCCGTCGTGGAACTGGCGACGCCACGAGGCGAACGAAGACGCCGTGCTGTTCGCCTTCTCCGACAGGCCGGTGCAGGAAAAGCTGGGCCTGTGGCGCGAGGCGCGCGGGACCTAGCCTTCCTTTACCGGATTGCGCAGCAGGCCCACGCCGGTGATCTCGACTTCGACCGTGTCGCCGGGGAACATGTATTCCGGCGGCGTACGCGCGTTGCCGACCCCGCCGGGCGTTCCGGTGACGATCACGTCGCCCGGCTCGAGCGGGGCGAAAGTCGAGATGTAGGCGATCAGCTGCGGGATGTCGTGGATCAGCATGTCGATCGTGGCCTGCTGCTTCACGTGGCCGTTCACGCGCGTGGTCAGCGTCTGCTTGGTGATGTCCTTCATCTCGTCGGACGTCACCATCCAGGGGCCGAAGCCGCCGGTACCGGCGAAATTCTTGCCGGCGGTGAACTGCGAGGTGTGGCGCTGGTAATCGCGCACCGAACCGTCGTTGTAGCAGGCATAGCCCGCGACATGGCCCATCGCCTTCTCGCGCGCGATGCGCCGGCCCTTCTTGCCGATCACGATGGCAAGCTCGCCTTCCCAGTCGAGCCGTTCGCTCTCCTTGGGCTTCAGCATCGGCTGGCCGTGACCGATCTGGGTATAAGCATAGCGGGTGAAGATCGTCGGGTGCAGCGTATCCGGCCGGCCGGTTTCGGCCCGGTGCTCGCGGTAGTTGACGCCGGCGCAGAAGATGATCGACGCATCGGGGATGACCGGCATCCACGCGAACTTGCCGTCCTTGATGTCGGGCTTGCGGCCCTTGGCATAGGCCTTGAGCTTGGCAAGGCCGCCGCCGAGCAGGGCCAGGCGCAGCGTGGGCCACTTCTTGCCGAATTTCTTGCCGAGGTCGACGAGACCGCCGGCGACGACGGCGCCGTAGGTTTCCTTCTTGCCGACGCGTACGCTCGCGAGCTTCATATGCGGTCTTCCTTCCCCGGATGATCCGGCCGGTCTTGCGCCGGCCGACGAGTTCGACGCCCGTTGGATAGCCCGTCCGGCGGCTTGCGGCAACCCCGTCTGCAGCACAAGAAATGGCCCTGGATTCACCGCCCGAATTCGACGAAGCCTTTGCGGAAAGGCTGGATTTGCTACTGCGCTGGCGACGCGACGTGCGGCATTTCCGGACCGACGCCCTGCCGGAAGGCGCGCTGGAAGCCCTCGTCGCGCGGGCCGCCTTGGCCCCGTCGGTG
>JBIKWI010000246.1:0-4262 GCA_044356395.1 Tagaea sp. | reverse complement strand
CGCTCGCGGCCCCCGCCCCGCAGCAGGGGGACTACGGTCTGCCGGCCTACGACAACGGCCCGGGCGGCTACGACCAGCCGCACTACAACGAGCCGGGCTACGACCAGCAGAACTACGACCAGCACGAGCAGCACGGGCAGCACGGGCACGGCCAACAGGGCTACGACCAGCGTCGCGACGAGCCGCCCCAGCGCGTTCTGGGTCCCGGCGATTTCGTCGAACCCTGGCGGCCGGCATGAGCGCCCGGCGACGCGCGATGGACGTCCTGCGGACGTGCTTCGGTGTCGCCCTTCTCGTCCTGCTTGTCGCCGCACCGGCCCGCGCGGTGCCGGTCGATCTCGAACTGGTCCTCGCGGTCGACGTGTCGTACAGCGTCGACGCCGAGGAAGCCCAGCTCCAGCGTCAGGGCTATTTCGACGCACTCGTCCATCCGCGCGTGCTGCAGGCGATCGCCGGCGGCCCCAACCGCGCGATCGCTGTCGCGTACATGGAATGGGCGGGAAACTTCCACAACCGCATCGTGGTCGGCTGGACCCTGATCCGCGACCGGGCCAGCGCGGAGGCGTTCGTCGCGCGCATCGCGGCTTCGCCGCCGACGGGTGCGAGCCGCACGTCGATCAGCGGCGCCATCGATTTCTCGGCGCGCATGTTCGACGACAACGGCTTCGAAGGCCCGCGGCTGGTCATCGACGTGTCGGGCGACGGACGCAACAACCAGGGACGCCCAGCCTGGGCCGCGCGCGACGAGGCGATCGCCCGCGGCATAACGATCAACGGGCTGCCGATCACCAGCGGCAACCCGAACTTCGGCCGGCCGCCGGAAGACGACCTGGTCGATCATTACCGCGACGAGGTGATCGGCGGTCCGGGCGCGTTCCTGGTCGTCGCCGAGGGTTTCGGCGCCTTCACCAACGCGGTGCTGTCCAAGCTCGTGCGCGAAGTTGCCGGCGAGGCCGGAACCGACGCTCAGTCGGCCGCGGGCTCGAACGTCATCGAAATCCCGTTCATGCAATAGCGCAGGCCCGTCGGCTGCGGGCCGTCGTCGAAGACGTGGCCCAGGTGTCCCTCACACGTGGCGCAGTGCACCTCGGTGCGCGTCATGAAGAACTTCCGGTCGGTCGTCGTGGCGACCGCCCCGGGCAGGGGGGCGAAGAAACTGGGCCAGCCCGTCCGGCTGTCGAACTTGGTATCCGACGCGAACAGCGGCGTGGCGCAGCCCGCGCACAGGAAACGCCCCTTGCGATATTCCTTGTCGAGCGGGCTCGTCCCCGCGCGCTCGGTGCCGTGATTGCGCAGCACCTCGTACTGGGCGGGCGTGAGGATCCCGCGCCATTCGTCGTCGGTCTTCTGCATCGTCGGGGGCTTCCTTGCCTGATGTCGTCGTGCGGGCAGACCGACAATAGCGTGGCGCCGGTGGCGGGCAAGGCCCCTTCCTCTTTGGCATCCGATATGCCAATGAGGCATCGAGGGGGGACGGTCCAAGGATGGCTGCGGACAATTCCAACGCGATGGCGGCGGCCTTCGCCGCCTTGTCGGACGGGATCATGGTGTTCGACGCCGCGCACCGGCTGGTCGCGTGGAACGACCGCTCGTTCGAGTTCCTCGACCTGCCGCGCGAACTTGCCTGCCTCGGCACCCGGTTCATGGATATCCTGACCTACCAAGCCGACCGCGGCGAGTTCGGCCCGCATGGATCGGAAACCGTCCGGTCGATTACCGATCCGGCATCCTTCGAGGAGCCGGCGAATTTCTCCCGCGCCACCAGCACGGGGCGCTTTATCGAATTCAAGCGCAGTCCGATTTCGGGTGGCGGATTTGTCGTTCTCTATATCGACGTGACGGATCGGGCGAACGCCACGCGCGCGGCGGCGCGCGAAGCCGGACGCCTGGCGGAAGCGATGGAGGCATTCGGCGAGGGCTTCGCCCTTCTCGATTCCGACGAACGGCTCGTGACATGGAACCGCCGGTATGCCGAGATCTATGCGCCGATAGCCGGCATGCTCAGGGAAGGCGTGCGCTTCGAGACGCTCGTGCGCGGCCTCGCTTCGAGCAGCGTGAGCAGGGTCCCGCCCGAGCGGCTCGAGGCGCATGTCGCCGACAGGCTCGACCGCATCCGCTTGCAGCGCGAGCCGACCGACGTGCAGCGCGCCGACGGCAGCTGGGTGCGGCTTATCGACAGGAAGATGTCGGACGGCGGGACGGTCATGATCCGGGTCGGCATCACCGACCTCAAGCGGCGCGAGGCCGCCCTTGCCGCCCTCAACGCCGCCGCCGCCCGGCTGCTGCGCCGGGGCGGCTGGCAGCCGGCGGTCGAGGGACTGCTGGGCGAACTCGGCCCCGTGATGGGCGTGAGCCGGGTCAAGCTCGGCCGCAACACGCTGGGCGACGGCCGTTTCGTGCAGGACGAAATGTTCGAGTGGACGGCGCCGGGCGTGCGAACGCTCGCCGGGAGCGCGCCGGCGACCGACCGACCGTTCGCGACCGATGCCTTCGCCGACTGGCGCGAACGTCTGATGCGCGGCGAGATGATCGTGTGCGACATCGACCGGCTCGACGCCGACAAGCGCGGCCTGCTTGCCGGCCTCGGCCTGCGCTCGATCCTGCGCATCCCGGTCATGGCGGGCGAAACCTGGTGGGGCACGGTCGGCTTCGACCAGTGCGACGACGAGCGCCACTGGACGCCTACGGAGATCGACACGCTGGGGGCGGTCGCCTCGTTCGTGGGGCTGGCGATCGAACGCGGCCTCGGCGAAGCCGCCTTGCGCGACAGCGAGGAGCGGTTCCGCGTCGTCGCGGAATCCCATCCCGTCCCCGTCGTCGTCGTCGAGATCGCCAGCGGCCTGATCCGCTATGCAAGCCCGCCAATCCACGATCTGCTGCGAGTCCCGCCCGGCAGCATCGTGGGCACACGCGCGGTCGAGCTGTGGGTCGATCCGGACGACCGGCGCGATTTCCTGCGCCGCCTGGCGCCGTCGGGCCGCATCGACAGCGTCGAATACCGGCTACACCGGCACGACAGGACGACGTTCCAGTGTGCGATCTCGGCGCGGCGCATCGTCTACGAAGGCGTGGCGTGCACGGTGGGGGCACTCGTCGACCTCACCGAGCAGCAGCGCATCGAAGGCGAGATGACCCGCCAGCGCGAGGCGCTGCACCAGTCGGAGAAGATGGCGGCCCTCGGCTCGCTGCTCGCGGGCGTGTCGCACGAGCTCAACAACCCGCTGGCCATCGTCGTGGGCCAGGCCTCCCTGCTCGAGGCGGGTGCGGCCGACCCGCGCACGGTCGAGCGTGCGCAGCGCATCGCTGCCGCCGCCGACAGGTGTGCGCGCATCGTGCGCACGTTCCTGGCCATGGCACGGCGCAAGGCGCCCGAGCGCGCCCCGCTTGCCATCGGGGCCGCGATCGACGGCACGCTCGAACTGCTCGGTTACCTGCTGCGCTCGGCCGGCATCGAGGTCGTGCGCGACATCGCAAGCGATCTTCCTGCCGTGATGGGGGACGTCGACCAGCTGAGCCAGGTGCTGTCGAACCTGCTGGTCAACGCCCAGCAGGCGCTTTCCGACCAGCCTGCACCCCGCCTGCTGCGGGTCTCGGCGCGGCCGTCGGTCGACAGGCGCACCGTTCGCATCGAGATCGCCGACAATGGCGCCGGCGTGCCCGAGGAACTGCGCACGCGCATCTTCGAACCGTTCTTCACGACCAAGCCCATCGGCCTTGGCACCGGCGTGGGCCTGTCGGTGTGCCGCGGGATCGTCGAGGGCCACGAAGGGACCATCGCCGTCGCCGTAGCGCCGGAAGGCGGCGCCCTGTTCACGGTCGAACTGCCGGCCGGCGGGGCGGGCCTTGCGCGCGCCATCGAAGAAGCGGAGATGCCCGCCCCTGCCCGCATGCAGGCCCGGCGCATCCTCGTGGTCGACGACGAGCCGGGCATTGCCGCGACACTCGCCGAGATCCTCGAGACCGAAGGGGCGGTCGTGGACGTGGCGCATGACGGGACCGAAGCCCTGACGCTGCTTGGGCGCGCCAGCTACGACGCGATCTTCAGCGACCTGCGCATGCCGGGCATGGACGGCCCGGCACTCTATCGCGAGATCGTGCGCCGGCATCCGCAGCTGGCCGCGCGCGTGGCCTTCGTGACCGGCGACACGCTGGGCAGCGGGCTTTCGGGCGATCTTGCCGCGACGGGCGCCCCGCTTGTCGACAAGCCCTTCCAGCCGCGCGAGATCCGGGCGCTAGCCGCCCGGCTTGCCGGCGCCGCCGAT
>JBIKWI010000085.1:0-14924 GCA_044356395.1 Tagaea sp. | reverse complement strand
ACCAGTCGCGGCCGCAGCGCCAGTGCGCGCGCGATGTTCACGCGCTGGCGCTGACCGCCGGACAGTTCGTGCGGATAGCGCCGGCCGAACAGGTCCGGCGCCAGCCCTACGCGCGCGAGCAGGTCGCGCGCGCGGTTCGTCGCTTCGCCTGCCGGAAGCCCGTGCACCTTCGGACCGAAGGCGATCGAGTCGACGATCGTCAGGCGCGGGTTGAGCGACGCGAACGAATCCTGGAACACCATCTGCACGTGACGGCGCATCTCGCGCATCGTCAGCCCGTCCTGGGAGCCGACCTTCAGACCGTCATAGACGAGTTCGCCGGAGTCGGGATCGAGCAGGCGCACGAGCAGGCGCGCCGTCGTAGATTTCCCGCAGCCGGACTCGCCGACGATGCCCAGCGTCTCGCCCTTCGCGACGTCGAAATCGATATCGTCGACCGCCTGCACGACCGCCGTCGTGCGATTGAAGAGCCCGCCGCGGATCGGAAAATGCTTGACCAGTCCGCGAACCGCGAGCAGCGGCTGCGCGGGGCCGCCGACGTCCGGCAAGGCGGCCGTCTCGCTCACAGCTTCACGTCCATGGCCGAACGCAGGCCGTCGGAGAACAGGTTGAAGCAGATCGAGACCGCGAAGATCATGGCGCCGGGCAACGCCGCGACGACGGGCTGGACGTAGATCGCGGTGCGCAGCGTGTTGAGCATGAGTCCCCACTCCGCCTCCGGCGGCTTCGTGCCCAGCCCCAGGAACGACAGGCCGGACGCCAGGATCATCGAGACGGAGACGAGACCCGTCGCGTAGACGAACACGGGACCGAGCACGTTGCCCAGGATGTGGACGCGGATGATGGTGAACGCGCCGGCACCGCTGGCGCGTGCGGCATCCACGAAATCGAGATTGCGGACCTGCGTCGTTACGCTCTCGGCCACGCGCGCGATGGGCGGGATGAAAACGATCGTCAGCGAAACGATCGAATTAAAGATGCCCGCCCCGAGAGCGCCCGAGATCGCGATGGCCAGCAGGACCGACGGGAACGCGTAGAACACGTCGATCGTGCGCATGATCGCCATGTTCGTCTTACCGCCGGCGAATCCGGCGAGTACGCCGAGGAACGTGCCGATGACGAACGCGTTGAATACCGGCACCAGCCCCATGAACAGAGAGAGCCGGCCGCCATAGACGAGGCGTGTCAGCATGTCGCGGCCGAGTTCGTCGGTCCCGAGCGGGAAGCCGGACGTCCCGATCGGCCGGAGGCGGCGCAGCATCGAGGCACGATACGGATCGTGCGGCGTGATCAGGGGCGCGAAGATTGCCGCAAGCAGGATGAGGACCAGGATCGCCAGGCAGACCATGGCGACCTTGTCGCGCATCAGCCGGCGTACCACGTTCGCCCAGTAGCCGCGCGAGGGCGTCGCGGGCGGAACCGCGTCGCCCGCAGGATCGGTCGCGATCGCTCCGGCCATCGGTCAGCTCCGCTTGATGCGCGGGTCGAGCCAGGTCTGGACCAGGTCGACGAGCAGGTTGAGCGAGACGAAGAACAGCGCGAGGACGAGAATCGTTCCCTGCAGCAAAGGCAGGTCGCGCTGCAGGATCGCGTTGCCGAGCAGGAAGCCCGATCCGGGCCAGGCGAAAACGGTCTCGATAAGGATCGAGCCGCCGAGCAGGTAGCCGAGCTGCAGGCCCATCACCGCAAGCCCGGTGGGTGCGGCGTTCTTGACGATGTGCCGGAAGATGCCGCGCTCGGACAGCCCCTTGGCGCGCAGCGCTTCGACGAACTCCTGCGACAGGATGTCCGACACGAGGGCGCGCACCGATCTTGCGACGATGCCCAGCGGAATCACGGACATCGTCAGCGCGGGCAGGATGAGGTAGCGGAAATGCTCCCAATCCCATTTCCAGTCGGCCGATCCGCCCGGCCCCGCGCCCGTCGCGGGCAGCCAGTTGAGCTGGACCGAGAAGACGATCGCGAGCACCATCCCCAACCAGTAGTGCGGCAGCGAGATGCCCGCGATGGCAAGCCCGCTGGAAGCCCGGTCGATCCAGGTGCCGCGATAGTACCCGGCAACGAAGCCGAGAACGGCACCGGTCGAAAATCCGAAAGCCGCGGCAAGGGCCGCGAGCATGAACGTGTTCTTCAGCGACAGCCAGACCTCGACTGCGACCGGACGGCCGGACGCGATCGACACGCCGAGATCGCCGGTCAGCGCGCGTGCCAGCCACAGGCCGAACTGCACGGGCAAGGGCCGGTCGAAGCCGTAGACCGTGCGCATCAGCTGCTGCATCTCGAGCGATGCGTCCGGCGGCATAACGGCCGCGAGCGGGTCGCCCGGCGAGATATGCACGAGCGCGAAGCAGACGAGGCTCACGCCCAGCGCGATCGGCACGACGTAGAGGATGCGCCTGAGGAGATACTGGAACATTGGATCGGCCTGTCCGCTGCCGACCCCCGACCGGCACGTCGCCGGTCGGGGGCCGCAACCGGCTTCAGCGCGGCGCCATGAAGATCGGCGAGAAGTCCTGGAACCAGTTCTGCGCCTGCACGAAGCCTTTGACGCGCGCGTTCATCGCGCGCGGATTGACGTCGTGCGTGACCATCAGGAACAGGGCTTCGTCGACGTACTTCTCGTGGATCGCCTGCAGGACCTTGTTGAGTTCGGCCGCGTCGAAGGTGTTGCGGACCTTGTCGAACAGCGCGTCCATCTCCGGATCGTTGTAGAAGCCCCAGTTCGTTCCGGCGGGCGGAGCCAGCGTGCTCTGCAGGTGCCGGATGAAGCCCGTGAACGGATCCTGGATGAAGTAGGTGTAGTTCATCCCCGTCGCGGCGCGCGAGGACTCATGCTTGGCGCCGGCGCGCCAGATGTTGATCAGCGTGTTCCAGTCGACGACCTCGAACGTGACCTTGATTCCCACGTCGGCGAGATTCTGCTGCACGAACTCGTTCATCGGCAGCGGCTGCATCTGGCCGGAGCCCGAGGGCGCGATCAGGATCTTGGTTTCCAGCGGCTTGCCCGGCCCGTAGCCCGCTTCGGCCAACAGCTTCTTGGCTTCCGCGACGCCCTGGCGAAGCTTGAACTTCGGATTGCCGAACCACTGGTGGCCGGGCGGGAAGAAGCCCTGCGCCGGGATCGCCATGCCGCCGAGAAGTTCCTTGATGCCTTCGCGGTCGACCGCGAGGTTGGCCGCGCGGCGTACGCGGACGTCGTTCCAAGGGCTGCCCTCGATGCGGCTCAGGTGCCAGGTCCAGTTATGCGGATAGGCATTGGTGACGATCTGCATGCCGGCCTGCCGGAGCGAGGCGACGGCATCGGGCGATGGCGCCTCGATCCAGTCGACCTGACCCGAACGGAGCGCGGCTGTCCGCGCGCTCGCCTCCGGAAGCGGCACGAGAACGAGACGATCCAGCTTCGGGACGCGGCCCTTGTCCCAGTACTCGGTA
The DNA here is from genome assembly GCA_044356395.1 of Tagaea sp. Lineage (GTDB taxonomy): Bacteria > Pseudomonadota > Alphaproteobacteria > CACIAM-22H2 > CACIAM-22H2 > Tagaea. The sequence continues at coordinate 11,492 of JBIKWI010000085.1, read as the reverse complement.
TTCGGGATCATCTCGACGCGTTCGCGCGGAACGAAATTGACGACCTTCCAGGGGCCCGTGCCCGACGGCGTCTTGGCGAAATTGTCCCAGCTCTTGCCGACCTTCTCGAACTGCGCCGGGCTCGAGAACATGATCCATGCGATCTGGTAGGGAAGCGTGGCATCCGGCGTCTTGGTGACGATCTCGAGCGTCAGCTTGTCCACCGCCCTGTAGCTGCCGACGGCGGGGATGCGGCTGCGTCCTTGGGCGGACTGGCGGGGATCGAACTGGGGTGCCTGCTGGTTGAGCAGTTTCTCGAAGTTCCAGACGACCGCCGCCGCGTCGAACTCGGACCCGTCGTGGAACTTGACGCCGGGGCGGAGCTTGAACGTCCACTTGGTCTTGTCGGTCGCGTCGATCTTCCATTCCGTCGCGAGACCGGGCACGAGATCCGACGCCTTGTCGGATTTCGACAGGTCCCAGTTGATCAGCGCATCGTAGACCGTATAGCCGAGGAACCGCATGCCCTCGCCGCCCTGGTCGGTCTGGCCGGTGGTAAGCGGGATGTCCGATGCGGTCATGCCGATGCGCAGCGTGCCCTGCGCGTTCGCCGGGGATACGGCAAGCATCACGGTTGCGGCCGCTGCAGCCGCCAGGAATCTGAGTTTCATCGCGAACCCCTCCATTCGGAAAGCTCGGGAGGAGCAAGATCGGTGCCAGCAATTCGCGAGATGCCCGGCTAGCGCCAGCGCCGGAGCATCAGCGTCGTCCCGCCGAGGATGGCGGCGAGCGCCAGATAGAGCGGCATCCGGCCGATATCGTCGAGGAAAAGACCGGCGCATAGCGGCCCGAGCGACGCCCCGATGTCGCGATAGGTCGAATAGACCGACTGTGCGCCGACCGCATCGCCGGGATTGCGTTCGGCGACCATCGCGGCGGCGATCGTGTTGGTGAGTCCGCGGACGACCGTCACGGCGACCGCACCGGCATAGACGTGGCCGAAGGCGATCGAGCCGAGTGCCAGCGCCATGACGATCCCGAACACGAGCATCACGTTCGTCGCGCCGAAGCGGTCGGCAAGCCGTCCGCCGACCGGCGAGCAGAAGCTTTCGACGATCCAGCGCAGCGAGAAGACGATGCCCGTCGCGACTGCCGGCGAGAACCCGGTCACGCTTTCCTTGAGAAGCAGCGTCACCGAGACGATGAAGATGCCGTCGACGACGAAACCCTGGGCCGCGGCCCAGACGTCGATCCGTCCCGGCAGCGGCATCAGCAATGCGCGATGGCGTGGCGGGCGGATCTCGACGGGCTCCAGCGAAAGCGCAAGCGGGATGCACGCGAGCGTCGCGACGGTGACGATCGCGAAGAGCGTCGGCACGCCGATCCGGTCGACCGCGAAGCAGCCGACGAGCAGCGCGAACGTGATGGTGACGCCCGATACGGCCCGGCTGGTCCCGATGCGCGCACCCGCCTGCGCCGGCACGCTCGCCGCGTAGGCGAACGTCAGGAGATTGATGGCGGCGAACGACAGCCCCCAAATAAGTCGGCCGGCAAGTTGGACCCACTCGCTTGGCTCGATCGCGAAGATCGCCGTCGAGGCGACTGTGCCGACCGCCGCGAACGTCCCGGCCCGCCGCGCACCGAGCCAGGCCGTCAGGCGCGCCAGTTGCGTATAGGCGAAGATGCGCACGATGCGGTTGGCGGCCAGCAGCAGCCCCGCCCAAGCCAGATCGATGCCGAACGCCTCCGGCATCAGCGGGAGCAGCGCGTAGAGCAGGCCGTCGCCCGACATCGCGATGGCAAGCAGCCACGACGGCCGTGCCATGCCGACGACCGGTCCCGGACGGGGATCAGCGGGCACGCGAGCGTCCGATCCGGAACACCGTGTTCAGCCTTTCAGCACGCGCAAAGAGCATGCAACCAAGGGAAACATGTCATCTATCCGTCCTTTGTTCAATTTTCGCAGCGATCGCAGCCACTTCCACACGCATTATCTTTCATCAATTGACGCAAGGGTGACTGCGTGTGTCTATTTTCTCCGTTATTCGGGGTTTATGAACCGATTATCGGAACAGTAACCGAACGGCCGCAATGTCTGCAAAGCAGGGGAGAGAGATGCCTCGACCGACTGTCGCCCTCCCGAGGAGCCAGGGCGAATCCGAATTCTCGCTGACCGCCAGTCGCGCGCTCCAGGTGCTTTCGACGTTCGATTCGAGCCGCTCGGAAATGGGCGTGAGCGAGATCGCGCGCACGCTCGGACTGTCGCGCACCGCCGTCCAGCGGCTGGTCCAGACGCTGGACATGCACCAGTTCCTCGAGCAGAATCCGCGCAACCGGAAGTACCGGATCGGCGTCCAGGCGTTCCGGATCGGCAACCTCTTCGCGCTCGGCCGGCAGCTCGAAGTTCTCGCGCGCCCTGACATGGAAGCTCTTGCCGCCAGGACGACGTTCACCGCCTATCTCTCGGTCCTGCGCCACGACACGATGGTCATGACCGCGGCCGTCGAGGGTGCCGGACCGATCCGATACTACGCACAGGTCGGCCAGCGCTTCCCGTTGCACAGCACTGCGACCGGCAAGGTGGCGCTGGCCCAGCTTCCGCCGGCGTCGGCGATGCTCCTGCTCGAGAAGTCGGGAATGCCGCCCGTCACGCCGAGCACCGTGACGGACCGAGATGTGCTTATGGCCGACCTCGCGGGAATCCGGGCGCGGGGCTATTCGGTCAACTGGGAGGAAAACGCGACCGGGGTCGCGGGGATCGCGGCACCGATCCTCGATCAGGCGGGCGCGCTGCTTGCCGTCCTTTCGATCGCATTCGCGACAAGTCAGGTCGACAGACGGCAGACGGCGACACTCGGCGCGCAAGTCGCGCGCACGGCGACGGAAATCACCGCGCGTGCACGGGACAAGCCGCTGGCTGCGGCCGCATGAACCGCACCCTCGAGGATTCCGCGATGCCCGACGCCGCCGCGACCGCGCCCGCCACGAAGGCCGCCGAGACGCGCCCGGCCGGGGCGGACGATTCCGCATTCGCCGTCATCTTCTCGCTCAGCTTCTGCCACATGCTCAACGACATGATGCAGTCGATGGTGCCGGCGATCTATCCGATCCTCAAGGAATCCTACGCGCTCGACTACGCGCAGATCGGCCTGATCACGCTCGCCTTCCAGTGCACAGCCTCGATGCTGCAACCGATCGTCGGCTATACCACCGACCGCCGGCCGATGCCCTATTCGCTGGCCATCGGCATGGGGGTCACGCTCTGCGGACTCGTGATGATGTCGCAGGCGTCAAGCTACCCGTCGATCCTCGCGGCCGCCGCCCTGATCGGCGTCGGGTCGGCGGTCTTCCACCCCGAGGCATCGCGCGTCGCGCGCCTGGCGTCGGGGGGACGGCACGGCCTTGCCCAGTCCCTTTTCCAGGTCGGCGGCAACACCGGATCGGCGATCGGCCCCCTGCTGGCGGCTTTCATCATCGTGCCGCAGGGCCAGCGCAGCATCGTGTGGTTTTCGGCCGCCGCATTCATCGCGATGTCGATCCTTTTTGCCGTCGGCCGGTGGTACGCCGGGCGCCGTCGTGCCGTCGCCAGGCCGCGCGCCGGGAAGACGCTCCCGCGCCTTCCGCTGCCAAGGGATCGGGTGATCGTCGCGGTCGCTGTCCTCGTGGCGCTGCTGTTCTCGAAGACCTTCTACACGGCGAGCCTGACGTCCTTCTACACGTTCTACCTGATCAACAAGTTCGACGTATCGGTCCAGTTCGCCCAGATCGCCCTGTTCGCGTTCCTGACGTCGCTTGCGCTGGGCACGCTTGCCGGCGGCTGGTTCGGCGACAAGGTCGGACGAATACCGATCATCTGGATCTCGATCCTCGGCCCCCTGCCGTTCACGCTCGCGATGCCCTATGCCGGATTGTCGGTCACGCTTGTCCTGTCGCTCGTCGTGGGCCTGATGATGTCCTCGGCCTTCTCGGCGATCCTCGTCTACGCACAGGAACTGATGCCCGGCCGCGTCGGCATGGTCGCGGGCCTGTTTTTCGGCTTCTCGTTCGGCCTCGGCGGCCTTGGGGCAGCGGCGATCGGCCATATCGCCGACCTCACGAGCATCGAGACGGTCTATCTCATCTGCTCGTTCCTGCCCGCCATCGGACTGCTGACCGCATTCCTGCCGCGCCAGCCGTCGCGCACCGTGGCGGCATAGCGGCCGGGACCGGGACCGGGACCGGGACCGAATCGGCAATATCAATAGTTGGGAGGCGCGCCGGCCGAGGGGCGCTTCGTGAAATTGTGGAGCTTGTCGAGCTCCTCGATCCGGGACACGGTCGCATCGAGATCGCGCACGAGCCCGTTCGCCAGCGAATAGACCCAGCCATGCACCGCAAGGGCCTGGCCGCGCGTCCACGCCTCGTGTACGAAGACGTCCGACGCGACGTTGCGCACCTGCCGGATGACGTTGAGTTCGCACAGCCGGTCCAGCATCGAACGCGCGTCGAGGATCGAATCGAGTTCCTCGCGATGCGTGTGGCGCAGTTCGCGGATCGGATGCAGCCAGTGATCGACGAGCCCGCGCCGCTGCCCGTCCACCGCCGCCTTCACGCCGCCGCAGCCGTAGTGGCCGACCACGATGATGTGCTTGACCTTGAGGACATCGACCGCGAACTGGAGGACCGACAGGTAGTTGGCATCCTGCGGCGGCGCCAGATTGGCGACATTCCGGTGGACGAAAAGCTCGCCCGGATCGAGCCCGACGATCTCGTTTGCGGGCACCCGGCTGTCCGAACACCCGATCCACAGATACTCAGGCGCCTGCTGGCGTTCGAGCCGGCGGAAGAAGCCGCTGTCGGCGGCCATCATCCTCTGCGACCACGCGCGGTTGTTCGACTTGAGATGATCCAGCATGTGGCGCTTATAGCGGCGCCTGCCGGAGAGGACAATCCGCTTGCGCCGGGGGCAGGCGACATGGTTGCTTCGCTCCACTTCCCGCACATCAAGTCCGGTTCACGCCCGCATGAATTTCCGCCGTCTGGATCCCGGTTCCGCAAAGCTGTCGCTCTGGCGCGCCGTCATGCGTGGCGACTCGCTGGAGATTCCCGCCGCGGCGATGCGTCGCGTCGCCGACGGGCACGAGATCCTCGCGCGCGCGGCGCGCGGCAACGATGCGATCTATGGCGTCAATACCGGCTTCGGCAAGCTCGCAAGCGTGCGGATCCCAGCCGACAAGCTGGCCGAGTTGCAAGTCAACATCGTGCGCTCGCATTGCGCCGGCGTCGGCGAACCGCTCGACGGCCCCGTCGTCCGGCTCGTGCTGGCCTTGAAGATCGCCAGCTTGGCGCATGGCGCGTCCGGCGTGAATCCGGCCACGCTCGAACTTCTTGCGCAGATGCTCGCGCGCGACCTGCTGCCGGTCATTCCCGGCCAGGGATCGGTCGGCGCATCCGGCGATCTGGCGCCGCTCGCGCATCTGGCGGCCGTGCTGATCGGCGAGGGCGATGCCCTATTCGGCGGAACGGTCATGCCGGGGGCCGCAGCACTTGCCCGGGCGGGTCTGGCGCCGGTCGTGCTAGGCCCGAAGGAAGGACTCGCCCTCCTCAACGGCACCCAGGTCTCGACGGCGCTGGCGCTCGCCGGGCTGTTCGCGATCGAGGAGTGCTTCGCCTCCGCCCTCGTGACGGGGGCGATGTCGGTCGACGCGGCGGCGGGCGCCGACACGCCTTTCGATGCCCGGATCCAGACATTGCGCGGCCAGCCCGGCCAGATCGCCGTGGCAACCGTGCTGCGCGTCCTGATGGCCGACAGCGAGATCCGCCGCTCGCATCTTGCCGACGATCCCCGCGTGCAGGATCCCTACTCGCTGCGCTGCCAGCCGCAGGTGATGGGAGCCGCACTCGACGTCATGCGTGCCGCTGCCGGGATGCTGGAGCGCGAGGCCAACGGCGTCACCGACAATCCGCTGGTGATGCAGGATACCAGCGAAGTGCTTTCCGGCGGGAACTTCCATGCCGAGCCCGTCGCGTTCGCGGCCGACATGCTCGCACTCGCCGCCGCCGAGATCGGCAACATCGTCCAGCGTCGTTGCGCGATGCTGGTCGATCCGTCGCTGTCCGGCCTGCCGGCGTTCCTGATCCCGAAGCCGGGGCTCAACTCCGGATTCATGATCCCCGAAGTCACGTCGGCTGCCCTCGCGTCGGAGAACCGGATGCGTGCCGCCCCCGCGTCGATCGACTCGATCTCCACGTCAATCAACCAGGAAGATCACGTTTCGATGGCGGCCCACGGCGCCCGGCGCCTGCTGCCGATGGCGGCCAATCTCGCCAACATCGTCGCGATCGAGGCGTTGATGGCCGCGCAGGGAATCGAGATGCGCGCACCCTTGCGCCCCGGCCCGCGAACCAGAGGTGCGGTCGACAAGGTCCGGACGATTTCGAGGTTCCTCGACGCCGATCGCTCCTTGTCCGTCGAGATCGTTCGGATGGCGACACACGTCGCCGATGGCGGCTTCACCGCCGACCTGCCGGAAGTGAGGGACGTTCTTCCGTCGACGGATTGACGCCTCCCGGATTGGCGGACTGTCGTGGCCCGGATGTTGCTTAAAAAGCGGGCACAGAATTCAGCCGCCAATCCAAGGAGATCCGTCCATGCGTCTTTCGCGCCGTTCCATTCTGGCCGCAGGCCTCGCGATGCCTTTCGTGCGCCCGGCATCCGCCCAGCAGAACCCCACCGTGATCAAGATGGGCGCCCTCAAGCTGATCCACTCGATCACGCCCTATTTCTACGAGCGCTTCACGCCGGCCGGCTACAAGATCGAGGTGATCCCGTTCGAAAGCCCGACCGAGGCGAAGAACGCCGTCGTCACCAAGTCGGTCGAGTTCGCCACGTTCGGGATCGCGGCCGGAATTCTCGGTGCGGCGGCGCGCGAGCCCGTGACTGTGTTCGGCTCCGCCTGCAACAAGGGAATGGCCGTCGTCGCGGGCAAGGCCTCGTCGATCGAAAACCTGAAGGACCTGCGCGGCAAGAAGGTCGCGATCTGGCCGGGCTCGACGCAGGAGGTCTTCATCCTCGAGCGCCTGCGCATGGAAGGCATGACGATCAAGGACATCCAGTCGGTACGCGTCAGCTTCAGCGAGATGCACACCGCGCTCGCGCGCGGCGACGTCGATGCCTATGTCGGCGCGGAGCCGGCACCCGGCGTGTCCGTCAGTTCCGGCGTGGGCAAGATCGTCGAGTACCCCTACTCGACCCCGATGGGCAGCCTCAACATGATCCTCGGGACCCACACCGAGATGGTGACGGCCAAGCCCGAACTGGTGCGGATGATCCTCGACATCCAGCGCAAGGCAAGCGCGTTCGCGATGGCCAACCGCGAGGAGATGATCACGATGTCGATGGCCAGGCTCGGCCAGAAGCGCGAGGCGCTCGAGGTCTCCGTGCCGAACGTCGAGCTCAACTGGCAGATGACGCCGCTGATGGTCCAGCAGGTGAAGACCTACTCCGAGCAGATGCTCGAGCTGAAGCAGATCCGCGCGCTGCCGAACTACGACACGTTCATCAGCACGAAGTTCTCCGACGAAATCGCGAAGAGCGCCTGAGTACCGGCCGAAAGCCATGCACGGCTTCGACGCGCGACGCGCGCTGCTTGCGGCGGCGATTCCGGGCCTCTGCCTGTTCGGCTGGTGGCTCGGCACACTCGACTCGCCCCACGGGCTGATCCCGCCACCAAGGGAGGTGGCGGTGATCATGCTCGACGTCGCGGTCGGCGGCGTCTACGACGACGCGTTCAGCAGCACGCTGCTCACGCACTTGCTGGCGTCTGCAAGCCGTGTCTACGGCGCGTTCCTGATGGCGGCGGCCCTCGCACTGCCGCTGGGCATGCTCATCGGGCGCCTCGCCCTCGCTCGCGACCTGCTCGATCCGATGTTCCAGCTCCTGCGGCCCGTGCCCGTCACGGCGTGGCTGCCGCTGTCGATGATCGTCTTCGGACTCGGACCGCGCTCGGCGTTCTTCCTGGTGGCGCTCGGCGCGTTCTATCCGATCCTCGTCAACACAATCTTCGGCGTGCGCAGCGTCGAGCCGCGCCTGTTCGAGGCGGCCTCGATGCTGGGGATACGGCCGGCCGCCATGTTCTTCAAGGTCGTGCTGCCGGCATCGATGCCCGGGATCTTCACCGGGCTGCGACTGGGGCTCGGCTTTTCGTGGGTCGTCATCGTCGTGGGCGAGATGACGGGCGTGCAGACGGGCCTTGGCGCCATGATCATGGATGCCCGCCAGCTTTCGCGCACCGAGATCGTCATCGCCGGAATGATCGTCATCGGTATCGCCGGATATCTCTCGGACAAGGCCGTCCAGATGCTCGGGCGGCGCCTGCTGCGCTGGAGTCCGCAACATGGCTGAGCTGATCCGTGTCGACTACGTCACCAAGCGCTTCGACGGCCCGGCGGGCGAGATCGTCGCGCTCGAGCGCGCCAACCTCGCGATCGACCAGGGCGAGTTCGTCTGCCTGATCGGGGCTTCGGGCTGCGGCAAGTCGACATTGCTGCGGATCGTCGCCGGTTTCGAAGCCGCCAGCGAAGGCCAGGTCCTGATGGCCGGAAGCCCGGTCGCGGGCCCGGGCCCGGACCGAGGCATGGTCTTCCAGGACTACGGCCTCTTTCCGTGGCTGTCGGTACGCCAGAACATCGCGTTCGGCCCCGCGGCACGCGGCCTGCCGCGCGCGAAGGTCGGCGAGATCGCCGACCGCTTCATCGAAGTGGTGGGCCTGCGCAAGTTCGCCGATGCTTTCCCCCATCAGCTTTCGGGCGGCATGAAGCAGCGCGTGGCGATCGCCCGGGTGCTCGCCAACGACGCCCGCGTCGTGCTGATGGACGAGCCCTTCGGTGCGCTCGACGCGATGACCCGCGAACGGCTGCAGGACGAACTGCTCGAACTCTGGGCGAAGACCGGGCTCACGGTCATCTTCGTCACGCATTCGATCGAGGAAGCGATCTTCCTCGCCGACCGGGTCGTCGTCATGTCGCCGGGCCCCGGACGCATCGTGTCGGACAACCGGATCGGCCTGCCGCGCCCGCGCGACGTCTCCTCGCCCGAATTCAACGAGTTGCGGCGCGTGCTATCCGCACAGCTCCATTCCCATCACGGCAAGGCGGCCAGCGCCGCATGACGGGCGACGACTGGGCCCGCCTGTCGCGACCGGCACGCGATGCGGCCTACAACAATACGGCGGCCGTCGCGGACAGCGGGCGCATCCTCGCCGAACGGGCGGCTGCCTCGGCCGAGTTCCGCGCCAGACATGCCCGATACCTCGACATCCCGTACGGGCCACGCGAGCGCAATCGCTGGGACCTGTTCCCTGCGGCTTCGGCAGACGCGCCTTGCCTCGTCTACATCCATGGCGGCTACTGGCAGCGCAACAGCCGGGAAGCGATCAGCGTGCTGGCCGAAGGCATCATGGCGCACGGCTGGGCGGCGGCATTTCCGGGTTACACGCTTGCACCCGATGCGTCGCTGACCGAGATCGTCGCGGAGATCCGTGCGGCCCTCGACTGGCTTGCCGCCGAAGGACCGGCCCATGGCATTGCCGGTCCCGTGATCCTGAGCGGATGGTCGGCCGGCGGGCACCTGACGGCGATGGCGCTCGACCATGCCCGCGTTTCGGCGGGCCTGTCCATTTCCGGCGTGTTCGAACTGGGCCCGATCCGCGACACCTATCTCGACGAGAAGCTGAAGCTCGCCGACGTCGAGATCGAGGCGCTTTCACCGCTACGTCTTCCGGCAGTGGCCAAGCCGATGGCGCTCGCCTACGGCACGGCCGAACTGCCGCGGCTGGTCGCCGACAGCCGGGCGATGCACGCGCGACGTGCGGCGTCGCATGTCGCGGGCAACCTCGTCCCCGTCCCCGGCGCGGATCATTTCACGATCCTGGACGAACTCCAGTCGCCGGACGGACGCATCACGCGCGAGCTTCTCGGGCTTCTGGCCGCGCGATGACGGGTCAGGAAAGCTCGCGCACCATCTTGTTGAAGATCGCGTAGGCGAAATCGACACGGTCGCGGGCCGTCGCGACGAAAGCACCCGGTCCACCGATCACCTGGTCCTCGTAATGGGCGCGCAGGTTGGTCAGCCGCATCGCGGGGCCCGAGCCTTCGGACTGGATGGCGAGCGCGTTGATCGTGATGCCTGCGGCAACCGCACGGTCGCGGGCGACGGCAGCCGGCATCAGGCCGCGCATGTCCGGCCCGTCGCCGGCAATGTCGATCTTCGCGCGCGCGGCGCGGAAGGGCGCATCGCGGATCAGGTCCGTCGCGACCGCCAGTCCATCGCCGATCGCGTTCCAGCTCTGGAAATGCCGCGGGGCGGCGACAAGAAGACCGGCAAAGCGGTCGGCATCCTCCGGGCCGGCGATGCGCATCCAGGGAACGATGATCTGCGGAGCACCCGGCGAGCCCCATTCGCCGTAGGCGACCGCGATCGAGCGTGTCGGCAAGCGCGCGATCGCCTGCAGCACCTCCGGCCGCTCGAGCGCCGATGCCGTTCCCTCGCGCTGCAGGCGGTACTCGTCCGCGTCGATCGAACCCGACCCGTCGTTGAGCAGGACCAGCAGCATGTCGACATCGCCGCCTTGCGCGGCGGCTCGCGACGGGATTCCGGCAAGTGCGCCGAGCATCCCCATCCCGAAATTCCGGCGCGTCAGTTCCATGATGCGACCAGTATCGCCGCCGGATGCCCTCGACGTCCAGAGCCGCGGGAAGAGCCGGATGCAGCTAGTCCCGGCCGGCCGGCGCCTCGCGCTTGCCCTGTGCAGCGGCAAGCGCCAGCCGGGCAAGCTCCGGCAAGGACTTCGCCCCTGTCCGCTTCATGATCTCCGATCGGTGGTTCTCGACCGTCCGCTGGCTGATCCCCAGATCCGCGGCGATGTTCTTGCTCGGCTGGCCGGCCAGCACCATGTCCATGATCTGGTGCTGGCGCGGGCTGAGGCCGGACATCTGGTCGCTCGCACTCGCGAGCCAGGCTGCAAGCTTGTTCGAATCCCTGGAACGGTCGAGCGCCTTCTCGACGCATGCGGAAAGATCGGCGGCACCGATCGGCTTTTCGACGAAATCGACGGCTCCGGCTTTCATGGCTTCCACGGCCATCGGAATGTCGCCGCTACCCGTGATCATGATCGTCGGGAGCCGATCGCCCGCGGCGTGCAGATGCAGCAGAAGCTCGAGTCCGCTCAGTCCGGGCAGATGGGCATCCGCGAGCAGGCACCCCTCGCCGCCCGGCTGGAAGGCCGCGAGAAACGCTTCGCCGGTGCCGTAGGCCTCGACCGTATGTCCATCCGCCTCGAGCAGGCTTCGCAGCGCCCCGCGCACCCCGTCGTCATCCTCGACGACATAGACCACTGCCCGCTCGGGCCCGGAGCCGCGCCCGTCGTCCGCTTCCGGCAGATCGACGTCGAGCGTCCGGCCGGAAAGCTGCTGCTGCACGACCAGCACCAATTCCATCGTCTTGACCGGCTTGTTGAGAAGGATGCAGCTGTGTT
>JBIKWI010000084.1:0-15094 GCA_044356395.1 Tagaea sp. | reverse complement strand
AGCGGCTGCAGGGCTTCGTCGGTGCCGTACTGGGCGATGAAGGCCGAGTAGGCCTGCCGGCTGGCCTGGCCGAAGAAGACCGCACCCGGCACGCCCTCGACGGCCGCTTCGATGCCCACGCGCGTCCACATCTGCGCCACCGCCTGCGCGATGTCGCGGTCCTTCGGGTAGCGGTCGTTGGTGGCGTGCAGCGTCAGCTTCATGCCGTTGACACCCGCCTCCTTGAGCAACGCGCGCGCGCGGTTGGCGTCGAAGGCGTCGGGCTTCAGCTTCTGGCTGGTGCCCGCGAAGCTCGCCGGCAGGAACTGGCTGGCGGGCACGCAAGTGCCTTCCATCAGGCGCGAACAGATCGCGTTGCGGTCGATGGCGTGCGACAGCGCCTTGCGCACGCGCCGGTCGCGCAGCGGGTTGCCGCCGGCGGCCGACGCGGCGAAGGGCGAGGTGTCGCGCGCGCTGTCCATCGCGATGTAGTGGACGACGGCGGCGGGCCCGCTCGAAAGCGCGAACCGCTTGTCGCCCTTGATGCGCGGCTGGTCGGCGATGGGCGGCAGGTCGATCGCGTCGACCGCCCCCGACAGCAATGCGGCCACGCGCGCCGCGTCCGACGCGATGACGCGCTCGGTGACCTTCGCCCACGCGGGCTTGGGCCCCCAGTAGCGCTCGTTGCGCGCGACGACGAGCCGTTCGCCGTTCGACCATTCGACATGGCGGTACGGACCCGTCCCGATGGCGAGCCGGCCGGAGTTGAACTCCGCCGTCGTGCCGCCGGCATGCTCGCGCTTGATGACGAACACGCGCGCAAGTTCCTGCGGCAGCGTGGGATTGGGCTCGCGCGTGCGGAAGCGCAGCTTGTGGTCGTCGATCCTGGTCGTCTCGACGATCGAGCGCGTGAAGGTGGAGAAGCTCGCCGGACTGTTGGGCACGGTGGGGATGCGCAGCAGCGTGGCGATCACGTCGTCGGCGCCGAACGGCGTTCCGTCGTGGAACACGACGCCGCGGCGCAGGTCGAACTCCCACGTCGTGTCGTCGACGCTGCGCCACGCGGTCGCGAGGCCCGGCTGCGGGACGAGCTTGGAATCCAGATAGACGAGGCTTTCCCAGATATAGGCGTGGCTCGACGCCGGCGGGAAGCCGTTGAAGAAATGCGGGTCGAGCGTGTTGAGCTCGAGCTTGGTGCCGAGCGTCAGGTCCTGCGCGTGGACCGGGGCCGCGAACGCCACCAGTGCCGCCAGAATTGCCCGTCTCGCCGTCGTCCGCATGCGCGTCGTCTCCCCGCGTTCAGCTTGCATAGTCGAGCGCCCCGGCATCGAGGGCGAGGCATTTGCCCGGCCGCCGGCCCGTGGGCGATCCATCTTCCCACACGCAGGCGCCGTTGACGAAGACCCGGTCGATGCCGACCGCCGCGCGCGCCGGCTCGTCGAAGTTCGCCCGGTCGAGCACCGTACCGGCATCGAAGACCGCGATGTCGGCGGCCGCACCCGCCCGCAGCACGCCGCGCCCGGCCAGCCCGAAGCGCATTGCGGGCAGCGAGGTCATGCGGCGGACCGCCTCTTCCAGCGGGAAGAGCTTGAGGTCGCGCGAATAGTGGCCCAGCACGCGCGGGAACGTGCCCCACAGCCGCGGGTGGGGGTGGGCGTCGTGCGGCAGGCCGTCCGAGCCGATCATCGCCTCGGGCCACGACAGCACGCGGCGCACGTCGTCTTCCGACATCGCGAAATAGATCGCCCCGGCCGGCTGGAGCTTCGCCGCCATCGCGGCGATGTCGAGCCCGTGTTCGGCCGCGAGTTCGGCAAGGTCGCGCCCCTGCGCCGTCGGGATCGCCTTCGACCAGGTGATCAGGACCTTCGTCGCGGCCGCGAGGCGTTCGGCATTCAGCACGGTCGACGACGCGACATAGGGATAGACGTCGAGCGCGATGCGCTGGTGCTTGCGCGCTTCCTCGATCATCGGGATCGTGCGCGCGGTCTTGCCGTGATTGGCGACGCCCGCCGCCTTGTGGTGCGACAGCACGACCGGCAGATGCGCCTCGCGTCCGATCGTCAGCGCCTCCTCGATCGACTCCTCGAGGAACTCGCCTTCGTTGCGCAGATGCGTGGCGTAGATGCCGCCGGCGGCACCGGCGATTTTCGCCAGCGCCGACAGCTCGCGCGTGGGCGCGAAGCGTGCGGGCGCGTAGTAGAGCCCGGTCGAAAGCCCGAGCGCGCCGTCCGCCATCGCCCCTTCGACGAGGCGGGCCATCTTCGCTTCTTCCTTCGCGTCGGCCGGCCGGTTCAGGTCGGACATGACCTGCACGCGCAGGGCCGAATGCCCGACCATGCCGATGGAATTCACGGCCGCCGGCGTGTCGGCCAGCGCCTTGCGCCAGTCGGCGAAGCGCGGGAATCGATAGGTGGCGCGCGTCCCCAGCAGGTCGAGCGGCGGCGGCGGATCGCCCGGCAGCTCGACGGGTGCGACCGAAACGCCGCAGTTCCCGGCGACGACGGTGGTGACGCCCTGGCTCGTCTTCATCGGCATGTCGGGGAATTCGAGCAGGGCCGCGTCGTCATGCGTGTGCGCGTCGATGAAGCCGGGTGAGACGACCCGTCCCGTGCAGTCGATGCGGCTGCCGGCCTCGGCCTTCGAAAGGTCGCCGACCGCCACGATGCGTCCGCCGGAAATGCCGACATCGCCCGAACGGGCGGGCGCTCCCGTCCCGTCGACGACAAGGCCGCCGGAAAGTATGGTGTCGCAACGCATCAGGCTTCCCCCGGATTGGCGGAAATCCTAGCATGCCGACCAAGGCATCGCGCAACAACCCGGGAGCTCGGCACGTGCAGATCAAGGCCCCTTACCTGCTTTTCCTCGGCGAGGCGTCCGACGCGCTCGCGGCCAAGACCTCGATCGGCGTCGGCCAGTGGCGCCCGGAGAAATGCATCGGCCAGCTGCGCCTGCCCGGCTGCAAGGCCGACGCGGGCTTCCGCGACATGGACGTGGCCGCCGCCGCACGCGCGGGTGCCAAGACGATGATCGTCGGCGTGGTCAACCGCGGCGGCGTGATTTCCAAGGCATGGGGCGAAGCGCTGATCGGCGCCCTTGCCGCCGGGATGGACCTTGCCAGCGGCCTGCACAACCGCCTGTCCGACGTGCCGGAGATCGCGGCAGCGGCCAAGAAATACGGCCGAACGCTGTTCGACGTGCGCCACCCCGACCGCGAGTTCCCGATCGCGACGGGTGCCAAGCGTGCAGGCAAGCGCGTGCTGACGGTCGGCACCGACTGCTCGATCGGCAAGATGTACACGTCGCTGGCGCTGGAAAAGGAGATGAAGGCGCAGGGAATGAAGGCGACGTTCCGCGCCACCGGCCAGACCGGCATCCTGATCGCCGGCTCCGGCTGGTCGATCGACGCGATCGTGTCGGACTTCGTCGCCGGGGCGGTCGAAACGCTGGCGCCGGCCAATGCGCCCGACCACTGGGACGTGATCGAGGGCCAGGGCTCGCTCTTCCACGCGAGCTACGCGGGCGTGACGCTGGCGCTGATCCACGGCGCCCAGCCCGACGCGCTGGTCATGTGCCACGAGATGGGCCGCCCGCACATGCGCGGCCTGCCGCACTACAGGCTGCCGAAGATCGAGGACTGCATCGCGCTGAACCTTCAGCATGCGCGCCTCACCAACCCCAAGGTGAAGTGCGTGGGCGTGAGCCTCAACACCTCGAAGATGACGGCCAAGGCGGCCGAGCGCGCGCTCAAGTCGCTCGCCGACCGGCTGGGCATGCCGGTGTGCGACCCCAGCCGCACGGGTGTCGCTCCGCTCGTCAAGAAACTGGCGAAGATCAAGTGACCCGCACCCTCGCCGTCGCGCGCGAAGTCTGGCCGATCCGCGGCACGTTCCGCATTTCGCGCGGCTCGCGCACCGAAGCGGTCGTCGTCGTCGCGCGCGTGACGCAAGATGGTGCCGCCGGGGCCGGCGAATGCGTGCCCTATGCGCGCTATGGCGAGAGCGTGGAAAGCGTGATGGCGCAGATCGAAAGCGCGCGCGCGCTGATCGAACGCGGCGGCACGCGCGCCGAGCTTGCCACGGCCCTGCCCGCCGGGGCCGCGCGCAACGCGCTCGACTGCGCGCTCTGGGATCTCGAGGCCAAGCGCGCGGGCAAGCGCGTGTGGCAGCTTGCCGGACTGCCGGAACCCAAGGCGGTCGTGACCGCCTTCACGCTGTCGGTCGACACGCCTGCCAACATGGCGCTGGCAGCCGAAGCCGCGCGCGCGCGCCCGCTGCTGAAGGTGAAGCTCACCGGCGAGGGCGATCTGGAGCGCGTGGCCGCGGTGCGCAAGGCGGCCCCCAATTCGCGTCTCGTCGTCGATGCCAACGAGGCGTGGGACATCGGCGCCTTCACGCGCTATGCGCCCGCACTCGGCAAGCTCGGCGTCGACCTCATCGAGCAGCCGCTGCATGCCGAGCGCGACGCGGCCCTGGCGGGCCTCGCCCATCCGGTGGCGCTGTGCGCGGACGAAAGCTGCCACGACCGCCATTCGCTGCCCCATCTCGCCGGGCGCTACGAGGCGGTGAACATCAAGCTCGACAAGACCGGCGGCCTGACCGAAGCGCTCGCCCTGCGCAACGCGGCGATGGTCGCGGGCTTCAAGATCATGGTCGGCTGCATGGTCGGCACGTCGCTGGGCATGGCGCCGGCCCATCTGGTGGCGCAAGGCTGTGCCTGGACCGACATCGACGGGCCGCTGCTGCTCGACCGCGACCGCGTGCCCGGCCTTGCCTTCGACGGCAGCACCGTAAGCCCGCCCGCCGCCGCCCTCTGGGGCTGATTTCCTGCCGCAAAATTTAGTTGACGGCAGTTGACGGTCGCCTGACCGTCTCCTCATCAAGCATCTGGAAAAACTAAGAGAATTTCCAGGTCGCTGACAGGTGACGGACTTTTTTTGCGTCTCATGTAGGACACTCAAGGACGGCATCGGGCAGGTCTCCGGCAATATTTACGATATATAGCCTATAATAGGCAAATTTGCAATCAGTTCCTTCGACCAGCCCGACCCCGTCCGTGCTATACTCATTTCGTACATTAACTCGGGACGGACAGAACTGCCGGCCCGAAACCCTGCGGAGAACCGCGATGATCGGCCCCTATTCCGGCACAGCCGGACCGTTCCTGAATCCGTCCGTTCACGCCAAGGCGCCGGACAACGAACATCTCGCGAAGATGCGCGAAGTCATCGACCGGCTCGAACGCAGCCAGTTCGACGCCCAGCTCTATGGCCGCCGCCTGCGGCAGGCCGCCAACGAGGCGTCGGCGCGCGCGATCAAGATGCTCACCGATTTCGGCGCCAGCACGAACCAGCTGGCGCGGATGGCGAAGGACCTGTCGCAGCGGATCTTCAAGGATCTCGACACGCAAGGCCCCGAGGCGATCCGCGTGCCGCAGAGCCTGGTCGCCGGGCAGAAATTCACCTTCTCGCTCGAGATCGAACGGATGAGCTTCACGGCCGGTGCCGATGGCAGCTTCTCGTTCAGCTACCAGAAGACGTCGATCTCGGTGACGGCGGAAAGCTACGTGGCGGGCCTCGGTGCCACGCAGGACCAGGTCGCCGCGTATTTCCGCGGCGGTCCCGGCAACGGGCTGCTGCTGCCGGAAAAGGGCGAGAAGGACAAGTTCCGCCTGCTCGTCCCGGTCGATCTCAATACCGGCATGTGGAGCCGGCTGGTCTAGGCTAGAGCGGCCGGCCCGGGATCGACTGCACGCCGTAGCGCCTGTCCCACTCGTCCTGCACGGCCTGCAGCACGCGCATGGCCGGCAGCACGGTGGGGCCGTGTGTGACGGGCGGGCGCCCCTCGCGCACGGCGGCGAGGAAATCGTCGATCACGCGCGCGCAGTTCTTCTGCTCGGACTCGATGGGCGCCGAGCCCGCCTCGGTCTTCAGCGTCCCGCCGAGGATGTCGTAGAGATAGGTCTCCTTGTCGGTGACGATCAGCTTGTCGTAGAGCCGGAACGTCGCGTGGTACGAGCCGTGGACCAGCATCGTCTGGTCGGCTTCGGTCTCGACCAGCACCGTGCATTCCATCGGGATGCCGGTCGCGGGATGCAGGGCGCCCATCTGGCTCTGGATGCGCCGGATCGGCGCGCCGTCGAACAGGTACATGCCCAGGTCGACGAAGTGGCAGAAATGGTGCCACAGGATGTTGTCGATCCAGCTGCGCTTGTAGCCCGTGGCGCCGATATTGATCAGGCGCTTGATGAAGAATCGCCCAGCGATGTGGCGGATCTTCTCCTCGCCCGCCGCGATGCGGCTGCGCAGCGCCTCGCGCTCGTGCCGGTAGCGCATCGGATGGCAGACTCCGAAGATCTTTCCGCTGCGCTTGCCCGCCGTGATCACGCGCTCGGCGCCCGCGAGGCTGAGGGCGATCGGGATCTCGATCAGCGTGTGCTTGCCGGCTTCAAGCGACTTGATCGCCTGCGTCTCGTGCTGCTCGCTCGGACTGCCGATGATGACGATGTCGATCTCGGGATCGGCGAGGGCGGCTTCGAGCGACACCGTCCATTTGCGGTAGCCGAAGCGCTTCGCGAATTCCTCGGCCGCCTCGATGCGCCGTCCGACCACCGTGTGCAGCGTGGCCCCGGCGGCGACCAGCGCCTCGGAATGCCACACGCCCATCATCCCGTAGCCGACCATGCAGATGTTCATCGCGCGTCCCTCCCGGCGGGCGCCGACGTCGCGACTCCGCTGCGGGCAGGATAACGCCGTTCGCCGCCGGCGGGAAACGCCGGTGCGGCTGCTACCACTGGAACTTTTCGACGCCCTCGAAGGTCATCTCGCTGCCGTCCGACATCACGACGGTGCCCGACGAGTCCGGTGCCAGGTCGATCGAGCCGTGCGCGGCCGCATCGGTCAAAACCGTGCCGTCGTCGAGCGTCAGCGTCCAGCCGCCCGCACCCGGACCGCCCGACACGCCGTTGATGAAGACGGTGTCGGTCCAGCCGCCGCCGGCACCGCCCTGGAACACGTCGTTGCCCCAGCCCGCGCCGAAATAGGCGATATCCGATCCGTCGCCGCCGACCATCAGATCGTTGCCGACGCCGCCGGTCAGCGTGTCGTTGCCCAGACCGCCGGAAAGCGTGTCGTTGCCGGCACCGCCGGAAAGCGCGTTGGCGTTGGCATCCCCGGTCAGCGTGTCGGCGAAGGCCGAGCCCGCGAGATTCTCGATCGACGAGAACACGTCGCTGGCGGCATCGCCGCCGCTGTTGGCACCGGTCGCTAGGTTGACGTTCACCGCGGCGGTCGAAGCCCCGTAGTCGGCCGTGTCGGAACCGGTACCCCCGGTGAGCGTATCCCTGCCCGCCCCGCCGATCAGCGTGTCGTCGCCGGCATTGCCGACCAGCGCGTCGTTGCCGGCTCCGCCGGAAAGCACGTTGGCGTTCGCGTCGCCGGTCAGCGTGTCGTTGCTCGCCGAGCCCGTGACGTTCTCGATCGACGACAGGACGTCGCCCGCCGCGTCCCCGCCGCTGACCACGCCGGTCGTCAGGTTGATGTTCACCGCGTTCGTCGAAGCGCTGTAGTCGATCGTATCCGTGCCGTCGCCACCCACCAGGCTGTCCGAGCCGGACCCGCCGATCAGCGTGTCGTTGCCAAGCCCGCCGGTCAGCGTGTCGTTGCCGGCTGCACCGGAGAGCACGTTGGCCCCGGCATCGCCGGTCAGACGGTCGGCGGCCGAGCCGCCCGTCAGGTTCTCGATCCCGCTCAGCACGTCGCCGTTGGCATCGCCCTGCGTGCCGACCCCGGTCTCGAGGTTGGCCGTCACAGCCGCGGTGGAGGCCGAATAGCTCGCCGTATCCGTTCCCTCGCCGCCGACCAGCGTGTCGGCGCCCGCACCGCCGATCAGCACGTCGTTGCCGGCACCGCCCTCGAGGCGGTTGGCGGCGGTCGAGCCGGTGATCGTGTCCGCGTTGGCCGAACCGACGACATTCTCGATCGTCGCATAGGTGTCGCCTGCCGCGTCGCCGCCAGCACCCGCACCGGTCGCGAGATTGACTGTGACGGCCGCCGCAGAAGTCGCGTAATTCGCCGTATCGGTGCCCGTCCCGCCCACGAGCGAGTCTGCACCCGCACCACCCGTCAGCGTGTCGTCGCCGGCACCGCCGTCGAGGCGGTTGGCAGCCGCGTCGCCCGTCAGCGTATCGGCGCCCGATCCGCCCACGAGGCTTTCGATGCCCGACAGCACGTCGCCCGCCGCATCGCCCATCGTGCCGACGCCGGCGGCGAGGTCGACCGCGATCGCGGCCGTGGAGGTCGAGTAGTTCGCCGTATCCGTGCCCGTCCCGCCGATGATCGTATCGGCACCGGCACCGCCGGTGAGGATGTCGTTGCCGGCTCCGCCGTCGATCCGGTTGGCGTTCGCGTCGCCCGTCAGCGTGTCGGCGTTGGAACCGCCGGTAAGGTTCTCGATGCCGGAGAACGTATCGCCCGAGGCATCGCCGACCGTCCCCGTGCCCGTCGCGAGGCTCGCGGTGACCGACGCCGTCGACGTCGCGTAGCTCGCCGTGTCGATGCCCGCACCGCCCACCAGCGTGTCGGCACCCGCCGCACCGACCAGCGTGTCGTCGCCGTCGCCGCCCTCGAGCCGGTTGGCGGCCGCATCGCCCGTGAGCGTGTCGGCAAAAGCCGAGCCCGTCAGGTTCTCGAACGTGGAAAGCGAGTCGCCCTGCGCGTCGCCGCCCGAGCCCGTGCCGGTCGTCAGGTTCACCGTCACGCCGGCCGAAGAAGCCGCGTAGCTCGCCGTATCCGTGCCCGTGCCGCCGATCAGCGTGTCGGCGCCGGCACCGCCCTGGATCGTGTCGTTGCCCGTTCCGCCGTCGATCCGGTTGGCGAGCGCGTCACCCGTCAGCGTGTCGGCACCCGAGCCGCCGACCAGCGTCTCGATGCCCGACAGCACGTCGCCGGCGGCATCGCCCTGGGTACCCGCACCCGTCGCGAGATTGACCGTCACCGAGGCCGTCGCCGTGCCGTAGTTCGCCGTGTCGAGGCCCGCACCGCCGATCAACGTGTCCGCACCGGCACCGCCCGTCAGCACGTCGTTGCCCGCACCGCCGTCCAGCACGTTGGCGGCAGCGTCGCCCGTCAGCGTGTCCGCACCGGTGCTGCCGATCACGTTCTCCACGCCCGAAAGCACGTCGCTCAGCGCCGTGCTGCCCGTACCGGCACCCGTTCCGGTCGCGAGGTTCACCGTCACCGCAGCGGCCGACGCCGAATAGTCTGCCGTGTCGATACCTGCACCACCCACCAGCGTGTCCGCACCGGCACCGCCGATCAACGTGTCGTCACCGGCACCGCCTTCGAGGCGGTTGGCGGCGGCATCGCCGGTCAGCAGGTCGGCACCCGAACCGCCCGTCACGTTCTCGATGGTCGACAGCGTGTCGCCCTGCGCATCGCCGCCGCTGCCCAAGCCCGTCGTGAGATTGACATTCACGCCGGCCGTGTCGGCCGCGTAGCTCGCCGTATCCGTGCCTGTGCCGCCGATCAGCGTGTCGGCACCGGCACCGCCCTGGAGCGTGTCGTTGCCGGCACCGCCGTCGAGGCGGTTGGCGCCTGCATCGCCCGTAAACGTGTCGGTACCCGCACCGCCGAGAAGATTCTCCACGCCCGTCAGAACGTCGCCGGCGGCATCGCCGAGCGTGCCTGTCCCGGTCGCGAGATTGACGGTCACCGCCGCCGTCGAGGCCGAATAGCTCGCCGTGTCGGTGCCCTCGCCGCCCACCAGCGTGTCGGCACCGGCACCGCCCAGCAGCGTGTCGTTACCGGCACCGCCTTCGAGGCGATTGGCCGTCGTCGAGCCCGTCAGCGTGTCGGCATTGGCCGAGCCGACGAGATTCTCGACTCCGGAAAGAACGTCGCCCTGCGCGTCGCCACCGGTGCCCGTGTTCGTCGTCAGATTCACGTTCACGGCCGCCGCGGAATTCGCGTAGCTCGCCGTGTCGGTGCCCGTCCCGCCCGTCAGCGTGTCCGCACCCGCACCGCCCGTCAGGGTGTCGTCACCGGCACCGCCGTCGAGCGCGTTGGCGAGCGCATCGCCCGTCAGCGTGTCGGCATTGGCCGAACCCACCACGCTCTCGATGCCGGACAGCACGTCGCCCGCCGCGTCGCCGCCGGCCTGCGTGGCGGCAGTGAGGTCGATCGTCACGCCGGTGGCGGACGTCGCGTAGCTTGCCGTATCGGTGCCCGTGCCGCCGATGATCGTGTCCGCCCCGGCACCACCCTGGAGCGTGTCGTTGCCCGCACCGCCATCAAGGACGTTGGCGTTCGCGTCACCCGTCAGCGTGTCGGTGCTGGAGCCGCCAGTCAGATTCTCGATGCCGGTCAGCACGTCGCCCGAGGCATCGCCGACGGTGCCCGTGCCCGTGGCGAGGCTGGCAGTCACCGCCGCAGTCGACGTCGCGTAGCTCGCCGTGTCGGTGCCCGTACCGCCCACGAGCGTGTCGGCACCTGCCGCACCGATCAGCGTGTCGTCGCCGTCACCGCCTTCAAGCCGGTTGGCGGCGGTATCGCCTGTCAGCGTGTCGGCGAAGGCCGAGCCCGTCAGGTTCTCGAATGTCGAAAGCGAGTCGCCCTGCGCGTCGCCACCCGAGCCCACGCCGGTCGTCAGGTTCACCGTCACGCCGGCCGAAGAAGCCGCGTAGCTCGCCGTATCCGTGCCCGTGCCGCCGATCAGCGTGTCGGCGCCGGCACCGCCCTGAACCGTGTCGTTGCCCGTTCCGCCGTCGATCCGGTTGGCGAGCGCGTCACCCGTCAGCGTGTCGTTGCCCGCACCGCCGACCAGCGTCTCGATGCCCGACAGCACGTCACCGGCGGCATCGCCCTGCGTGCCCGCACCCGTCGCGAGATTGACCGTCACCGAGGCCGTCGCCGTGCCGTAGTTCGCCGTGTCGAGGCCCGTACCGCCGATCAGCGTGTCCGCACCGGCACCGCCCGTCAGCACGTCGTTGCCCGCACCGCCGTCCAGCACGTTGGCGGCGGCGTCGCCTGTCAGCGTGTCGGCAAGCGCCGAGCCGGTGACGTTCTCGAAGCCTGAAATCGAATCGCTTGCCGCATCGCCGCCCGAAACGGCGCCCGTCGCGAGATTGACCGAGACCGCGGCGGTGGAGCCCGTATAGGCAAGCGTGTCGGTGCCCGTGCCGCCGACCAGCGTGTCGCCGCCCGCACCGCCCGTGATCGTGTCGTCGCCCGCACCGCCTTCGAGACGGTTGGCCGCCGCATCGCCCGTCAGCGTGTCGGAACCGGCACTGCCGATCACCGTCTCGATGCCGGAAAGCGTGTCACCCTGGGCATCGCCGCCCGTGCCGAGGCCCGTCGCGAGGTTGACGGCGACGGCTTCCGCCGAAGCCGCATAGCTCGCCGTATCCGATCCGACGCCGCCGATCAGCGTGTCGCTGCCGGCACCGCCGACGAGCGTATCGTTGCCGGAACCGCCATCGATCCGGTTGGCGCCGGCATCGCCGGTAAACGTGTCGGCACCCGCACCGCCGAGAAGATTCTCCACGCCCGTCAGCATGTCGCCGGCGGAATCGCCTTGCGTGCCGGCACCGGTCGCGAGATTGACCGTGACCGACGCCGACGATGTCGCATAGCTCGCCGTGTCTGTACCCGCACCGCCCGAAAGCGTGTCGGCACCCGCACCGCCCAGCAGCGTGTCGTCGCCGGCGGCACCTTCAAGCAGGTTGGCCGTCGTGTCGCCCGTCAGCGTATCGGCAAAGGCCGAGCCTTCGAGGTTTTCGAAACCGGAAAGCGTGTCGCCCTGCGCGTCGCCGCCGGTACCCGTGTTCGTGGCAAGGCTGACATTCACGCCGGCGGACGAACCGGTATAGACCGCCGCGTCGATGCCCGTGCCACCGATCAGCGTGTCGGCACCCGCACCGCCGACGATGGCATCGTTGCCCGTGCTGCCGTCGAGGCGGTCGTTGCCGGCACCGCCTTCGAGGCGGTTGGAGCCCGCATCGCCCGTGAGATTGTCGCCGAGCGCCGAGCCGGTGATGTTCTCGATGCCGCTCAGCACGTCGCCGGCCGCATCGCCGCCCGTATTCACGCCCGTCGTGAGGTTGACGGTGACCGCGGCCGCGGACCCCGAATAGTTGGCCGTGTCGTTGCCGGTACCGCCGACCAGCGTGTCGGCACCCGCACCGCCGGTCAGCTTGTCGTCGTCGGCCCCGCCGTCGAGACGGTTTGCGCCGGTATTGCCGGTGAGCGCGTCGTTGCCGCTGCCGCCCGTCAGGCTTTCGATGCCCGACAGCACGTCGCCGGCGGCAAGTCCGCCCGAGGCCGTGCCCGCCGCAAGATCGACATTCACGCCTGCGGTATCGGCCGAATAGTCGACCGTGTCTGTTCCCGTGCCGCCCTCGAAGGATTCGCGCAAGGTCGACGCGACGAGGGTATCGTTGCCCGTCGTCCCGGCAACCGCCAGCGGTGCCGTCGAAAGGCTGGCGTCGGCAGACGCCGTCGCCGAAGCGGTTGCGCCGCCGGTCTCGGTGCTCGTCGCGGTGAGCTGGAACTGGCCGGTCGAAGCGAGATCGACCGTATCCGTCGCACGCACGCCGATCGTGACCTCGAGCAGGCCGTCAGAGCCGATGGCGCCGTCGAAGACGATCTGGCCGCCGGTGCCGTCGGCGCCGGGCGTCCATGTGCCGCCGGCGGCATAGGTAACGAGAAGCCCTTCCGGTACGGCAAGGGTCGCACCATGCGTCTGCGAACCGTCATTGTCGCGGAACTGCGCTGCGACCGTAACCTGCCCGGTCTCGCCGTTGGCGAAGGTGGAATCGTTGCCGCCGGCGCTTCGCACGTCGACGGAAAGGGTCGTCGGCGCGTCGGCGGCCGCCGCGACGTCCACCGCGAGGCTTGCCGTGCGCACGCTCGTCGCACCGTTCGAACCTTCCGTCGACGTCGCCGTCACGTTCAGCGTGAAGCTGCCGCTCGCGTCGGCGGCGGGAACATAGGCAAGCCCGGCAAGATCGCCGGGTGCCAGCGTCCACGTGCCGTCGCCGTTGTCGATGCCGGCCGTAAGCTGCCCGTCCAGCGGAACGCCGGAGACCGTGACGGATAGCGTCTCCGAACCGTCCGTGTCGCCCAGTGCGGCCGCGATGTTCAGCGGGATCGTCGTGTCTTCCGAGCCGGTCGCGTTCGTCGCCGTCAGCGTCGGCGCGTCCGCCGCTGCCGCGACATCCACCGCCAGGCTCGCCGTGCGCACGCTCGTGGCACCGTTCGAACCTTCCGTCGACGTCGCCGTCACGTTCAGCGTGAAGCTGCCGCTCGCGTCGCCGGCGGGAACATAGGCAAGCCCGGCAAGATCGCCGGGTGCCAGCGTCCACGTGCCGTCGCCGTTGTCGATACCGGCCGTCAGGTGGCCGTCCAGCGGAACGCCGGAGACCGTCACCGACAGCGTTTCCGAACCGTCGGTGTCGCCGAGGGCCGCCGCGATGTTCAGCGGGATCGAGCCGTCTTCCGTACCCGCCGCGCTCGTCGTCGTCAGCGTCGGTGCGTCGGCGGCAGCCGCGACATCGACTGCCATGCTCGCCGTGCGCACGCTCGTGGCACCGTTGGCACCTTCCGTCGAGGTGGCGCTGACGTTCAGCGTGAAGCTGCCCGAAGCGTTGGCGGCGGGAACATAGGCAAGCCCGGCAAGATCGCCGGGTGCCAGCGTCCATGTGCCGTCGCCGTTGTCGATGCCGGCTGTCAGATGGCCGTCGAGCGGAACGCCCGAGACCGTCACCGACAGCGTTTCCGAACCGTCCGTGTCGCCCAGTGCGGCCGCGATGTTCAGCGCCACGGCACCGTCTTCGGTGCCGGTCGCGTTCGTCGCCGTCAGCGTCGGCGCATCCGCCGCTGCCGCGACGTCCACCGCCAGGCTCGCCGTGCGCGTGCTCGTCGCACCACCCAGCGCTTCGGTCGCGGTCGCAGCGACGTTCAGCGTGAACGAACCGGCCGCATCCGCCGGCGGAACGAAGGCAAGACCCGCAAGGTCGCCGGGTGCCAGCGTCCACGTGCCGTCGCCGTTGTCGACACCGGCCGTCAGATGGCCGCCTGCCGGAATGCCCGAGACCGTGACGGACAGCGTTTCCGACCCGTCGGTGTCGCCGAGCGCTGCCGTGATGTCCAGCGCGATGGCACCGTCTTCGATCCCGCTGGCGTTCGCGACGGCAAGTTCGGGCGTGCTCGCGGCGGTATCGCGAAGGACCTCGGGCGCCGTCTGGACTGGTGCCGCGAAGGTCGCGGCCGCATCGGGCTGGCTGACCGGCTGGAACTCCACGACGGGAGGCGCCGCCGGCGCGACGGGCGCGGGCGCCACGGGTGCCGGTGCCGGCGACTGGACGGTATCGGCCCGCACGCCGAAGGCGGTTGACGGATTGCCGGCCGATCCCGACGAAACGCCAAGCGGGGCCGTGGTGGTCGCCTCGAGCGAACCTGCGGCATTCCCGGAAAGGACATCGCCGGACCGGCCCGTCGCGGGCGCGGTGGCACCCGGTGCCGGGCCGCCGGCGCCGGCATTGTCGCCCGCACCCGGTGCGGCGGTTTCGCCCGCAGCGGCCGGTGCGGCGGCAGGGTCGCCGGCCGCAGCACCCGAAGCGGGGCCGCCGGCGACATTGGCCGCGGCATTGCCGGCAGCGCCTTCAGCACCCCGGGCCGTGAAATTCGCATTGGCGACCTGCTGGCCGCCCTCGCCCGCCCGGTCGCCGCCAAGCGAACCGGTCGCAGCGGCTTCGCCGGCTGCCGCCACCTGGGCATCGGCACCGGCATCGTCGCCCCCGCCGGAGCGGGACGTTTCGATCCGGGGACCCGCGGCAATCTCGATCGCCTGGTCGGCGGCCGGCGGCGGCGGCTGGAAGCTGCGCTCGTCGCCCATCAGCGTGCCGTAGTGGACAGCCCCCATGGCGTTGGCGGCGTCCTGACCGCCGCCCGGGCGCGGTGCCGACGGCTGGCTGAGACCGGTCTCGATCGCCGGTGCATCCGCCGACTTCGCGTCCTTCGGAAGCGCGGTCAGTTCGTCGGCCTGAATGTTCTGTGTACCGTCTGCCATGTTCCGCTTCGCATTCTGAAAATGGCTTCTATTTCAGATATTTAAGTATATAG
>JBIKWI010000083.1:0-15097 GCA_044356395.1 Tagaea sp. | reverse complement strand
GGTGTTCGAGCCGCCATCCATTGCCGATACCCCTTACTTGCCGCCGCCGAGGGCGTGCACGTAGACCGCGAGCATCTTGACCGTCGCGTCGTCGAGACGTTCGGACCACGCGGGCATGGCGCCCTGTCGCGCGTTGCGGATCGTCTCGACGATCGTGGCCTTGTCGCCGCCGTACATCCAGATGTTCGCCGCGAGATTGGGGGCACCCAGCTCCTGGTTGCCGGTCCCGCCTTCCTGATGGCAGGCCACGCAGTTCTCGGCGTACACCGCGGCACCGCGGCCGGCCGCCGCCGCATCGCCCGAGCGGCGCGACAGCGAAAGCACATACTCGGCCACGTCGTCGATCTGCCGTGCGGTCAGGATCCCGTCGGCGCCGAAACGCGGCATCTGGGAAAGGCGCGACTTGTCATTCGTGTTGCGCACGCCGTACTGGATGGTCGTGTAGATCTCGTCGAGCGTGCCGCCCCAGATCCAGTTGTCGTCGACGAGGTTCGGGAAGCCCTTCGACCCTGCCCCGCCCGCACCGTGGCACGGGGCGCACTGCACGCCGAACGCCGAGCGGCCGCCGGCCATCGCGTAGGTGCGAAGGTCGGCCGACTTGCGGATGTCTTCGAGCGAGCTTGCGGCGATCCGGCTGACATTGGGCGCCTGCGCCAGCTTCGCGGCCTCCATCTCGGCCGCGATCTCGCCGCGCATCGTCCAGCCGAGCACGCCGGGCGTGTGGCCGGATAGCGACGGCCATGCCGGATAGAAGACATAGTAACCGAGCGACCAGATGATCGTCGCGTAGAAGGTGTAGAGCCACCATTTCGGCAGCGGCGTGTTCAGTTCCTTGATGCCGTCCCACTCGTGGCCCGTGGTGTCGGTCCCGGTTACGGCGTCTTTCTCGATCTTCGTCGGCATGTCGTGCGCTCCCCTTGGGGACTTCGTTCAGCGTTCGTCGTCTTGCAGCGGAATCCGGGCCTGGTGGTCCATATGCGGCTTGCGCGATGGCCAGAAAACCCAGAGCAGCATTCCGACGAAGAACAGGAAGAACCAGACGGTCGAGACCGTTCCGAGTATCTGGCTCAGTTGCATCTGATCCATGGTCGCTGCTCCGTTACTGACGAAGTTGTTCGGGCTTGACGTTGCGGAAGTCGACGAGCGTGCCGAGCATCTGCAGGTACGCGATGACCGCGTCGAGTTCCGTCACCTTGCCGGGTTCGCCGGCGAAGTTCGACACGACCGCCTTCGGGTAGCGCGCGACCAGTCCGGCCGTATCGGCGTCCGGATTTTCCTGCGCTTCCAGATCGGCCTTCGCGTTGGCGATCATCTCGTCGGTATAGGGTACGCCGATCAGCTTCAGCGTCTTGAGGTGCGCCTGGATGTCGGCGTAGTCGAGCGGCCGCGTCGCCATGAACGCATAGGCCGGCATGATCGATTCCGGAACGACGGCCCGCGGATTGATCATGTGGGCCACGTGCCACTCGTCGGAGTACTTGCCGCCGACGCGCGCGAGGTCCGGCCCGTTGCGCTTGGACCCCCACTGGAAGGGGTGGTCGTACATCGACTCCGCGGCGAGGCTGTAGTGGCCGTAGCGCTCGATCTCGTCCCGGAAGGGACGGATCTGCTGGCTGTGGCACGTGTAGCAGCCCTCGCGGACATAGATGTTGCGCCCCGCCAGTTCGAGCGGCGAATAGGGACGGACCCCCTCGACCCGCTCGATCGTCTGCTCGATGGTGAACAGCGGAACGATCTGCACGAGTCCGCCGATCGCCACGGTGATCAGCGTGCAGACGGCGAGCAGGACGACGTTCTTCTCGAGTATCGCGTGATTGAAGGACATGTTTCGCCCCTCCCCTTAAGCGGTCGCGACGGCGGCGGTGGCGCGCGCGGGCGCCACCGACGTGATCGTCTTCCAGAGATTGAAGGCCATGATCAGCGCGCCCACGAGATAGAGCAGCCCGCCGAGCAGCCGGATGACGTAGAAAGGATGCATCGCGGCAACCGTCTCGCCGAACGAGTACTGCAGGAAGCCGAACTCGTCGTACGCCCGCCACATCAGGCCCTGCATGATGCCCGACACCCACATCGCCGTGATGTAGAGCACGATGCCAAGCGTCGCGATCCAGAAGTGCCACGCCACGAGACGCTGCGAATACAGCCCTTCGCGCTTCCACAGTTGCGGCACCATCCAGTACAGCATGCCGAACGTGATGAAGCCGACCCAGCCCATCGCGCCCGAGTGCACGTGCCCGACCGTCCAGTCGGTGTAGTGCGACAGCGCGTTGACCGCCTTGATGGACATCATCGGCCCTTCGAAGGTCGACATGCCGTAGAAGGCGACGGCCGTGACCGAGAAGCGGAGCGACGCGTCGGTGCGCAGCTTGTCCCACGCGCCCGAAAGCGTCATCAGGCCGTTGATCATGCCGCCCCAGGACGGCATCCACAGCATGATCGAGAACGTCATGCCCAGCGTCTGCGCCCAGTCCGGCAGCGAGGTGTAGTGCAGATGGTGCGGCCCAGCCCAGATGTAGAGGAACACGAGCGACCAGAAGTGCACGATCGACAGGCGGTACGAATAGACCGGACGGCCCGCCGCCTTCGGAATGAAATAGTACATCATGCCGAGGAACGCCGCCGTCAGGAAGAAGCCGACCGCGTTGTGGCCGTACCACCACTGGATCATCGCGTCCTGCACGCCGCCGGGCACCGTGTAGCTCTTCCAGCCCGTCCACGAGACCGGCACCTGCACGTTGTTGCCGATATGCAGCATCGCGACGGTGATGATGAAGGACAGGATGAACCAGTTAGCGACGTAGATGTGCTCCTCGCGCCGCTTGACCAGTGTGCCCGCGTAGACCACCAGATAGAGCACCCAGACCACCGTCAGCCAGAGATCGACGAACCATTCGGGCTCGGCGTACTCCTTGCCAGACGTGATGCCGAGCACATAGCCGAGTGCCGCCAGCACGATGAAGAGCTGGTAGCCCCAGAACACGCACCAGGCACCGAGCGAGCCGAGGAACAGGTTCGTCCGGCAGGTCCGCTGGACGATGTAGAACGAGGCCGCGATCATCGCGTTTCCGCCGAAAGCGAAGACCACCGCCGACGTATGGACAGGCCGCAGGCGGCCGAAAGACGTCCACTCGAGTCCCAGGTTCATGACCGGGAAGGCAAGCTGGGAGGCGATCACGTTGCCCATGAGGAAGCCGACGACGCCCCAGAAGATCGTCGCGATCATGCCTGCGCGCACGACATCGTCGTTGTATTGCGGTATGGCCTGCTCGCGCGTCGGCGCGTCATGCGCATAGACGCCACCGGCAGTGGCGGAAACGGATGCCATTGGACCCCCTTCGTGTTCTAGACTTTCGGCGGACTCGATCTTACTGCAGTGCAGTATGCGTATTCGCCGTCGAAACGACATTGATGCATATCAAGGCGCTATCGCCCGGATAAATGCGATAATCGGACAAATGCGATAACTTGGCCACCTAGGAGACCCAAAATGAGCCAAGCCGTACCGGTATTTAGAGGACCGACGCCCTATGTCCGCAAGGCGGCGCTGGATCGCCCTTGGGTCTGGCTGGCGCGCGGTTGGGCCGATTTCCAGGCCGCTCCGGGCGTAAGCCTCGCATACGGCGCCGGGTTCGTCGGCGCGAGCTACGCCATCGCCCTTTTCCTCGTCGCGACCGAATCGCTTTATCTGCTTTTGCCGCTCGCCGCCGGCTTTCTTCTCCTCGCTCCTCTGCTGGCCGTCGGCCTGTACGAAGCGAGCCGGCTGATCGGCATCGGCCGGTCGCCGTCGGTCCGCTCGTCGTTTGCCGCCTACCGCGCCAATCCCGAGCATATGGCCTATATGGGCTTCGTCCTCATGCTCATAAACCTGTTCTGGACGCGCATGGCGATGCTGATCTTCGCGCTCTTCTTCGGAAGTCCGCGCGGCACGCTCCAGGACCTGATCGACATGACGCTGTTCTCGCCGGCGTCGCTGCCCTTCCTGATCGTCGGGTCCGCCGTCGGGTTCGTGCTCGCGGCTGCCGTCTTCGCGATCTCGGCCGTGTCGATCCCGATGCTGCTGGACCGGCCCGACACGCCGGTATGGGTCGCGATCGCCACGTCGTTCGTGGCCGTGCGCGAGAACTTCAAGCCGATGACGCTCTGGGCGCTGCTGATCTGCGCCTTCACGTTTTTCGGGATGCTGCCGTTCTTTCTCGGCCTTGCCGTGACGATGCCGCTGATCGGCCACGCGACATGGCACTGCTACAAGGACCTCGTCGCCGTTCCCGAACCTAGCTGACCAGCCGCCAGGCGATCAGCAGCAGCGCTGCCGCGTTGAACAGCAGCAGCAGCGGTGCCAGTGCGCCGAGTGCCGTGCGCCACCGCCGGGCGGCCATCGTGCCGGCGAACTGGACGACAAGCAGTGCGGGCAACGTGCCGGCGACGAAGCCCGACATGGCGACCGCTCCCTGCATGCCGCCGCCGCTGCCGGCGGCGGCGGCGAACGCGCCATAGAGGAAACCGCACGGCAGGAATCCCAGCCCCACGCCCAGCGCATAGCCCCTCAACCCCGTGGGCGTCGCGACGAGCGGACGCACGAGCGCGGCGACCCGGCGTCCGACGGCGCCGCTGCCGGACGGCGCGCGTCCGATCGCCTGAAGCACGAACAGGCCGGCCGCCAGGACGAGGAATGCTGCAAGCGCATGGTTCAGGCCCGACAATCCCGATACGGCCCCGCCGACGGCGCCGAGCCCCCCGCCGATCGCGATGTAGCTGGTGGCGCGTCCCAGATGGTACGGCGCGAGCAGCACGCCCTTCAGACGCTCGATGCCGAGACCGTCGATCCGGGCAAGCGACTGGGCCACGACGAACGGCCCGCACATCGCCGCACAATGCGTGAAGCCGCCCGCAAGCCCCGCCAGGAACAGCGCGAAGGCAAGCCCGAACATGTCGGCGCCTGCGGCAAGCGCCAGGTCGGTCGGATGCTCCATATCAGGTGCCGCAGAACGTCGCGTGGACGACCTCGTGGGGCTTCGGCGGTTCGGCATAGCCCGCGTGGGCCGGCTGATCGTCGAAGGGCTTCGACAGGACGGCCAGCAGTTCGTCGAGCGGGCCCAGATTACCGGCTTCGGCCGCATCGAGGACCGCCGCGACACGGTGGTTGCGCGGAATGAAGACGGGATTGGAGCGGCGCATCGAAGCCTGCCGCGCCTCGTCGACCGAACCTTCGACCGCAAGGCGCCGCCGCCAGTTCTCCGCCCACGCGTCGAATGCCGCGGGATCGGCGAACAGGGCGCGCACCGGTCCGTCGGCCGACGCATCGGCGCAACGCGCGCCGCACAGAAGCCGGAACGTCAGCGTGAAATCGGCGGACTGCGCGGACATGCGGTCGAGAAGATCGCGCGCCAGCTCCGCATCGCCTTCGCGCGGCGCGCCAAGACCGAGCTTGCGCCGCAGGCCGGCAAGGTAAGACGCCTCGAACCGGGCGGGGAACGCGTCGAGCGCCGCCTGGGCCGCTTCGACGGCGGCGCCCTCGTCCGCGCCGAGCAGCGGCAGAAGCGACTGCGCGAGCTGGGCGAGATTCCAGTGCGCGATCCGCGGCTGGTTGGCGAAGGCATAGCGCCCGCCGCTGTCGATGGAACTGAAGACGGTTCCGGGATGGTAGGCGTCCATGAAGGCGCAGGGACCGTAGTCGATCGTCTCGCCGGCGATCGACATGTTGTCGGTGTTCATCACGCCATGAATGAAACCGACGAGCTGCCAGCTCGCGATCAGATCGGCGGTCCGCGCGACGGTCGCGTCGAGGAACGCGCGATACGGCTCCTCGGTGCCGGCCGCTTCGGGGACGAGATTCGCGATGGCGTGGTCGGCGAGCTGGCGCAACGACGCCGCATCGCCGCGCGCGGCGAAAAACTGGAACGTCCCCACGCGGACATGGCTGCGCGCGACCCGCGTCAGGATCGCACCGGGCTGGACGCTTTCCCGATAGACCCGCTCGCCGGTCGCGACCGCCGCAAGCGAGCGCGTCGTGCGGATGCCAAGTGCTGCCATCGCCTCGCTGACGATGTACT
The DNA here is from genome assembly GCA_044356395.1 of Tagaea sp. Taxonomy (GTDB): domain Bacteria; phylum Pseudomonadota; class Alphaproteobacteria; order CACIAM-22H2; family CACIAM-22H2; genus Tagaea. Next base: position 9,047 of record JBIKWI010000083.1, on the reverse strand, counting down.
CGCGCAGGACAGGGCCGATGGCCGCACGGCCGTCGCCCGAACGCGAGAACGGCGTGCGCCCCGATCCCTTGAGCTGGATCTCCCGGCGGACGCCTTCGCGGTCGCGCACCTCGCCCAGCAGGATCGCCCGTCCGTCGCCCAGCTGCGGAACCCAATGTCCGAACTGGTGGCCGGCATAGACCATCGCCAGCGGATCGGCCCCCTCGGGCATCCGGTTTCCGGCGAGCATCGCCACGCCGTCCGGCCCGGCCAGCCAGTTCGCGTCGAGACCGAGCTCGTCGGCAAGCGCCAGATTGAGCCGGAGCAGCCGGGGTGCCGCGACGGGGGTCGGCGCCAGCCGCGCATGGAACTGCGGCGGGAGCTTTGCGTAGGCGTTGTCGAACGCGATGGGGGAAGCCTGCATGGGGGCAGACTAGCCCACTTCGCCTTGCGCGCGCGAGAGCGCCGGCGGCGCGAAACGGCGCAGGCGCAGCGCGTTCGACAGCACGAACAGGCTCGACATCGCCATGGCCCCGGCCGCGATCATCGGCGACAGCAGGACGCCGAAGTGCGGATAGAGCGCGCCGGCCGCCACCGGGATCAGGGCGACGTTGTAGGCAAACGCCCAGAAGAGGTTCTGTTCGATGTTGCGCATGGTCGCTTTCGAAAGCGCTATCGCCGCGACGACCACCCGGAGGTCGCTGGACATGAGCACGACGTCGGCGCTTTCGATGGCGATGTCCGTTCCCGTGCCGACCGCGATTCCGACATCGGCCTGGGCCAGCGCCGGGGCGTCGTTGATGCCGTCGCCGACGAACGCGACCGGCCCGCCGGCCAAGCCCAGCGATTTCAACGCCTCGAGCTTTCCGGCGGGCAGGATCTCGGCGAGCACCTCGTCGATGCCGAGTTCCGCCGCGACCGCATGGGCGGTCGCCTTGTTGTCGCCCGAGATCATCACGGTGCGCAGTCCCAGGCTCTTCAGGGCGTCGATCGCGGCACGGCTGCTCGGGCGAAGCGGATCGGCGACCGCGATGAGTCCCGCCACGACGCCGTCGATCGACACGTAGAGCGGCGACTTCCCGGAACCGGCCAACGCCGCCGCCGCGGGCGCGAAAGCCGCCACGTCCAACCCCAGACGCCGCATGTAGCGGTCGGCCCCGACCGCGACCTGCCGGCCGTCGGTGCGCGCGGTCACGCCGTAGCCGGCCAGCGCTTCGAATCCCTGCGCGGGAGAAAGCGCAAGCCCCGCCTCGCGCGCGTGCCGGGCGATGGCGGCGGCGGCAGGATGCTCGGAAAGGGCCTCGACGGACGCGACCAGACGCAGGACCTGGTCGCGCTCGAATCCCGGCGCCGCGACAAGGTCGGTCAGCGCCGGTCCGCCCATCGTTAACGTGCCCGTCTTGTCGAACGCGACCGTGGTCACGCGCCGGAGGGCTTCGAGCGCGTCCCCGCGGCGGAAAAGGATGCCCAGTTCGGCGGCGCGCCCCGTGCCGACCATGATCGAGGTCGGCGTCGCCAGACCCATCGCGCACGGGCACGCCACGATCAGGACGGCGACGGCATTGACCAGTCCGAAGGCAAGCGACGGCTCCGGTCCGAGCAGCCACCACACGGAGAAAGTCAGGCCGGCGACGACAAGCACGGCCGGAACGAAGTATGCGGTGATCCGGTCCACCAGCGACTGGATCGGAAGCTTGGCGCCCTGCGCGCTTTCGACCATCCGCACGATCTGCGCAAGCAGCGTGTCCGCACCCACGCGGGTTGCCTGCGCCACGAAGCTTCCGGTCGTGTTGACCGTACCGCCGACGACCTCGGATCCGGCCGACTTGAGGACCGGGATCGGCTCGCCCGATATCATCGCTTCGTCGACGTGCGAATGCCCCTCGATCACCGTTCCGTCGACCGGAACCCGTTCGCCGGGCCTGACCTGGATCCGGTCGCCGACCTGGATGTCGGCCAGCGGCACGTCGGCGACCACGCCGTCACGCATGCGGCGCGCCGTCTTCGGCTGCAGGCCGACCAGCCGGCGGATCGCGGCACTTGTCCGGCCGCGACTGAGCGCCTCGAGGTATCGGCCCGCGAGGATCAGCGTGACGATGACGACGGACGCCTCGTAGTAGACGTTGGCAGTTCCGGCCGGCAGCAGGTGCCGGGCGAAGGTCGCGACGACCGAGTATCCGTAGGCGCTCAACGTGCCGATCGACACGAGCGAGTTCATGTCGGGCGCGCCCCGCAGCAGGTTGGGCAGGCCCTTGGTGTGGAAGCGCAGGCCGGGTCCGAAAAGCACGACCGTCGCAAGGACGAAGAAAGCGGTATCGAGCCCGCCATGCCCGAACAGGATGACGACCCAGTCGTGGATCGCCGGGATGGCGTGTCCGCCCATCTCGACGACGAAAATCGGGGCCGTGAGGACGGCCGACACGATCGTCGCGCGGCGCAAGGCATCGAGTTCGGCCGTCTTCGCATCCTGCACGCGATCGGCGGCAGCCTTGTCCGCGACAAGGCGCGCGTCGTAGCCGGCCCGCCCGGCGGCAGCCTCGACGGCACCAGCGGCAAGCTTTCCGACATACGACGTGACCGTCGCCCGCTCCGTCGCGAGGTTCACCGCCACGCGCGCGACGCCCTCGACCGATCCGATCGTCTTCTCGACGCGCGAGACGCACGAAGCGCAGGTCATACCGGCGATGGCGAATTCGCTCGTCTCGACGGGAATTTCGGAACTGGGCGTGGCGGTCATCTCTGTCTCCGGCTGTTACCCTAGCAGGCATGCGCCTTGCCGCCACGGCAAGGTCAAGTCCGGACGGCGAACGCCTCAGGAATCGAGCGGCAGACCGGCACCCGACGCAAGATCGAGGAACGTGTAGCGGTTGCGGATCAGGCGCGCGTGCGAGACGGCCCGCACATAGAAGTCGTGCGGCCAGCCCAGCTCGGCCGCCGTCCGCGGCGCGCCCGCGCGCGCGAGGACGGCATCAAGTTCCGTCGCCGGGCGGATGACGGCCGCGATCTCGGCACGGATGGAGTCCCAGCGTTTGCCGAGGATCTCGTTCACTTCGTCGGCCTTGCGCCTGTCGAAGCGCTTCTTCCTGAAGTCGCTCCAGCATTCGCCGCCAAGTTCTTCGCCGAAGACGTCGGCAAGCGTCGTCCGGTCGGACGTGTCGGGCTCGACGCGAAGCGTGCGCGCGTCGAGCACGCGCTCCTGCAGGCGCGCCATCGTCAGCGTGGCGACGCCGACCTGTTCGCCGTGGAACGCCGCCGGCCATCGGGGATCGCCGAGCATGTCGGCGTAGTGGCTGATCAGGTGCTCGCCTTGGCTTGCCGCATGACTGCTGCCGCAGATCGCCGTGCCGAAGCCCGACAGGATCAAGGTGCGCACGAGCCGCTCCATCGCGCCGAGATCGCCGCGCATCAGCGCGTCGGACTGCGCGAACAGCGCGCCCTCGTCCTCGGCCAGCAGCGCGAACGGCATCGTCCTATAAGGCTGGCCGAGAAGGCGATGGGCGAGCAGCCAGTCGGCCTGCGCCGTCGACCGGCAAAGGCTGTCGCCCAGCCCCGAGCGGATCATCCGCGGCGGTGCCGCCGCCATGATCGCCAGATCGAGAAACACCGCGAGCGGTGCCGGCGCCGGGAGCGACTTCTTGTGGCCGTGCACGGTGATCGCGGCACTGGTCGACACATAGCCGTTCATCGACGGCGCCGTCGCGAACGCGACATAGGGCTTGCCTGCGCGCGTGGCGGCGTATTTGCAGATGTCGTTGATCGTCCCCGACCCGACCGCGACGAGTGCGTCGGCATCGTGCGTGGCTTCGACGAACTTGGCGACCGTGTCTTCGTCGGCATGCGGCGCGTCGTCGAGACGGATGCCGGCGACGGACCGGCGTCCGGCCAGCGCCCGCTCGACCGCAGCACCCAGCACGCGGTGCGTCGTCGGATCGCTGACCACCGCGAGTTTCCGGCCGAGCGGCAGGCCGTCGAGGCATGCGGGAAGATCGTCCGCGAGCGACGGCGCGACGATCACGCGCCGCGTGGCGACGGCAAGGTTCGGGCCGCCGTCCGGATCGGGGCAGGTTCCCGCCAGAAGCCGCTCGATCAGGTCGTCGTGTGCTGCCGCCAATTCCCGCCCTTTGCTTTCCAGAGCGGACCTTAGCAATCCCGTTGATTCAATATCAATCATTATTATGTCGTTTAATGATTGATCCGAGAGCCAGACACGTTATCCTGCCGGCATGTCTGACAGCATCGCGACCGCCGCGCGCCGCAACCCGATCGCACGCCGGGCTCTCCTACGGCGCGAACTCGCCCTGCGCGGCACCGTCTCCGTAGCCGAACTCAGCCACATCCTCGGCGCGTCGAGCGCCACGATCCGCCGCGATCTCGACCTGCTGGCGCAGGAAGGTGCTGCCGTGCGCGGCTATGGCGGCGCGTCGGTGCCGTCGTCGCGTCCGGCCGAGGAGGCGTTCGCGATCCGCGAGCGCAAGGACGTCACCGAGAAGCAGGCCGTCGCGCGCGCGACCCTCGCACTCGTGGGCAACGGCGAGACGCTCTTCCTCAACGACGGCTCGACCGTCGCGGCATTCGCCCGCGAGCTGGCGGCGTCGGACCTGGAACTTTTTGTCGTCGTCTCGGCGGTGAACGTCGCGCACATCCTGATCGAGAACCCGCGCATCACCGTCTGCCTGCTCGGCGGCCTCATGCGGCGCTCGTCGCTCGCGACCGGCGGACCGATCGCGGAGACGATGCTCGAACAGTTCAACGCGGATCGCGCGATCCTGTCGGCCGACGCCTTCAGCGCCGAAGCCGGCATGAGCTACACCAACGCCGACGACGCGAGCATCGCGCGCAGGATGGCGGCCCGCGCACGCCACTGCGTGGCCATGGTCACCGGCCGGAAGTTCGGCTGGAACGCGCGCATGTCGGGCATCCCGGCGGCGGATATCGATGTCCTCGTCACCGACGCGCTTCCGGCCGGAAGCGCCCGCGACCTCGATGCCGCAGGCGTTTCGGTGATCGAGGCGAAGGCATGACGGGCGCTGCATCCGTCCGGGAGAAACTGGCGGCCCTGCCGATCTGGGCCGCAGCGCCGGCCATCGCACCGATCCCCGGCGGGCGAACGAATGAGAATTTCCGCGTCGATGCCGGCGGGCGCACATACTTCGCCCGGATCGGCGTCGACCTTCCGCACCACAACATCAGCCGGAAAACCGAACTGCGCTGCATCGGCCTTGCGGCTGCGGCCGGCGTCTCGCCTGCGGTGCTGCACGCGGCCGACGGCATCCTCGTCACCGAGTTCGTTCCCGGCATCGCGCTCGCGCAAGGCCAGCCGGTCGCCGACGACGTTCTGGTCCGGCTTGCACGGGCGCTCGGCCGGCTTGCCGCAGCACCCGCACCGGCCGACCTTCCGCCGTTCGATCCGGTCGACGTCTGCCGGGGCTATCTTGCGGCCCTTCCCGGCAACGCGCTGTCCGCGCGCAGCCTGACGCGCGCGGCGGGCATCCTGGCCGCGACGCCGCGGCTGACCGATCGCACGCTCGTCCACGCGGACCTCATTCCCGAGAACGTGATCGTGGCGCCCGACCGCATCGCGATCGTCGACTGGGAATATGCCGGACGCGGCGATCCAGCCGTCGACGTCGCAGCCTGCGTGATGAATTTCGGCCTCGACGCGCGGCAGGCCGCACTCTTCGTCGAAGCCTGCGGCGGCGTCGACTTCGGGCTTGTCCGGGCGCTCGAACCGGTCATGGCGCTTCGCGAGGCGCTGTGGTGCGAAACCCAGCGGCACTTCGTCGGCGTGCGCGGCGACCTCGAGGAATACTCGGCCCTGTGCTGGAAGCGCATCGACGCGATGGCGACATGAGCGCGCGTTGCGACATCGCGATCGTGGGGGCCGGCGTCGTCGGCTGCGCCATCGCGCGCGAGTTCTCGCGCTACGACCTGCGCACGATCCTGATCGAGGCGCGCAGCGATCTCGGCGACGGGGCGAGCAAGGGAAACTCCGCGATCCTGTCGACCGGCGCCGACACGCCGTTCGGGACGCTCGAATGCCGGCTCGTGACGCGCGGGCACGAACGCTATCTCGCCGAGGCGCCGTCGCTGGGCCTGCCGTTTCTCGCGACCGGCAGCCTGACCGTCGCGTGGAACGAAGACGAGATGCGACGGCTCCACACCCTGCACGACGAGACGCTTGCCGCCGGGTTCGGCTCGGGATCGCTCGTCGGTCCCGACGCGATCTATGCGCGTGCACCCGACCTTGCACCCGGCGCGCTCGGCGCCATCTGGGAACCCGACGAAGGGCTCGTCGATCCGTTCTCGACACCTTACGCCTATGCGCGCGACGCGCTCGCCAACGGCGTCGAGTTCCGCGCATCGTCGCCCGTCACGGCGGCGACACGCCGCGAAGGCGGATGGACTCTCGAAACGCCGCAGGGACCGATCCAGGCCGGCATCGTCGTCAACTGCGCCGGCTTGTGGGCCGACCGGGTCGAGACAATCTCCGGCTATGCGGATTTCGTCGGCCGGCCGCGCCGCGGCCAGTTCCTCGTCTACGACAAGAGCGCCCGCCCGCTCCTCGACGTGATCGTCAAGCCGGTCCCCTCGCCCACCTATCGCGGCATCCTGATGGCGCCGACGGTCTTCGGGAACGTCCTCGTGGGCCCGACCGCCGAGGAGATCGACGACCCCGACGACTGGCGTACGACGCGCGAGGGCCTGGCCACGCTCGTCGAGGCGGCGCACCGCCTCCTGCCCGCCCTCGCCGCACACGAGATCACGGCGACCTATTGCGGCGTGCGGCCGGGGACCGACCGGCCGGAATACCGGATCATCCCGCGCGCGGCGGAAAACTGGGTGACGGTCGCCGGCATCCGGTCGACCGGCCTTTCGGGCGCGCTCGGGATCGCAGAGCATGTCGCCGGCCTGATCGTGCCCGGCATGAAGCATGCCGCGCGCAAGGCCGCCACGGTGCCGGTGCGCGTGCCGAGCCTGATGGCCGGCGGCGCGCGCCCCTGGCAGGATTCCGGCGATCCGGCGTACGGCGAGATCGTCTGCCACTGCGAGGGCATCACGCGGGGCGAGATCCGCGACGCGATGGCATCGCCGCTAGCCCCGCGCTCGCTCAGGGCGCTCAAACGGCGCACGCGCGCGATGTTCGGGCGCTGCCAGGGCTTCCACTGCGCCGCGCGCGTCCAGTCCCTGTTCGAGAGCCTGTCGGCGCCATGACGAAGTTCGATGCACCCGCCGTCGTGATCGGTGCCGGGCCGGCAGGACTTGCCGCAGCCCATGCCCTCGTCCGGGGCGGTGCGGGCGCCGTCCTCGTCATCGACCGCGACGATGCCGCCGGCGGCCTGCCGCGCTTCTGCCGGCATCCGGGCTTCGGATGGGAATACACCCGTCGCCTCCAGAGCGGTCCCGGTTTCGCACGGCGCATGATCGGCGCCCTCGATCCGTCGACCGTGACCGTCGCCACGCGGACATCGGCGCTGGCGCTCCGGTCCGGCCCGGAGATCGAGATCCTCGGTCCCGAAACCGGACATCGCATGCTGCGGCCGCGCGCCGTCGTGCTGGCGACCGGCATCCGCGAGCGGCCGCGCAGCGCCCGCCTCGTACCGGGCCGGCGGCCCGAGCGCGGCGTGCTGACGACCGGCCAGTTGCAGCAGATGGTCGCGCGCGGCGTGGCCGTCGGCGGGCGGCGCGCCGTCGTCGTCGGGACCGAGCATGTCGCGTTCTCGGTCCTGCTGACCGCGCGCCACGCCGGGCTCGAGGTCGTCGCGATGGTCGGTGCCGAAGACCGGATCCTGTCCTATCCAGCCGCCGGATGGATCGCGCGCGCGCTCGGCATCCCGATCCATCTGGCGTCGCACATCGAAGATATCGAAGGAACGGCGCGCGTCGAGGCCGTCAGCGTGCATGGGCCGGCCGGCCTGCGCCGCATCGAATGCGACACACTCGTCTTCACCGGCGATTTCGTCCCCGATGCCGCCCTTCTGTCGACCGACGACATCGATCCCGATACCGGCGGGCCGCTCGTCGACCAGCACGGGCGCACGAACCTTCCGGGCGTCTTCGCGGCAGGTAATGTCCTGCGGGCCGTCGAGAGCAGCGGATGGGCGGCGGTCGAGGGCGCGCGCGTCGGCGCCAATGCCGCCGCATTCCTACGCCGGCCAACGGCCTGGCGCGGTGCCGCGACGCGCATCGTGGCCGGTGCAGGCGTGGGCTACATCGTGCCCCAGTTCCGTTCGCCGGACGAAGCGGTCGCACCGCTCCCGGTCAGCCTGCGCGCCGATGCGGATGCCGCGCATGGCCGCCTGCGGTTGGCCGAAGGCGGGATCGAGCGCTGGAGCCGGACCCGCGGAACCGTCCTGCGCATGCGCCGGATCGCGATGGACCCGGCCGCCTTCGGCGCGCTGAAGGGCGATCATGGACAGCGCGCGACGATCGAGATCGACTGAACGACGATCCTCCAGGGAGCGAGACACGATGGATTTCATCATGATGCTGACCCGCAGCGACCGCACGGTCGAGGATGCCGACGCGCTCGTCGACGCGATCATGGCGCTCGGCGTGCGGCATATCGGCTTCAAGGATGTCGGCGTCCCCTTCGAGACCATGCAGCGGCTCGTCGCGAAGATTCGCGCCGCCCGTGCCGTCTCGTATCTCGAAGTGGTCAGCACCTCGCCGCAGAGCGTGATCGGCTCGCTGACGGCCGGACGCAGATTGGGCGTCGACCGCATCCTCGGCGGCACGGACCTGGCGGCGGCGAAGTCGGTCCTCGGCGAACTTGCCGGCTACTTTCCGTTCCCCGGCAGGCCCGTTGGGCATCCCACGAAGCTCGGCGGCTCGCCCGAACTGGTCGCGGAACATTGCCGGGAAGCGCGCAAGCAGGGCTGCGGCGGCGTCGACCTGCTTGCCTATCGCGCCACCGAGGCCGATCCGCTGGCACTCGTGCGCGCCGCGCGCGGCGCCCTGTCCGGCGGCACGCTGATCGTCGCAGGCAGCGTGAGCACGGCGGCGCAGATCCGCGATCTCGCGACGGCCGGTGCCGACGCGTTCACTGTCGGCTCGGCCGTCCTCGACGG
>JBIKWI010000082.1:0-15177 GCA_044356395.1 Tagaea sp. | reverse complement strand
CAAGCCCCCGGCGGGCCTTGCCGGTGGCGATGCCGAGAAGCCAGCCGGCGGCCTGCAGCGCGTCGAGCGCTTCGAGCGCGCCCGGGAACATCGGCTCGACCATGCCGCCGTCGGTGCGCAGCTCGAAAAAGGCGCGCTTGTAGCCTTCGACGAGGCGGGCGTGGGTCGCGCCGTCGCGGTCGGGGGCCAGCAACATCATGCACTTTTCCAGCGGCAGACCGATCACGCGATGCGTCTGCGCAAGGCCCGGCGGCGGCAGCGCCAGTTCGCCGAACGCGCTTTCCATGCAGGCCTGGATCGCGTGCTGGCTGTCGACCAGCGTGCCGTCGAAATCGAAGATCGCCAGTTTCGGCGCAGGATCGCTCGCCATCGTGCTTTCCGTCAGTCGCGCGGGAACGGATCGACGCGCGCGTCGGGATCGAAGCCGAAGAATTCCCACGTCTTGCGCATATGGAAGGGCAAGGGTGCCCGGACCTTGAGCATGCCCTCGCCCGACGGATGCGGCAGCTCGATCGAACGGGCGTGCAGGTGCAGCTTCGCCGACAGCCCGTCCCCGACCAGCCGGGCCTTGGCGGCACCGTATTTCCCGTCGCCGACGACGGGGGTCTGGAGCGCCTCGGCGCAATGGACACGCAGCTGGTGCGTGCGCCCCGTGCGCGGCCACAGCACGAGCCACGCGGCGCGGTCGCCCGCGATGTCGACGGTCGAATAGAGCGTCAGCGCGCGCTTGCCGTCCTCCTCGTTCGCGGCCATGTGCTCGTGGCCCGACGATCCCGCCTCCTTGGCGAGCGCCATGTCGATCTTGCCTTGCGCGGGCTTCGGCACGCCGGCGACCAGCGCCCAGTAGATCTTGCGCGCGTTGCGGTGGCGGAACGAGTCGCCCAGACGCTGCGCGTTCTTCGCTCCGCGCGCGAGCACGAGCACGCCCGACGTGTCGCGGTCGAGCCGGTGGACGAGCTTGGGGCGGCCTTCCACCTCGAACTGGAGCGCGTCGAGCATGCCGTCGATGTGCCGCTCGGTCCCCGTCCCGCCCTGCACGGCGATGCCCGGCGGCTTGTTGAGCACGATGACGTCGTCGTCCTTGTAGATGACGCAGCCCTGGATCATCTCGGCGTCGGCCTTCGACACCTTGGGCCGCTCGCGCACGACGCCGGGCGCCGAAAGCTCGTCCGGCGGCGGCATCTCGATGTTCGGCGGCAGGCGGATCGCCTGCTCGGGCTCGAGGCGCTGGCTGGACTTCGCGCGCTTGCCGTCGACGCGGATCTGCCCGGTGCGCAGCAGCTTCTCGATGCGCCCCTGCCCGAGGGCCGGATACTTGCGCTTCAGCCAGCGGTCGAGCCGCTGGTCGGCATCGTCGATCTTGACGAGGATGGTCACGACGCCGGTCATTCTTCCCTCACACGCCGCTCGCGCAGCTTGGCCCAGTAGTCGAGACGCTTGCGGATCTCGCGTTCGAACCCGCGTTCGGCGGGATCGTAGAAGGTTTCGCGCCGGAGGCCGTCGGGAAAATAGTTCTGGCCCGAGAAACCGTCCGGCGCATCGTGGTCGTAGGCATAGCCCTTGCCGTAGCCCAGGTCCTTCATCAGCTGCGTGGGCGCGTTTAGGATATGGGCCGGCGGCATCAGCGAGCCGGTCGATTTGGCCGCACGCTGGGCGGCGCCGAAGGCGGCGTAGGCAGCGTTCGACTTGGGTGCCGTCGCCAGATAGACGACCGCCTGTGCGATGGCAAGTTCGCCCTCGGGCGAGCCGAGGAAGTCGTAGGCGTCCTTGGCAGCCAGCGCCTGCTGGACCGCCTGCGGATCGGCCATGCCGATGTCCTCGACCGCGAAACGCACGAGCCGGCGCACGACATAGAGCGGCTCCTCCCCGCCTGCGAGCATGCGCGCGAGCCAGTAGAGGGCGGCGTCCACGTCGGAGCCGCGCATCGACTTGTGCAGCGCGGATATGAGGTTGAAGTGCCCTTCCTGCGCCTTGTCGTAGAGCGGGGCGCGGCGCTGGACGGCGCGTGCGAGGCCGTCGGTATCGAGCGGATCGCCCCGGTGCTGGAAGACCTGTTCGGCGAGATTGTAGAGATAGCGTCCGTCGCCGTCGGCCATCGCGATCATGGCACCCCGCGCGTCGGGCGTGACGGGCAGCTTGCGGCCCTCGGCTTGCTCGGCCTTCTCAAGCAATGCGAGCAGTGTCGCCTCGTCGAGGCGCTTGAGGACCAGCACCTGGCAGCGCGACAGCAGTGCGGCGTTGATCTCGAAGGACGGGTTCTCGGTCGTCGCCCCCACGAGCGTTACGGTGCCGTCCTCGACGAAGGGCAGGAAGCCGTCCTGCTGGGCGCGGTTGAAGCGGTGGATCTCGTCGACGAACAGCAGCGTGCCCTTGCCCATCGCGCGGCGGTCGGCCGCCTCGGCGAAGGCCTTGCGCAGGTCGGCAACGCCCGAGAACACGGCCGACAGCGGCACGAATTCGAGCCCGACCGCATCGGCCAGCAGGCGCGCGATCGTCGTCTTGCCGCAGCCCGGCGGCCCCCACAGGACGATCGAGGCGAGCTTGCGGTTGTCGAGCATGCGCGCGAGCGGCCCGTCGCCCGTCAGCAGATGGTCCTGCCCCGCGACCTCGCCAAGCGTCGCCGGGCGCAGCCGCTCGGCCAGCGGCCGTGCCGCCGCCGGGGCCGCGAACAGGCCGGGTGCCGCACCGGAGAGCCTGCCCTTCATCCGCCGACCGTGGTGGTGAGCGTGCGTTCGCCGCGACGGATCTGCAGGCGCCAGGGCAGCGGCGTCTGGGCCGCCTTGCGCGCGTCCTCGACCGTCGCGATCGGCCGGTCGTTGACGCGCAGGACCAGATCTCCCGGCTGGAGCCGGAGCTGTGCCGCCGGGCTGCCGCGGCGCACTTCGGTGACGATGACGCCGCGCGCCGGCAGGTCGATCCCGAGTTCTTCCACGAACGCCGGCGACAGGTTCGCGAGCGTGGCACCGGCCAACGGATGCTGGCCGCGCATGGGGGTCACGTCGCGGGGCGGGTTCTCGATCGGCCCGGTCAGCGTGACGGGCACCGACGTTTCGCGGCCGCCGCGCCAGAGAGTGACCCGCACGGTCTGGCCCACGGGCTGGGTCGCGATGCGGAAGCGCAGCGCCTCGTTGTCGGTGACCTCGCGCCCCTCGACCTGCAGCACGACGTCGCCGCGCTTCAAGCCCGCCTTGTCGGCGGGACCGCCGGGGAACACGTCGGTCAGCGCCACGCCCACGGGGCGCGTAAGACCGAGGCTCGGGGCAAGCTCGCTGGTCACGGTCTGGCCCGAAGCGCCCATCCACGCGCGCACCAGCCGCCCGCCGGAGCCCACGCCCGCCACGACCGTCTGGACCATGTTCGCCGGCACCGCGAAGCCGATGCCGTTCGAGCCGCCGTCGCGCGAGAAGATCGCGGTATTGATCCCCACCAGACGTCCGTCGAGCGTGACGAGCGCGCCGCCCGAATTGCCCGGGTTGATCGCGGCGTCGGTCTGGATGAAGAATCGGAAATCGGAGATGCCGACCATCGTGCGCGCGACGGCCGACACGATCCCCTGCGTCACCGTCTGGCCGACGCCGAAGGGGTTGCCGATGGCCAGCACGATGTCGCCGACCTCGACGTCGTCGGAATCCTTCATCTCGAGGAACGGCAGCCGCTCGGCGCCGGCATCGATGCGGAGTACCGCCAGGTCGGTGCGCTCGTCGGCGCGCAGCACGCTCGCCTCGAACTCGCGCCGGTCGGCGAGCGACACGACGATCTCCTCGGCCCCGCGGATGACGTGGAAGTTCGTGACGATGATGCCGCCGGCATCGACGATGACGCCCGAGCCCAGCGAGTTCTGCACCTTCTCGCCCATCCCCGGCATCTGGTCGCCGAAGAAGCGGCGGAACATCGGATCGTTGGCGAAGGGCGACGGGATCGCGCGCTGCACGCGCCTGGTGGTGATGTTGACGACCGCAGGCGCCGCGCGCTTGACCACCGGGGCGAACGACAGCAGCACCTGCTCGCGGCTTTCCGGCACCGCGCGCGGCTGCGCGGCGGCCGGCAGGGCGGCGGCGAGAATCAGGAGAAGGACGGCAAGGCGGCGCATGGAGCGATTTTAGCGCCCGTCCCCCGGAATCAGAAGCGGCGCCGGTATGGACCGGCGCCGCTCTGGCAGTTCAGGGAGAGGTCGGGGGCCCGATCAGGCCGCCGCGCCTTCCTTTTCGGTCTTTTCGGCGGCTTCGCGCTCGGCGGCGACGCGTTCCTTGTCGGCCTTGCCCTTGGCGGCCGGATCGCGGTCGACGAGTTCGATCACCGCGAGCGAGGCGGCGTCACCATGGCGCATGCCCGCGCGCAGGACGCGCGTGTAGCCGCCGTTGCGGGCCTTGTAGCGCTCGGCGATCGGGCCGAACAGCTTCTGGGCGACGATGGTGTCCTGGAGCATCGACAGCGCGCGGCGGCGATTGGCGAGGCCGCCCTTCTTGCCGAGCGTGATCAGCTGCTCGACATAGGGGCGCAGTTCCTTCGCCTTCGACACCGTCGTCTTGATCTGCTCGTGCACGATCAGCGACACCGCCATGTTGGCGAGGGTCGCCTGACGGTGCGGGGACGTGCGGCCCATCTTCCGGCCGGCCATTCCGTGACGCATGACTTCTTACTCCTTCAGCGAAGACGCCGTTCAGTACGGCTCTTCGAGTTTCTTGGCCAGCTCTTCGATGTTCTCGGGCGGCCAGCCGGCGATCTGCATGCCGAGATGGAGACCCATCTGCGACAGGACTTCCTTGATCTCGTTGAGCGACTTGCGCCCGAAGTTCGGCGTGCGGAGCATCTCCGCTTCCGTCTTCTGCACGAGATCGCCGATGTAGATGATGTTGTCGTTCTTGAGGCAGTTGGCCGAACGGACCGACAGCTCGAGCTCATCGACCTTGAGAAGCAGGTTCTTGTTGAACGGCAAGTCGCCGACCTTCTCCTCGACGCGCTCGATGCTCGGCTCCTCGAAATTGATGAAGAGCTGGAGCTGGTCCTGCAGGATGCGCGCGGCGAGCGCCACGGCATCTTCCGGCGTGACGGCGCCGTTCGTCTCGATCTTCATCGAGAGCTTGTCGTAGTCGGTGACCTGGCCGACGCGCGTGTTCTCGATCTTGTACGAAACCTTGCGCACCGGGCTGAACAGCGCGTCGACCGGGATGATGCCGATGGGCGCGTCAGCCGGACGCGACGTGGCGCCCGGAACGTAGCCCTTGCCGGTCTCGACCGTCATTTCCATGACGAGCTTGGCGCCGTCGTCGAGCGTGCAGATCACGTGGTCGGGGTTCATCACCTCGATGTCGTGGCCGGCCTCGATCTGGCCTGCGCGCACTTCGCCGGGGCCGTTGGCCTTCAGCATGATGCGCTTGGGGCCGTCGCCGTGCATGCGAAGGCCGATCGCCTTGACGTTGAGGACGACGTCGGTGACGTCTTCGCGCACGCCGGGGATCGACGAGAACTCGTGCAGCACGCCGTCGATCTTGATGGACGTGATGGCGGCACCCTGCAGCGACGACAGCAGGACGCGGCGCAGCGCGTTGCCGAGCGTCAGGCCGAAGCCGCGCTCCAGCGGCTCGGCGACCACGGTCGCTTCGCGCTTGGCGTCGTCGCCCGGCTCGACATCGAGCTTCTGGGGCTTGATCAGTTCTTTCCAGTTCTTCTGCAGCACGGGGTCACCTTTCGAGGTGGGCGGCGGCGGATGGCCCTTTTCCGGGGGCCGGTCACGCGCGCCGCAAGCGATGTCGCGAAGTCCGGCGCGGGGCGCGTCCGGAGACGCGTCGCGCCGTTACGAGGGGTTTCGCGTCAGACGCGCCGGCGCTTGGGCGGGCGGCAGCCGTTGTGCGGGATCGGCGTCACGTCGCGGATCGACGTGATCTGGAAGCCGACGGCCTGCAGCGCGCGAAGCGCCGACTCGCGCCCGGCGCCGGGTCCCTTGACCTCGACCTCGAGCGTGCGCATGCCGTGCTCCATCGCCTTCTTGCCGGCGTCCTCGGCGGCCATCTGCGCCGCGTACGGCGTCGACTTGCGGCTGCCCTTGAAGCCCTGCGTGCCGGACGACGACCACGAGATCGTGTTGCCCTGCGCGTCGGTGATGGTGATCATGGTGTTGTTGAACGACGCGTTGACGTGCGCCACACCGGACGTGATGTTCTTGCGTTCGCGGCGGCGGGGGCGTCCCGCGCCAGCGGCAGCTGCTTTCTTCTCGGCCATCGGTCGGTCCTCGGCTTTTCGGGATTACTTGCGCGTGGCGATCTTCTTGCCAGCGATCGGACGCGCCTTGCCCTTGCGGGTACGCGCGTTCGTATGCGTGCGCTGGCCGCGCACCGGCAGGCCCTTGCGATGGCGCAGGCCGCGATAGGCGCCCATGTCCATCAGGCGCTTGATGTTCAGCGCGATCTCGCGCCGCAGGTCGCCCTCGACGCGGAACTCGCGATCGATGCATTCGCGGATCTTCAGCACTTCCTCGTCGGAAAGCTGATTCACGCGCTTGGCTTCGGGGATTCCCACCTTCTTGCAGATATCGACGGCAAGCGCCGGACCGATACCGTAAATGTAGCGAAGCGCGATAACGACACGCTTGGCAGTGGGAATGTTGACGCCAGCAATACGTGCCACGTCTCGTCTCCTTCGTCTCTCGTATGGGCGGCGAGCCGCCCTGTTTCCACGGTTCCGTTCGAGGCCGCCTTGACCCCCACCCGTCGGGGTTCGGGGCGTGCGGCCCGAATGCCTAAAATCCTCTTCCCAACCCAGTTTCCAGTACCCATGCGAGCGCGGCGCAAAGGCAATACCCGTGCGCCTCGCCATGACCCGCCGGCCACCGAGAGGCGCGCATTATAGGGTCCGCCCCCTCCGAGTCAACCGGCGTGAACAACATTCCTGCCCCTCAGATCGCCGCGACCGGCTTGCCCAGGACCGTCGCGATCAGGCCGGTCACCGCGTCCATTTCGGCCATTCCGTCCACCGCCTTCAGGGTTCCCTTCGCGCGGTAATAGGGGATGATCGGCGCGGTCTGGTCGTGATAGGCCTTCAGGCGGGCCGCGACCGTCTCGGCCTTGTCGTCCGGGCGGCGGACTAGGTTGGCCGAGCCGCAGGAATCGCACTTTCCGGCCGTCCGGGTCGGGCGCGTCTTGTCGTGGTAGACCGCCCCGCAATCCTTGCAGCTGAAACGGCCGGAGATCCGCTCGACCAGGGCCGCGTCGACGACCTGCATCTCGATCACGTGGTCCAGCTTCAGGCCGCGGGCGGCCAGCATCTTGTCGAGCGCCTCGGCCTGCGCGACCGTGCGCGGAAAGCCGTCGAGGATGAAGCCGTTCCGGCAGTCGGGCTCGCCGATCCGGTCCGAGATCATCGCGATCAGGATGTCGTCCGAGACGAGCTTGCCCGCCTCCATCACGGCCTTGGCCTGCTTGCCGACATCGGTGCCGGCGGCGACCGCGGCACGCAGCATGTCGCCGGTCGAAAGCTGGACGAGCCCGAGAGCCTTCTCGATCCGCTTGGCCTGGGTACCCTTGCCGGCACCCGGCGGCCCCAAAAGAACGATGTTCATGGCTCCGGCTCCCGTCCCTGTCGTTCAGCGCCGCGCGCCGCGCAGCTTGGACTTCTTGATGAGGCCCTCGTACTGGTGGGCAAGCAGATGCGAGTGCACCTGCGCCACGGTATCCATCGTGACCGACACGACGATCAGCAGCGACGTGCCGCCGAAATAGAACGGCACCGAGTACTGGCTGATCAGGATTTCCGGCAGCACGCAGATCGCGGCGAGATAGGCGGCACCCAGGACCGTGAGCCGCGTCAGGACGAAGTCCAGATAGTCGGCCGTGTTCTTGCCGGGCCGGATCCCCGGCACGAAACCGCCGTACTTCTTCAGATTGTCGGCCGTCTCGGCTGGATTGAAGACGACGGCGGTGTAGAAGAACGCGAAGAAGACGATCAGGAAGACGTACAGCGCGATGTAGAGCGGCTGGCCGTGCGCCAGATACGTCGTCAGCCAGGTCAGGACCGGGATCTCGTTGTTCTGGTTGAAATTCGCGAAGGTCAGCGGCAGCAGCAGCAGCGACGAGGCGAAGATCGGCGGGATGACGCCCGACGTGTTGAGCTTGAGCGGCAGGTGCGAGGACTCGCCGCCGAACATCTTGTTGCCGACCTGGCGCTTCGGGTACTGCACGATGATGCGGCGCTGGGCGCGCTCGATGAACACGATCGCCATGACGACCAGCACCGACATGACCATCAGCACGAGGATGACGAACGTCGAGATCGCGCCGGTGCGGCCCATCTCGAGCGTGTTGCCGAGTGCCGACGGCAGGTTGGCGATGATGCCGGCGAAGATGATCAGCGAGATGCCGTTGCCCACGCCGCGCTGGGTGATCTGCTCGCCCAGCCACATCAGGAACATCGTGCCGCCGGTGAGCGTGACCACGCAGGTGAAGCGGAACGCGAGGCCCGGATCGATGACCGCGGCCCCGACCGAACCGCGCATGCCCTCGAGCCCGACGGCGATGCCGAAGGACTGGAAGACGGCCAGGAACAGCGTGAGATAGCGCGTGTACTGGTTGAGCGTCTTGCGCCCCGCCTCGCCTTCCTTCTTGAGGGCTTCGAGGGTGGGCGAGACGGCCGACATCAGCTGGATGATGATCGACGCCGTGATGTACGGCATGATGTTGAGCGCGAACAGCGTCATGCGCCCGAGCGCGCCGCCCGAGAACATGTCGAACATGCCCAGGATGCCGCCGCGCTGGGATTCGAAGATTTCCCGCAGGATCCCCGGATCGATGCCGGGAATCGGGATGTAGGTGCCGATCCGGTAAACGACGAGCGCGCCAAGCGTGAACCAGAGCCGCTTCTTGAGCTCCGTCGCCTTGGAAAACGCGCCCCAGTTCAGGGACTGCGCGAGCTGTTCTGCCGCCGATGCCATTCGATTCTCGTCTCTCCGATCCGGTCCCGACTACTGAGGTTGGGTCGATCCTGACGAGCGTTCAAGCGGCCGTCTTGGGGGCTCCGCCCTTCTTGGCGTCCTTGGCCTTGCGCTTGGCCTGGCGGTCGCGCTTCTTCTGCGCGTCCGCTTCGACCTTCTCGCGGGCGGTGACGACGATCTCGATCTTGCCGCCGGCCTTCTCGACCGCGGCGATGGCGCTCTTCGTGGCGCCGTGCGCCACGATGGTGACCTTCGCCTTGAAGTCGTCGCCGCCGTCGCCGAGCACGCGCAGCCCGTCGAACGCGCGGCGCAGGATGCCCGCCTTGACGAGGGTCGCGACGTCGACCGGCTTGGAGGCGTCGATGCGCTTCTCGTCGATCGCCCACTGGAGCTTGCCCAGGTTGATTTCCTGGTACTCGAGGCGGAAGACGTTGTTGAAACCGCGCTTGGGAATGCGGCGGTAGATCGGGGTCTGGCCGCCCTCGAAGCCGTTGAGCGCCACGCCCGAACGCGCGGTCTGGCCCTTGCCGCCGCGGCCCGACGTCTTGCCGAGGCCCGAGCCGATGCCGCGCCCGAGGAGCTTGCGGGTCTTGCGCGCACCGGCGTTGTCGCGAATCTGATTGAGCTTCATGTGACGTTCCGTTCGGATCTGGGTGGGCGGATGTCTGGCGCGGGAATTCGCGTCAGGCTTCCACGCGCACCAGGTGCTGGACTTTGCGGATCATGCCGCGGACCGAGGGCGTGTCCTCGAGGACGCGCACGTTGCCGACGCGCCGGAGGCCGAGACCGGTGAGGGTCTCCTTCTGGCCCGGCGCGCGCCCGGCGACGCTGGCGATCTGCTTGACCTTGAGGGTCTTCTTGGCGGACATCGGTTTCTCCGGGATCAGGCGGCGGCCGTGGTGCCGTCCGTCTCGCGACGGCCGACGATATCGCCGATCTTCTTGCCGCGCTTGGCGGCGACGTTGCGCGGGCTCGACATGCGGGTGAACGCGTCGAACGTCGCCTTGATCATGTTGTGCGGATTGGACGTGCCCGTCGACTTGGCGACGATGTCCTGGATCCCGAGGCTCTCGAAGATCGCACGCATCGGGCCGCCGGCGATGATGCCGGTACCCGGCTCGGCCGTGCGCAGCACGACGTAGCCCGCGCCGAAATGGCCGCGCACGTCGTGGTGCAGCGTGCGGCCTTCGCGCAGCGGCACGCGCACCATCGCGCGCTTGGCGTACTCGGTCGCCTTGCGGATCGCTTCGGGAACCTCGCGGGCCTTGCCGGTGCCGTAGCCGACCTTGCCCTTGCCGTCGCCCACGACGACGATCGCCGCGAAGCCGAAGCGCTTGCCGCCCTTCACGACCTTCGCGACGCGGTTGATGGCGACCAGCTTCTCGACCAGTTCGACCTCGTCGCGATCGCGCGGACGTTCGGACTGGTCGCGCCGGCCGCGACCGCGTTCGCCTTCTCCACCCTTGCGTGCCATGGGCTATACCTTCCTGGAATCCAAAATCAGAACGACAGTCCGCCTTCGCGCGCGGCATCCGCCAGCGCACGAACGCGACCGTGATAGCGATAGCCGCCGCGATCGAAGGCGACTTCCTTGATGCCCGCGGCGATGGCGCGCTTGGCGACGAGCAGGCCCACGGCCTTCGCCGCGTCCAGATCGCCGCCGCCTTTCAGCGAGCCCTTCAGTTCCTTGTCGACGCTCGACGCGGCCGCGATCGTGAGGCCCTGCGTGTCGTCGATGACCTGCGCGTAGATGTGCTTCGACGAGCGGAAGATCGACAGCCGAACCCGGCCGCCCGACTTCCGGCGCAGCGAGTGCCGCACCCGCGCCGTGCGGCGGTCGTGCAAGAGCTTTGCCTTGTCCATGGGTCCGGTTCCTTACTTCTTCTTGCCTTCTTTGCGGCGGATCGTCTCGTCTGCGTACTTGATGCCCTTGCCCTTGTAGGGCTCCGGCTTGCGCAGCTGACGGATCTCCGCCGCGACCTGGCCGACCTGCTGGCGGTCCGAACCGGTCACGGTGAGCGCGACGTTCTTTTCGCCGACCTTGATCGTGATCCCTTCGGGGATCGGGAACACGATCTCGTGGCTGAAGCCGATCTTGAGGAGCAGGTTCTTGCCCTGCACGTCGGCGCGGAAACCCACGCCGTTGATCTCGAGATCGCGCGAGAAGCCGACCTGGGCGCCCTTGACCATGTTGGCCACGAGGGCGCGCGAGGTGCCCCACGCCGAGCGCGCCAGCTTGGACTGGCTCTTCGGCACGAAGACGATCTTGCCGTCCTTGACGGCAGCCGACACTTCGCGGTGCAGCGTGAGCGACTTGCGCCCCAGCTTGCCCGCAACGATGACGTCCTGGCCCTTGACCTCGACGGTCACGCCCTGGGGAACGGTCACCGGGTTCTTTCCGATACGCGACATGGCTTTTCCGGCCTCCCGATCAGAACACGGTGCAGAGGACTTCGCCGCCCACGTTTTGGGCGCGGGCCTCGCTGTCCGACATGACGCCACGCGGCGTCGACAGGATCGAGATGCCGAGACCGCCGTAGAACTTCGGCAGGTCGCGGATCTTCGCATAGACGCGACGACCCGGCTTCGACACGCGCGCGATCTCCTTAATGACCGGTTCGCCCTCGTGATACTTGAGTTCGACCGTCAGTTCGGGGATCGACGTCTTGCGGTCGATGCTCGCGTAGCCACGGATGTAGCCCTCGCGCTCCAGCACATCCAGCACGCTCTTGCGCAGCTTCGAAGCCGGGACGTCAACTACCGTCCGGCCCTGCGACTGCGCGTTGCGGATGCGCGAAAGCATATCGCCAAGGGGATCGCTCATCGCCATGTCCGTAATCCTTCCTTCGCCGTTTCGCCGTTACCAGCTCGCCTTGACCATTCCGGGGATCTGACCCACGGAGGCGAGCTCGCGCAGCTTGATGCGGCACAGCTTGAATTTCCGATAGTTGCCGCGCGAACGGCCCGTAAGCTCGCAGCGCAGACGTACGCGGGTGGGCGCCGAGTTGCGGGGCAACGCGGCGAGCTTGAGGCGCGCTTCGAAGCGGTCCTCCGGCGAAAGCGATTCGTCTTCCGCCGTCTGCTTCAGGCGCGCGCGCTTGCCGGCGAACTGCTTCGCCATGCGCTCGCGGCGCTTGTTCTTCTCGACTGCGCTTTTCTTGGCCATGTCGGTCCTTCCCGGCGCGTCAGTTGTAGAACGGCATGTCGAACGACTTCAGGAGGGCCTTGGCCTCCTCGTTCGACTTGGCCGTCGTGACGATGATGATGTCCATGCCCCGGACCTGATCGATGCGGTCGTAGTTGATCTCGGGAAACACGATCTGCTCCTTGATGCCCAGCGAGTAGTTGCCGCGCCCGTCGAACGACTTGCCCGAGAGGCCGCGGAAGTCGCGCACGCGCGGCAGCGCGATCGTCACCAGACGGTCGAGGAACTCGTACATGCGCGCGCCGCGCAGCGTCACCTTGGCGCCGATCGGCAGGCCGCGGCGCAGCTTGAAGTTCGCGATCGCCTTCTTCGCCTTGATCACGGACGGCTTCTGGCCGGTGATCGCCGCGAGTTCGGAAACCGCCGCCTCGAGCTTCTTGGCGTCGTGGGCGGCTTCGCCCACGCCCATGTTGACGACGATCTTCTCCAGGCGCGGGACCTGCATCGGGCTCTTGTACCCGAACTGCTTCATCAGCGCCGGCTTGATCGACTTGTCGTAGTTTTCCTGGAGGCGAGTTGCCATGACGATCACCGATCAATCAGTTCGCCGGACTTGCGCGCGAAGCGGAGCTTGCGGCCGTCGACGGTCTTGAAGCCGACCTTGGTCGGCGAGCGGTCCTTCGGGTCGAGATGCGCCACGTTCGAGACGTGGATCGGGGCTTCCTTCTCCACGATCCCGCCCTGGCGGCCCTGGGCGGGACGCGTGTGGCGCTTGACCATGTTGATGCCCTGCACGACCACGCGCAGCTCGTCGGGGATCACGCGGATCACCTTGCCCGACTTGCCCTTGTCGCGGCCGGTAATCACCACGACCTCGTCGTCCTTGCGGACCTTGAGCTTCGTCGCCATTACAGCACCTCCGGTGCGAGCGAGATGATCTTCATGTAGCCCTTGCCGCGCAGTTCGCGCGTAACCGGCCCGAAGATGCGCGTGCCGATCGGCTCGCCTTCCTTGTTGATGAGGACGGCGGCGTTGCGGTCGAAGCGCACGGACGAGCCGTCGGCCCGGCGGATCTCCTTCGAGGTCCGCACGATGACCGCCTTGTGCACGTCGCCCTTCTTGACGCGGCCGCGCGGGATCGCCTCTTTGATCGACACGACGATCACGTCGCCGATCGTCGCCGTCTTGCGCATGGAACCGCCGAGGACCTTGATGCACTGGACCCGACGGGCGCCAGAGTTGTCCGCGACTTCCAGATTGGTGCGCATCTGGATCATGGTTTACGTCCTCCGGGCGCTGTTCAAGCAGCCGCTTCGTCGGCGACGATTTCCCAGCACTTGCGCTTGGAAATCGGCCGGCATTCGCGGATCTTGACGTTGTCGCCCACCTTCGAGCGGTTGGTTTCGTCGTGCGCCAGATACTTCTTCGAGCGGACGATGAACTTCTTGTAGATCGGATGCATCACGCGACGTTCGACCTTGACCGTGACGGTCTTGTCCATCGAGTCGCTGGTGACGATTCCTTGCAGTACGCGGCGGGGCATTTCTGGTCGTCCTCCGGATGCGGTCAGGCTTTGGCGGCAGGCGCTGCCTTGCGGCGGCGCTCGCCCAGGACGGTCTCGATGCGCGCGATGTCGCGACGCACGACGCGCACGCGCGCGACGTTCTCGAGCTGCCCCGAAGCCTTCTGGAAACGCAGGTTGAACTGTTCCTTGCGCAGATCGCCCAGCTGGTCCTTGAGCTGGTCGTCGGTCTTCGCGCGGATCTCGGTCGGCTTGGTCATGGCGTTCAGCCCTCCTCGCCCAGACGCGAAACCATGCGCGTCTTGATGGGAAGCTTGGCGGCCGCCAGCTCGAACGCCTCGCTGGCGATCGCCTTCGGCACGCCGTCGATCTCGAACAGGATGCGGCCCGGATTGATGCGCACGACCCAGAATTCTGGGCTGCCCTTGCCCGAGCCCATGCGCACTTCGGCCGGCTTCTTCGACACCGGCACGTCCGGGAACACGCGGATCCAGACGCGGCCGGCGCGCTTCAGGTGGCGCGTGATCGTGCGGCGGGCCGCCTCGATCTGGCGCGCGGTGACGCGCTCGGGCTCGAGGGCCTTGAGGCCGTAGGCGCCGAAGTTCAGCGTGAAGCCGCCCTTCGCGTTGCCGTGGATACGGCCCTTGTGCGCCTTGCGGTATTTGGTGCGCTTCGGGGAAAGCATGGTGCGTTATCCGTCTTTCTCTGAGCTCAGCGGGCGGGCTGCTGTTCCATGGCGCGCTTGTCCTGCGCCATGGGGTCGTGTGCCAGGATCTCGCCCTTGAACACCCACACCTTTACGCCGCAGGTGCCGTAGTTCGTCTTGGCGGTCGCCGTGCCGAAATCGATCTCGGCGCGCAGCGTGTGCAGCGGCACGCGGCCTTCGCGGTACCACTCGACGCGGGCGATTTCCGCACCGCCCAGACGACCCGCGCAGTTGATGCGGATGCCCAGCGCGCCCAGGCGCATCGCCGACTGGACCGAGCGCTTCATCGCGCGGCGGAACGCCACGCGGCGCTCGAGCTGCTGGGCGATGTTCTCGGCGATCAGCTTGGCGTCGATCTCGGGCTTGCGGATCTCGACGATGTTGAGGCTGACCTCGGCCTTCGTGAGCTTGGCCACTTCCGAGCGCAGCTTCTCGATGTCCGCACCCTTCTTGCCGATCACGACGCCCGGGCGGGCGGTGTGCAGCGTGATGCGGGCCTTCTTGGCCGGGCGCTCGATGACGACGCGCGACAGGCCGGCCTGCAGCAGCTTGTCCTGCAGCCAGGCGCGCAGGCGAAGGTCCTCGTGCAGCAGGCGCGCGTACGCGTTGCCCGCGAACCAGCGCGAGTCCCACGTGCGGTTGATGCCGAGGCGAAGCCCGATCGGATTGATTTTCTGACCCATTCTCGTGCTCCTCAGGCGGCCTTCTTGGCGTCGGCCTTGCCGGCCTTCTTCTCGTCGCGCTCGCGCACGACGACCGTCAGGTGGGCGAAGGGCTTGGTGACCGATGCCGAACGGCCGCGGCCGCGCGCGTGGAAGCGCTTCAGCTGGAACGACTTGCCGACATGGGCCTCGGCGACGACAATGATACGGCGACCACCG
>JBIKWI010000245.1:0-4428 GCA_044356395.1 Tagaea sp. | reverse complement strand
ACGACCGGCCCGCTCGGCCAGGGTCTGGCCAATGCCGTGGGCATGGCGCTTGCCGAGCGCATGATGGCCGCACGCTACGGCGACGCCGTGGTCGACCACTACACCTACGTGATCGCCGGCGACGGCTGCCTGATGGAAGGCATCAGCCACGAGGCGATCTCGCTGGCGGGCCATCTGCGCCTCGCCAAGCTGATCGTGCTGTTCGACGACAATTCGATCTCGATCGACGGGCCTACGGATCTTGCCGTTTCCGACGATCAGGTCGCGCGCTTCAAGGCCTGCGGCTGGAACGCGGTCGCCATCGACGGCCATGACCCGGCCGCGATCGACGCGGCCATCACGGCCGCGAAGACCAGCGACCGGCCCACGATGATCGCCTGCAAGACGACGATCGGCTACGGCGCGCCGACGAAGGCCGGCACGGCCGGCAGCCACGGCGCCCCGCTGGGTGCCGCCGAGATCGAGTCCGCGCGCAAGCGTCTGGGCTGGACTTCCGCCCCCTTCCAGATCCCGGCCGACATCCTGACCGAATGGCGCGGCTTCGGTGCGGCCGGTGCCGCCAAGCGCGCGTCGTGGGAACGGCGCGTGGCCAAGCTCGAACCGGCTCAGCGCGCGGAATTCCGCCGCGTGCTCGACGGCAAGCTGCCCAAGGGCTGGGTCGAGGCGTGCGCTGCCTACAAGGACAAGCTCGCCGCCGACAAGCCCAACATCGCCACGCGCGTCTCCTCGCAGAACGCGCTCGACGTTCTGACCGCCCTGGTCCCCGAACTCGCCGGCGGCTCGGCCGACCTGACGGGCTCGAACAACACCAAGGCGAAGGCGCAGGGCATCGTGAAGCCCGGCAGCTTCGCCGGCAGCTACATCCACTATGGCGTGCGCGAGCACGGCATGGCCGCCGCGATGAACGGCATGGCGCTGCATGGCGGGCTCATCCCCTACGGCGGCACGTTTTTCGTGT
Organism: Tagaea sp.; assembly: GCA_044356395.1. Taxonomy (GTDB): domain Bacteria; phylum Pseudomonadota; class Alphaproteobacteria; order CACIAM-22H2; family CACIAM-22H2; genus Tagaea. The sequence goes on along the minus strand of JBIKWI010000245.1, from coordinate 3,470 downwards.
TCACCGACTATTGCCGTCCGTCGATCCGCCTGTCGGCCCTGATGGGCCAGCGCGTGATCTACGTGATGACGCACGATTCCATCGGCCTTGGCGAAGACGGCCCCACGCACCAGCCGGTCGAGCATCTGGCCGCCATGCGCGCGATGCCCAACGTGTGGACGATCCGCCCGGCCGATGCCGTCGAAGCGCTCGAAGCCTGGCAGATCGCCATCGCGCGCGCCGACGGCCCGAGCGTGCTGTGCCTGACGCGCCAGAACCTGCCGACGCTGCGCAGCGCCCCGACGACCGAGAACCTCTCGGCCAAGGGCGCCTACGTGCTCGCCGAAGCCGACGGCGAACGCCAGGCCACGCTGGTCGCGACCGGCTCGGAAGTGATGCTGGCGATGGAAGCGCGCAAGCTGCTCGCCGCCGACGGCATCAAGGCGGCCGTCGTGTCGATGCCCTGCACGCAGGCCTTCGACCGGCAGACGGCCAAGTACCGCAAGGAAGTGATGGGCCCGTCGCGCTGCCCGCGCATCGTGTGCGAGGCCGGCCTCGAATTCGGCTGGGAACGCTACATCGACGGCAAGGGCGCATTCGTCGGCATGACCGGCTTCGGCGCCTCGGCCCCCGCCCCCGATCTCTACAAGCACTTCGGCATCACCGCCGAGGCGATCGCGGCGGCGGCCAAGAAGCTCGTCTGACGATGCGCGACACGCTGCTCTTCGATCTCGACGGCACGTTGACCGACACCGACGCGCTGCATTTCGAAGCGTACGTGCGCCTGCTGGCCCCCTACGGCAAGGCGGTCTCGCACGACGAATACAAGTCGCGCATCATGGGTGCGACGAACGACAGCATCATGGGCTGGCTGTTTCCCGACGCCGATGCCGCCGGGCGCAGCGAGCTGGCATCGCGCAAGGAAGCGCTGTTCCGCAGCCTAGCCGACCGGATGGAACGCACCGAGGGGCTGACCGCCCTGCTCGACTGGGCCACCGCGCGGAAGCTGAAGACCGCCGTCGTCACCAACGCGCCGCGCGACAATGCCGAGATGATGCTGTCGCGCCTCGGCCTCGACACGCTGGTGATCGGCGACGAGCTGGCGCGCGGCAAGCCCGACCCGCTGCCCTATACGACAGCACTCGAACGTCTCGGCGTTCCGGCAGGTTCCGCGATCGCGTTCGAGGATTCGCGCTCCGGTATCGCCGCCGCGCACGCCGCAGGCATCGATACGGTCGGCCTCACGACCGGGCTCGACGCCGCCGCCCTCGAAGCGGTCGGTGCGGTCGGTGCCGTCCCTAATTTCGCGCATCCCTGGCTCATCGCGCGGCTCGCAGCCGATTTCGGCTCGGCGCCCCGCGAAGACCGATAGAATACAAGTCGTCCCGCAAGGAGAGAACATCATGGCCGTCAAAGTCGCAATCAACGGGTTCGGACGCATCGGACGCCTCGTGCTGCGCGCCCTCGTGGAATCGGGCCGCACCGACATCCAGGTCGTCGGCATCAACGACCTCGGCCCCGTGAAGTCGAACGCGCACCTGCTGAAGCACGACACCGTGCACGGCACGCTGGCGCAGGCCGTGACGACCGGCGACGACTGGATGGATGTCGGCCGCGGCAGGATCAAGGTCACCGCCGAGCGCGACCCGGCCAAGCTGCCGTGGAAGGAGCTGGGCGTCGACATCGTTATGGAATGCACCGGCATCTTCACGAAGCGCGAGCAGGCGGCCAAGCACATCGAGGCGGGCGGCAGGAAGGTGCTCGTCTCGGCCCCGGCCGACGGCGTGGACCTGACGGTCGTCTACGGCGTGAACCACGACAAGCTCAAGGCCGAGCACACGATCGTGTCGAACGCGAGCTGCACGACCAACTGCCTTGCCCCCGTCGCCTTCGTGATGCACGAGGCGTTCGGCATCGAGAAGGGCTACATGACGACGATCCATTCCTACACGGGCGACCAGAGCACGGTCGACACGCTGCACAAGGACCTGCGCCGTGCGCGCGCGGCCGCGTGCAACATGATCCCGACCTCGACCGGTGCCGCCAAGGCCGTCGGGCTCGTGATGCCGGAACTGAAGGGCAAGCTCGATGGTACTGCCATCCGCGTGCCCACGCCCAACGTGTCGATGATCGACTTCAAGTTCATCGCCAAGCGCAACACGACGGTCGAGGAAGTGAACAAAGCCGTGCTCGCCGCCTCGCAGGGCCGCCTCAAGGGCGTCCTCGAGACGACGGCCGAGGAACTGGTCTCGTCGGACTTCAACCACAACCCGGCAAGCTCGACCTTCGATCTCACGCAGACGCAGGTGATCGAGGGCAACCTCGTGCGCGTGCTGAGCTGGTACGACAACGAGTGGGGCTTCTCCAACCGGATGTCGGACACGGCCGCCGCGATGGCGAAGCTCGGCTGACATGCGCGGGCGGCGCGAATTCCTCGCCGTCGCGGGCACGCTCGGGGCCGGTCTCGTCGCCGGCCCCGGTGCCGCCCAGCAGTACCTTGCGCCCACGCCCGCCGACGTCGAAGGGCCGTTCTATCCGACCCGCCTGCCGGCCGACGCCGACGGCGATCTGGTGCGCCTCGCCGGTGCTGCCCGCGAGGCCGAGGGACGGCGCCTGCACATCCGCGGGACGGTGCGCGCGACCGACGGCACGGCGCTTTCCGGTGCCGCCGTCGAGATCTGGCAGACCGACGCGCGCGGCAACTACATCCATCCGCAGGGTGCGATCGCCGGCGCGCGCGACGAGGCCTTCCAGGGTTATGGCCGGACGGTCGCGGATGCGGCCGGGGCCTATTCCTTCCGCACGATCCTGCCGGTCGCCTATCGCGGCCGCCCGCCGCACGTGCATTTCCGCGTCACGGCCGCCGGGCGGCGCGTGCTGACGACGCAGCTCTATTTCGTGCCGGGAAGCGCGCGGCGCGAACTTACGGTGCCGCCGGTGGCACTTGCCGGTGCGGAACCCGACGCGCTGCTGTCGGCCTTCGACATCGTTCTGGCCTAGCCGGAGCCGAGCGGCTAGTTTCCGGCCGCATGGACACAATGCGCATCCGCGGTCTTGAAGACGGTCGCGCGGCCCTCGCCGCGGCAAAGGCGCGCGGGGTCCGCGTGACGCTGGCCAGCATTCCCGATGGGGCGATTTCGGCCGGTCCGCAATGGTTCGCGGCCCTGACGGCCGAGCTTGCGGCCGAGTTCCCCGACACGCTGGCCGAAGCGGTGCTCGATTGCGGCGACAGTCCGGGGGCGGCACTCGGCGCCCTGCGCAGCGGTATCCGCGCGATCCGATATGACGGTCCCGACCGCGCGCGCATGGCCGAACTGGCACAGGCGCAGGGTTCGAGGCTCGTCGATGTCTGAGCCCGTCGCCAGGCTTGGCCCCGCCCCGTGGTGGCGCCCCGACCGCTTCGCCATGCGGCGCGAGAACCTCGCCAGGCGCCAGCTTGTACTTCGCGCCACGCGCGCGTTCTTCGAAGGCGAAGGGTTCGACGAGGTCGA
>JBIKWI010000081.1:0-15194 GCA_044356395.1 Tagaea sp. | reverse complement strand
CTTTGCGACGAAATCGTCCATGCCGGCGGCAAGGCACCGCTCCGCCTCCCCGGCCAGCGCGTTCGCGGTCAAGGCGACGATGGGGGTGTGCGTCGAGCCGCCCAGCTCCGCCGAACGGATCTGCTTCACCAGTTCGAAGCCGTCCCAGACGGGCATGTGGCAGTCGGTCAGGATCGCGTCGAGCCCGCCCTTGCGCCAGCGCTCGAAGGCCGACCGCCCGTCGCCGACGACTTCGTGCGAATAGCCGAGCTTCGCAAGCTGGCGGGTAACGACCGCCCGGTTGGTCGGATTGTCTTCGGCCACCAGCACAAGCCCGCCTGCGACCGGCTTGACCGTGCTTGCCGGACGCGGCGTGGCGTCGACCGGCCCGCCGAGAACGGCGCGCAGCAGCATGTCCCGCCGCACCGGCTTCTGGAGGAACGCGTCGATGCCGCGATCGAGCGCCTTCTTGCGCAGACCCGACCGGTCCGCGGCGCTCGTCAGGACGATCCGCGTCTCGAAGAGCAGCGGCGTCCCGCGGATCGTCTCGCCGAGCACGATCCCGTCGATGTCGCCGAGGGCGAAATCGACGATCACGGCATCGAACGGCGTTCCGCTTTCGGCCGCCCGCTCGATCAGGTCGAGTGCCGCGCGCGGCTCGGCCACGCAGACGACATGGGCGCCCGCCGCCGACAGGTACGTCTCGAAAATCTCGCGCGATGTCGTCCGGGGCTCGACGACCGCGACGCGCTTGCCCGCAAGCGAGAGCGGGGCTTCCTTCGCCGCCGACACATCGAGCCTGATCGCGAACGAGAATGTCGAACCGGCGCCCGGCTTGCTGTCGACGGCCAGCCGGCCGCCCATCAGCTCGACGAGGCGCGTCGAGATCGAAAGGCCGAGGCCGGTTCCGCCGAAACGGCGCGTCGTCGACGTGTCGGCCTGGCTGAAGGGCTGGAACAGACGTCCGATGGCCTCGGCATCGAGACCGATCCCGGTGTCCCGGACGGAAAAGCGCAAGGTGCCGGCTTCGGCGTTCGCGGCCGGCGCGACCTCGACCGCGACCTCGCCTTGCTCGGTGAACTTGATGGCATTGCCGACCAGATTGAACAGGATCTGCCGGAGCCGGACCGGATCGCCCAGGACGACGGCCGGCACGCCGGGATCGATCCGCGACGTAAGCTCGAGGCCCTTGCGCCGCGCCTGGGGGGCCAGCGTCTCGACGACGCTCTCGACGATCGTGCACGGCACGATCTCGATGCGCTCGAGATCGAGCCTGCCGGCTTCTATTTTCGAGAAATCCAGGATGTCGTCGATGATCTTCAGCAGCGATGACGCGCTTTCGCGCACGATCTCGACCATCGAATCCTGTTCGCCGTCGAGGCCGGTATCGTGCAGGAGTTCCAGCATCGCGAGCACGCCATTCATCGGCGTGCGGATCTCGTGGCTCATCGCCGCAAGGAAACGCGACTTGGCGTCATTCGCGGATTCGGCGAACTGGCGCATCCGCACGAGTTCGGCCTGCGCGCGCTTGCGGTCCGTCACGTCGATATAGGTCGAAACGAAGCCGCCTTCGGGCAGCGGGTTGGAATGGACCTCCAGCACGCGCCCGTCGGGGCGCGACACCTCGAACGTCGCGCCTTGCGACCCTTCCCGCCATGTCCGGAAGGCGGCCTGCACGTCGAGCGCGCCGCGCGCGACCATGAACCGCGCCATTTCGCGCTGCGGGTCGGCTGCCTTCGTCACCTCCGGCGGGACGGCATAATAGTCGACGAAGCGCTGGTTGTAGGCGACGACCTTGAATCCGGCGTCCGAAACGACGACGCCTTCGTCCATGTTGTCCAGCACCGCGCGCAGGAGCGCGCGTTCGCGCGCAATCTCGCGCCGGAGCCGGGCGATCTCGATGGCATGGGTGTCTTGCGGTTCTTCCGGGGGCATGCGGGACAATACGGTCAGCCGGCCCGGCTTGACGCGCGTGTCAGCGTCGCTGGGGCGCCGGCGGCGCCGCAGTCGGGTTCTTGCAGTCGCCGATGGACGGCGACGCGCAACGCTTGCCGTCCGGCATCGTGGCGCCGGACAGATCCGTATCGGACTTGATGTCCTGGAACCGGAGCCCGGCACCGGTCAGGTCGGTATTGACGAAAATGACGCCGAAGAGTGCCGCACCGGCAAGGTTGGCGAAGCGCATGTCCGCATCCGAGAAATTGGCGCTGCCGAGATCGGCTCCCGTCAGGTTGGCGCCGCGCAGCCGGGCGCCCTTCATGTTGGCATCGCGAAGGTTGGCCCCGCGAAGGTCGCGCCCTTCGAGATTGGCGCCCTCGCACTTCGCCGCCCGCATGATCCGGCACGTGTCGCTTTGCGCGTAAGCATCGGATACGACACCGCCAGACAACAGCACGAGCCCCGCCCAGAAGACGGCGCATTTGGTCACACGACGAATCATCCCGCGATTCTGATCGAAATCACGGGGTCGTCAAGGGTCAGATCCTTATTTTCATTCGCATTTTGCGGGCGGTCAGGATTAGAAATCCATCTGATCTGTTGACCGACTCGAACCGCGCCCTGCATACACGGAAGGTAGTCCCCCGGCGCAAACAGATGCAAAACGACATCGTGCTTCGAGCTATGGCTTCCGTGCTAGGTCCGGACGATGCGATCGTCAGGGATGTCGAGAAAGCCATGCGTACGGACGACGGCCTCGACTGGCTCATTGCCAAGGCGGCTTTCGACAGCCTTTCGCGCGTCAAACGTCAGGAAATCGCCGACATGGCGCGCTGGATGGCCGAAGAATCGGTCCGCGAGATCCGGACGACGGCCATTCCGCAGCGGCGTCGCTAGAAACGCCTTCAAGGCATTGAATTCCATGGAGGACGGAGCGACACTCCTCCTCCACGACATTCGATACGCAATGCGCGTCCGACCGAGCGCCGGAAGAATCCGACAATGACCGAGGAAACCGAGGGCGTCGACGGCAAGGCGACTTCCGAAGAGGCGCAGGAGATCCCGGCGCCCAAGGACTACACCAAGAGCACGCATTTCCTTTTCGATCACAAGATTTTCGCCATTCCCGATTGCTGCATCACGTCGGATCCGAATACGGGCGATCCGGGCCTGTCGCTGCCGCTTGGCGAGGTACGCGCGTTCCTTCCGCTCGGCCCGCTGATGAAGATGTTCAAGGATTTCACCGAGGACGATACGCGCCTGCTGAACGTGGCCATGCGCGGCCTGACCCATGTCCGCGAAATCCGGCCCGGCGATTCGATTCCGGCGGAAATTCTCGACGGCTCCGCATCCTGGAGCGTGGGACCCGAGCAGCTCGATCGCGCGCGCGGACGCATGCTCGCGGCCCTCGTCGCGGTCGACGGCACGCCGTTCGACCCCGCACACGCCGAGATCGGCGCCGCCGCCTTGTCCAACGACGCGAAGTTCGAGGCCCGACGCACGGCGGCGCTCAAGATCGTCCAGGAGAAGCTGGGCGATATGCTCGGCAACCAGAAGACGGTACTGGGCATCATCGAGCGGATTTCCCGCGAGCTTTCCTACATCGAGGGCCTGCGGGAACGTTACGGGCTGGTCAACCGTATTTCCGCGCGCATCCTGTCGGCCGGCCGGCTCTACAAGAATTCAGGCGGCCTTTCGGAGGAGATCTATCGTGTGAGCATCCTGATACGCACGCCGATCGAGGAATACAAGAACGCGTTCGCGAATGTCGACGCGCAATTCGCCGAGATCCTGAACGTGGTGCGCAAGCCGGAGGAAATGGTCGCGTTCATCCGCAAGAACCGCGATGGGCTCCACCAGCGCCTGATGATATGGGACGCGTTGATCGAGGAGTGGAAGGACGAGGAAGCGGCCTCACGTTCCAAGCGTCTCGAGATGATGATGCGCGCGACCTACAGGTTCGTCGCGCGCCGGTTTCCGGCCGATCAGGACTGGACGCTTACCCGCTAGACGTCCCGACCGGCGGATACGCGATCGCCAGGACCTCGAGCTGGTCGGTGCCGGCAGGCGTGCGGACCTCGACGGTATCGCCGACCCGCACGCGCAGGAGCGCCCTTGCGACGGGCGAAATCCAGGCGATCTCGCCCGCTTCGCCGCGCGTCTCGTCGATGCCCACGATCCGCACCGTCAGTTCCTCGTCGCGTGCGTTCACGAAGGTCACGCGCGCGCCGAAAAAAACCTGGCTGCGATTCTTCTGCAACTGGGGATCGACGATTTCCGCGATCTCGAGGCGCTTGGACAGGAAACGGACACGCCGGTCGATCTCCCGGAGCCGGCGCTTGCCGTATATGTAGTCGCCATTCTCCGACCGGTCGCCGTTGCCCGCCGCCCACGACACCGTCTCCACGACCTTCGGCCGCTCGACCCTGAGCAGGTTTCGAAGCTCGTCCTGCAGGCGCTGCCAGCCGGCCGGCGTGATGTAGTTGCGCGTACCCGGCGGCAGCGGCGGCAGCGGATCGTCGTCCGGCAGCTCTTCCCGGTCCGTCTCCTTGGTGAAGGCCTTGCTCATCGCCGTTCGCCGCGTGTCGTCCGCGTGCCGGCCAAAGCCCGTTTGATCCGGCCCAACCGGTCATGCACCTGCGCGCCCAGCCGGATCGCAAGTCCCGTCATCAGCACGTCGATCAGCGCCAGCTGCACGATGCGCGAAGCCATCGGCGTGAACATCTCGGCGTCCTCCGCCGGCTCGGCAAGGATCGCGACCGTCGCGGCGTCGGCGATCGGCGTATCCGGTGCCGTGAGTGCGACCACATCGATGCCCCTCGCCCGGGCGGCGGCGGCGATATCGATGAGGGCCCGCGTCCGCCCGGTGTTGGATATGACGAACAGGACGTCGGTATCCGGTTCGGCGGACTCGATCGCCATCGCGGCCAGCAGCGGGTCGGCAAGCTGCCGGCAGGGGATCTGGAATCGCGTAAGCTTGTGGACGGCGTCGACCGCGGTCGCGGCCGAACCGCCGAAGCCGCAAACCAGTATCTGGCGCGCTCCGCCAAGCAGTCCGACGGCTTCCGCGATCCTGTCGGTATCCATCCGGTTGCGCGCCGCGCGCAATGCCGCCGTCGCGGCATCGACGACCTTCGGCGCATAGGCAGCGGCTTCGTCGCCGGGCTCCACATGCGCGCTGACATAGGCCACACCGGAAACGAGGCTCTGCGCGAGTGCCACCTTGAACTCGGGAAACCCGGAGTAGCCCAGCGAGCGGCAGAACCGGAGCACGGTCGGCTGGCTGACCGAAGCATGGCGCGCAAGCCTTGCGATGGCGACGTGCAATGCCGCGTTCGGATCGGCCAGCACCGCGCGCGCGACCGCCGCTTCCTGTCGGGGAAGATGCGGCAGACGGGCGCGCAGATCGTCGATCACGCCGGACATTTCACATCCGCCCGCTCGGGCGGCCCCGGCTGCAGGATCGTCGCACCCTCCTCCGCATCGCCGACATTCTGGCGGAACACGGCGAACAGCTCGCGCCCATACCCCCAGTGGTTGGCTTCCGGTGCAAGCATGGCAGGTGACCTCGCGGCAAGGTCGTGCGCGTCGACCGCCACTTCCGCAAGTCCGAGTTCCGCATCGAGGCGGATGATGTCGCCGTCGCGTATGCGGGCGAGCATGCCGCCGCAGGCCGCCTCCGGCGACAGATGGATCGCCGCGAGAATCTTGCCCGAAGCGCCCGACATGCGGCCGTCGGTCAGCAGCGCCACGCGCTGCCCACGGTCCTGGAGAACGCCCAGCAGCGGCGTCAGCTTGTGAAGCTCGGGCATTCCGTTGGCACGCGGCCCCTGGAAGCGGATCACCGCGACGAAATCGCCGGTCAGCTCGCTCCGGGCAAACGCCTGCTGGAGATCGGATTGGCTCTCGAAGACGCGCGCCGGCGCTTCGATCCGCCGATGCGCGGGTGCGACGGCCGAGACCTTGACGACGGCCCGACCGAGATTGCCCGACATCGTCCGGATGCCGCCTTGCGGATCGAAGGGGTGCTCGACCGGCCGCAGCACCTTGTCGTCGCCCGTCGCGGCGGCGCCGTCGCGCCAGGCAAGCCGCCCTGCATCCAGCCAGGCTTCGCGCGCGTAGGCACCGAGCCCCGTTCCGGCGATCGTGCGGACATCGTCGTGGAGTAGACCTGCCGCCAGAAGTTCGCGCACGAGGAACGCCATGCCGCCGGCCGCGTGGAAGTGGTTCACGTCGGCCGAGCCGTTCGGGTAGATGCGCGTCAATTGCGGTACGACCGCCGAAAGGGCATCGAAATCGTCCCAGCGGAGCACGATGCCCGCCGCCCGCGCCATGGCGACGAGATGGATCGTGTGGTTCGTCGACCCGCCGGTCGCGAGCAGGCCGACGATCCCGTTGACGAAGGCCCGCTCGTCGAGGATCTCGCCGATCGCCGCCTCGCCGGCACGCGCGAGTTCGACCGCGCGCACGGCCGCCGCGCGCGTGAACGGATCGCGCAGGACGCTGTCGGGATTGGGGAAGCTTGCACCGGGAAGGTGCAGCCCCATGATCTCCATCAGCATCTGGTTGGAATTGGCGGTTCCGTAGAACGTGCAGGTTCCCGGACCGTGATACGAGGCGGCTTCGGCCGCTAGAAGATCGGCACGGCCGAGCTTGCCCTCCGCATAGAGTTGCCGGATGCGACCCTTCTCGCCGTTCGGCAGTCCCGACGACATCGGGCCGGCCGGAATGAACACGAACGGCAGGTGGCCGTAGGCCAATGCCCCCATGACGAGGCCCGGCACGATCTTGTCGCAGACGCCAAGACAAAGAGCCGCATCGAACATGTCGTGCGACAGGGCGATGGCAGTCGACAGCGCGATGGTGTCGCGGCTGAACAGCGACAGCTCCATCCCGATCTGGCCTTGCGTGACGCCGTCGCACATCGCGGGCGTTCCGCCGGCGAACTGCGCCACGCCGCCGGCGGCGCGGACCGCCTCGCGGATCAAGGCCGGATAGGTCTCGAAGGGCTGATGCGCCGACAGCATGTCGTTGTAGGCCGAAACGATCGCGACGTTCGGCGCACTTCCGTCTTTCAGTTCCGCCTTGTCGCCCGGCGCGCAGGAGGCAAATCCGTGCGCGAGGTTTCCGCAGGACAGGGTCGAGCGGCGTGGTCCCTTCGCGCGCTGCGCCGCGACGCGCTCGAGATACGCCGCGCGCCGGTCGGCACTTCGGGCCCGGATCGCGTCGGTGACGGCCCTGATCGCGGCATTGGCCATCAGCTAAGCTCCTCGTGCCATGTCCGTCCGTCGCGCTCGATGAGAGCCGTCGCAGCCGGCGGCCCCCAGCTCCCGGCGACGTAGTTCTTCGGCGGCTCGCCGGAGCGTTCCCAATGGCGGATCGTCGGCTCGATCCAGCTCCATGCCGCCTCGACCTCGTCGCGGCGCATGAACAGCGTCGGATTGCCGCGCACGACGTCCATCAGCAACCTCTCGTAGGCCTCCGGAAAGCGGGTCGAGAAAGTTTCCGCGAAACTGAGGTCGAGCGGGACAGAACGCAGCCGCAGGCCGCCGGGGCCCGGCTCCTTGGTCATCAGGCGCAACGTGATTCCCTCGTCGGGCTGGAGGCGCACGACAAGCCGGTTCGCGACGAGCGCGGTCCCCGCCCCCGATCCGAAGATCGAATGCGGGACCGGCTTGAACTGGACGACGATCTCGGACGTCTTGCGCGCCATGCGCTTGCCGGTGCGCAGATAGAACGGAACGCCGGACCAGCGCCAGTTCGCGATCCCGAGCCTGATCGCGACGAACGTTTCGGTCCGGCTGACCGCACCCTTGCCGAGCTCCTCGCCGTAGCCGGGCACGGCAGCGCCGTCGATGGCGCCGGCCACGTACTGGCCGCGCACGACGTGCCCGTCGCGCGCACCGTCGGCCAACACGTCGAGCGAGCGCAGGACCTTCAGCTTCTCGTCGCGCACCGCATCGGCCGTCAGCGCCTGCGGCGGCTCCATGGCGACAAGGCAGGTAAGCTGCAGCAGATGGTTCTGGACCATGTCGCGAAGCGCGCCGGCGGACTCGTAGTAGCCGGCCCGCCCTTCGAGACCGACCGTCTCGGCGACGGTGATCTGCACGTGGTCGATCCACATCGAGTTCCACAGCGGCTCGAACAGCGAGTTCGCGAAGCGCAGGGCCAGCAGGTTCTGGACAGCCTCCTTCCCGAGATAATGGTCGATGCGGTAGATGTGCATTTCGTCGAAGACGGCGCCGATCTCGTCGTTGATCCGCTGCGCGCTCGCAAGGTCGCTGCCGATCGGCTTCTCGACGACCAGATGCGCGCCGTTTCCCGCCAGCCCCGCCGCACCCAAGCGACGCGCGATCGGGCCATAGAACTGCGGCGATGTCGCCAGATAGAACACGCGCACGCGCGAACCCGCCGGGCCAAGCGTCCCGACCAGCCGGTCCCAGCCCGTGTCCGCTTCCGCATCGAGCGTCACGTGATGCAGGCGCGCGCGGAAACGGGCCCATGCGACCGGATCGGGATCGGCCGGTCCGAGATGGCGGCGGACCTGCCCTTCGACGAAGGCGGCATAGGCCGCATCGTCATAGTCGCGCCTGGAAATCGCGAAGATCCGCGCCTCGTGTGGGATCTGGCCGTCGACATCGCGGTGGAAAAGGGCCGGAAGCAGCTTGCGCGTCGCAAGATCGCCCGTCCCACCGAACACGACATAGTCGAACGCCGCCACGGGAATGATCTGCGCCATCATCCGGCCTCATAAAATGTAACTTTACTACGTATACTGATTTTCACGCCTCAAGACCAGATCATATGTAATAAAATTATGGAAATCGGGATACCCAATCCGGCTCGGAGAGATTTAACGACAGCACCATGTAGTTCCTTGCGGCACTGGATGGGCCCGGCGACAATCGCGCGACACGAGGGAAAAACTGCCGATGGTCGACACGAGATCGCCGGGCCGGGCCGCATCGCGGCCGAGCTTCGCGGAGATGTTCACGCCCAAGCTGGTCACCGTCCTGCGCGAGGGATACGACGCGCGCGCCCTCAAGGACGACGCCGTCGCCGGCCTGACCGTCGCGATCGTCGCCATCCCGCTCTGCATGGCCATCGCGATCGCCTCCGGGCTTTCGCCGGATCGCGGGCTCTTCACCGCCATCGTCGGCGGTTTCCTGATTTCCGCATTCGGCGGAAGCCGCTTCCAGATCGGCGGTCCGGCGGGCGCTTTCATCGTCCTGATCGCGTCGATCGTCGAACGGCACGGCTATGACGGGCTCGTCGTCGCGACGCTGATCGCCGGACTCGTGATGCTGACGGTCGGGTTCCTGCGTCTGGGCACCTACATCAAGTACATCCCCTACCCCGTCACGGTCGGCTTCACATCCGGCATCGCCGTGATCATCTTCGCAAGCCAGCTTCGAGAACTCCTCGGGCTGGAGATGCAGAGCGAACCGGCGGCCTTCCTGCCAAAGCTGGCGGCGATCTGGGATGCGCTGCCCACATTCCGCTGGCAGACCATCGCGATCGCCGCCCTGGCACTCGCGACGATACTCGTCGTGCGCAAGCTGCGGCCGGCATGGCCGGGCCTTCTGATCGCGGTGGGCCTTTCCGCCACCGTCGCCGCCGCACTCGGCCTCGATGTCGCGACCGTCGGAACGCGCTTCGGTGGCATCCCCGACGGTCTCCCGGCCCCGTCCCTGCCCGACATCAGCCTTGCGAAGATACGTGCGGTCCTGCCCGACGCGCTCGCGATCGCGTTCCTCGGCTCGATCGAATCGCTGCTATCGGCGCTCGTCGCCGACGGAATGACCGGCCGACGGCATCGCTCGAATTGCGAACTCGTCGCCCAGGGCGGCGCCAATATCGCGGCCGTGATCTTCGGCGGGATGCCCGTCACCGGCACGATCGCGCGCACCGCGACGAACGTCCGCGCGGGCGCGCGCGGCCCCGTCGCGGGCATCCTGCACGCCGTCTACATCCTGCTGTTCATGATGTTCGCCGCCCCGCTTGCCGCGTATGTGCCACTGGCTGCACTCGGCGCCGTCCTGGCGATCGTCTCGTGGAACATGGCCGAGCGCGCCGAGTTCGCGGCCCTGCTGCGCGCCTCGCCCGGCGACGCGCTGGTGCTGCTCGCGACCTTCCTGCTGACGGTCTTCGAGGACCTGACCGTCGGCATCGCCGTCGGCGTGACACTCGGCGCCTTCCTTTTCCTGCACCGGATGGCGGAAGCGATCGAGGTCGAAGGCGGCGGCCCGCTTGTGGCGCAGGACGTCGCCGACGGGCCGAGCGACAAGCGCACGCCCTATCCCGGGGCAAGTGCGCTCGACCCTGATGTCGTCGTCTACAGGATCAGCGGCGCGTTCTTCTTCGGGGCGACGGCAAGCGTGATCGCCACGCTCGACCGGATCGGCCGCCTTCCGCGCGCGTTCATCCTCGATTTCGACAACGTGCCGCTTGTCGACGCGACGGCGGCGAAAAGCCTGGAGCGGTTCTCCGAAAAACTCGTCGCGAACGGAACGATCTTCGTGATCGCCGGCGCGCGTCCGGCGGTGCGCAAGGGCCTTCTGGCGGCGGGGCTCCGCGAACCGGCGATCCGCTACGCGGCGACGGTCGCCGACGCCCGGACGATCGTCGGCGACATGGCCCGCTGACGCGTCACTTCGGCGGCTTGGGCCGGTCTTCGTCGAACAGGATGCGGCTCGCCGCCCCTTCCATGTCCTCGTACTGGCCGCTGCGCAGCGACCAGAGGAAGGCGACAAGCGCCGCGACGGCGAAGAAAAGCGAAACCGGTATCAGGACGATCAGGGAATCCATCAGGCTTCCTTCCTGCGCGACAGGCGCAGCGCATTCGCGACGACCGCGATCGAAGAACTCGACATCAGGGCCGCCGCAATCGGCGGCGTCACCATGCCCAGCACCGCCAGCGGCACGGCCAGCGCATTGTACACGATCGACATCGCGATGTTCTGGCGCACGAGCACCCGGGCGCGCGCGGCCACGTCGAGCAGCTCGACGACTGCGGCAAGCCGGCTGCCCTGGAAGACCGCGTCGGCGGCGACCTGCGCCACGTCCGCACCGGACGCCGGCGACAGCGATGCATGGGCCGCCGCAAGTGCCGGCGCGTCGTTGAGACCGTCGCCCACCATCAGGACGCGCCGCCCGGCGGCGGCCAGTTCGGCAAGCCGGGCGGCCTTGGCTGCCGGCGAGACTTTGCCCCGGTAGGCGGCGATGCCGAGCCGGTCGGCGATCGCCTGCACGACCTCGACCCTGTCGCCGGAAAGCAGCTCGACCGCAAGACCGCGCGACCGGAGCGCTTCGATCGTGCTGCCGGCATCGCCACGCGGCACATCGGAGAAGGCGAAGCGCACCGCGCGCCCGCCGGGGGCATGCAGCCAGATCTCGGGGCCGACCGGCGGGGGCTCGGCGGCATCGACATCACAGAACTCGCGCGATCCGAGCTTCACGTCGCCCCGGACGAGGCCCGCACCGGGAACTTCGACCACGCCGCCGGCGATGCCGTGGCCGGCGCACGCGCGGCACAGCGCCCGCGCCAACGGGTGCCGCGAATTTGCCGCGATCGACGCCGCAAGGCGCAGATCCTCGTTCCGTATCGCAGGATCCGCCAGCAGGACGGGCTGTCCGTGGGTCAGCGTGCCGGTCTTGTCGAAGACGACCGTATCGATCTCGGCGAGGCGCTCGAGTGCCGTCGCGTTCTTGAGCAGGATGCCGCCGCGCATGAGACGGCCCGAGGCGATCGTCTGCACGGACGGAACCGCAAGGCCGAGCGCGCACGGGCATGTGATGATGAGCGTCGCGACGGCGTAGAGCAGCGCCACCTGCCATTCGACGCCGACGAAATAGTACCAGCCCAGAAACGTCGCCAGTGCCGTGACATGGACGACGGGTGCGTAGAGGCGGGTCACCCGTTCGGCGATCGCGACGAAGCGCGAGCGGCCGTGCTCCGCGATCTCGACGAGCCGGACGATCTCGGCCAGCAGCGTGCGCTCGCCGGTGGCCGTCGTCTCGATCCGCAGGGCGGGTCCCAGATTGATCATGCCTGCGAAGACCTGCGTGCCCGGTGCCACGTCGCGCGGCAGCGTCTCGCCGGTGACGACGGATTCGTCGACGGCCGAAACGCCCTCGCGCACGCGCCCGTCGACCCCGATCCGCTCGCCGGATGCGACGAGAACCACGTCGCCGACGCGAACGGCGTCGGCCGAGGCGCTGCGCGATGCCCCGCTCGCGTCCACGACCGTCACCGGACGGGCCGAGAGGGCGATCAGGTGCGCAGCGCTCGCGCGCGCGCGTCCGCGCGCGCGGCGGTCGAGATAGCGGCCCGCCAGAAGGAAGAAGAGCAGCGTCAGCGCCGCGTCGAAATAGGCATAGGGGCCGCCCCGGATGGTCTCCGAAAGGCTCATGCCCGCCGTCATCGTGACGCCGACCGCGATGGGAACGTCCATGTTGAGGCGTCCGGCGCGAAGGGCGCCGATCGCCGAGCGGTAGAACGGAAGCCCCGCATAGAAGATGCACGGCAGGCCGATAAGGGCCGACACCCAGTGGAGAAGATCCTTCGTCGCCGGGCCCATGTCGACGCCGACCCAGACCGCGACCGACAGCATCATGACGTTCCCGGCGGCGAACCCGGCGACGCCGGTCGCGCGGAGCAGGTCCTTCTCCTCGCGCGCATGGACATCGTCGAGGCAGCCCGGATCGAACGGGACCAGACGGAATCCCAGACGCGAAACGAGCGCGACGAGCGACGTCGCACGCGCGGCCGGGCCGCGCCATTTGAGCACGAGCCGGCCGGTGGATAGATTGACGCGCGCATCGCGGATGTCCGGTTCGCGCGCGTAGACGCTTTCGATCAGCCAGACGCAGGCCGCACAGGTGAGGCCTTCGACCATGAGGTGGAGTTCGGCATTTCCATCGGCGTCGACATGCGTCCTTCCCGGATAGTCGAACGCGACGCATTCGTCGGGCTTCAGCCCGCGTGCCCCCGGGGAAAGCTGCCTTCGCGCATAGAACGCGTCGAGGCCGAGGCCGCGGACGGCTTCGTAGGCCGCCTCGCACCCCGTGCAGCAGAACCGGGTGCCGTCGGCGACCGGTGCCGCGCAATGGACGCATGCGGCCCCGGAAACGTCGGCGCTTCCGTCGAAGGGGGCCATGGGGACGCCTAGCGGACCACGAAGCGCATCGCGCTGTGCGAACGCTCGCCCATCCGGTCGGCGACGAGGCGCACTTCCCATTGTCCCTTGAGGGGCAATTCCGCGGCCGCTTCGTACCTGCCCGGTCCGACCGGGTGGAACTCGAGCTTCCTGTCGTCCGTCCCGCCGAGCGGCCGGACAAGCGTGCCGGAAACGGCCAGATCGACCAGCACCTGACCGTCGCGATCGCGCGCGTCCACGATCACGGCACCTTCCGAGTAGCGCAGGTCGAGCTTCCAGCCCAGCGCGCTTTCCTTCTCTTCCTCGGCCAGCACGCGGTTGAACTTCCGGCCGCGCTCGGACGCGTTCTCGTAGGCGAGACCGGGCCAGCTCGTCATCGCGAAATAGACCAGCGCACCGTTCGCCGAAGCGACGAAAAGGAACATCAGCGGAAAGACGACCCACAGGTACCGGTCGCGCATTGCCTTGTCGGAGAAAAAGCGGATCATCGGGGGGGAGTCCTTCTGTCAGCGGTCAGGAGCAAGAAAGACCGAATCGTACTCGGCGCGGGCACCGCCCCCGACACGTTCGAGCTTGAATTCGATCTTCGTCGAGGCCGAATTGCGAAGACCTTCGGGCGGAGCCGTGACGAACACGCGGTTGTTCGCGACGGAGTCCGGCTTGGCCGAGATCTCCAATACGTCGCCCTTCGACTCGTCGCCGACGGCAGACAGCACGGCACCGCGCACGCCCGAGACCTTCAGGCGATACGTCTGCGGCTCATGCGTCTTGTTGAGGACATGGATCGTGTACGCATTGCGGATGCTGCCGTCGACGAGCGTGGAATACAGCGGATTGCGGTCGCGCAAGACGTTCAGCTCGACCGTCGTGCGCATCAGCAGTGCTGCCAGCATGACCGAACCAACGACGACGAGGACCACGGCATAGAGGATGGTGCGCGGCCGGATGAAGCGGTGCGTCGCCGGCGCGCCGCATGCCCGCGCCTCCTGGTTCGCAAGCGTGTCGAAGCGGATCAGGTCGCGCGGACGCCCGACCTTTGCCATCACGGCGTTGCACGCGTCGACGCACAGGCCGCAACCGATGCACTCGAGCTGCTGGCCGTCGCGGATGTCGATGCCGGTCGGGCACGTCGCGACGCATGCGTTGCAGTCCACGCAGTCGCCCCGGCCAACCCACGGGTCGACGCCTTCTGCCTTCTTGGCAAGCTTGCCGCGCGGTTCGCCGCGCCATCCTTCGTAGGTGACGACATAGGACTGGTCGTCGAGCATGGCGCTCTGGAAGCGCGGCCATGGGCACATGTAGGTGCAGACCTGCTCGCGGGCGAGGCCGGCGAGCGTGTACGTCGTCACCGTGAAAAGCCCGATGAAGAAGTACTCCGTGAAGCTGGCCCGGCCGGTGAAGATCTGGCCCAGCAGCGTCGGCGCATCGCCGAAATAGAGCACCCACGCGCCGCCCGTCGCCATCGCGATGGCAAGCCAGCTCGCGTGTTTGGCCGTGCGCTTCGCGAGTTTGCCGACGGAGTTCGGGGCCGCATCCAGCTTGATCCGCGCGTTGCGATCACCTTCGATCCAGCGTTCGACCAGCATGAACAGGTCGGTCCACACCGTCTGCGGGCAGGCGTAGCCGCACCAGAGCCGCCCGAACAGCGACGTGACCAGAAACAGGACGATCGCAGCAATGACCAGAAGGCCGGTCAGGAAGTAGACTTCCTGCGGCCAGATCTCGAGCATGAAGAAGTAGGCCTTGCGGCCGGGCATGTCGATCAGGATGGCCTGATCGGGCGCCGTCGGACCGCGGTCCCAACGAAGCCATGGCGCGAGATAGTAGACTGCTAGACAGAGGCCCAGGACGGCCCATTTGACCGTCCTGAACGTGCCGGACACCGACTTCGGGTGGACTTTGATCCGCGAAGCATAGAGCGGCTGAGCCGCCTTCTGGACCTTCGTCGAAACCGCATCGTCAACGACAACGGATGGCGGCACGCGCGCGTTGGTGTTCGAGCCGCCATCCATTGCCGATACCCCTTACTTGCCGCCGCCGAGGGCGTGCACGTAGACCGCGAGCATCTTGACCGTCGCGTCGTCGAGACGTTCGGACCACGCGGGCATGGCGCCCTGT
>JBIKWI010000244.1:0-4443 GCA_044356395.1 Tagaea sp. | reverse complement strand
CATGACGGCCGTGAAGGAAGACGCGCCCTGGCAGCTCGTCTTCGGCGGGACCCACTACAAGACGCTGCGCGCGCGCGAGCTGTGGGACAAGATCATGCGCGCCACGTTCGCCTATGCCGAACCGGGCGTGATCTTCATCGACCGCATCAACCGCACCAATAACCTGTGGTACGCCGAGTCCATCGCGGCGACGAACCCGTGCGGCGAGCAGCCGCTGCCTCCTTATGGAGCGTGCCTGCTGGGCTCGATCAACCTCGCGGCCCTCGTGACCGATCCGTTCGGGCCCGATGCCGCGCTCGACGAATCCGAGCTCGAACGGCTGGTGCCGCTCGCCGTGCGGATGATGGACAATGTGACCGACGTGTCGCGCTTCCCGCTGCCCGAGCAGGAGCACGAGGCGCGCATGAAGCGGCGCATCGGCCTCGGCGTCACCGGGCTCGCGGACGCGCTCTTGATGTGCAAGTCGCGCTATGGCTCGGAAGGGGCCGTCGCACTCACCGAACGCTGGATGATGCTGATCCGCAAGGCGGCTTACCGCGCGTCGGTCGAGCTTGCCCGCGAGAAGGGCGCCTTCCCGCTGTTCGACCGCGAGAAATACCTGCAAGGCCCGGCCATCGAGGCGCTGGACGAGGAGACGCGGGCACTGATCGCCGAGCATGGCATCCGCAATGCACTTCTCACCTCGATCGCACCCACGGGTACCATCTCGCTGATGGCCGACAACGTGTCGTCGGGGCTGGAGCCCGTGTTCTCGTTCAGCTACACGCGCACGGTGCTGATGCCCGATGGCACGCGCCGCGACGAAGAAGTGTCGGACCACGCCTACCGGCTCTACAAGCGCATGTTCGGCGACAACGCGCAGCTGCCGGACTATTTCGTCGACGCCCAGCGCCTCACGCCCGCCGAACACGTGGTGATGCAGGCGGCGGTGCAGAAATACATCGACGCGTCGATCTCCAAGACGATAAACTGCCCGGAGGACATGTCCTTCGACGCGTTCAAGGACATCTACCTGCAGGCCTACGCGCTGGGCTGCAAGGGCTGCACGACCTACCGGCCCAACGACATCACCGGCTCGGTGCTGACGGTCAAGAAGGACGACAAGAAGGCGCCCGTGCAGCAGTCGCTGCCGCTGGGCAAGGCGCCGGCACGCCACGCCGACGCGTTCGAGGCGGGCGGCGTGGTCTACATGACGCGCCCGCTCGACCGGCCCGAGGCGCTGCCCGGCCAGACCTACAAGATCAAATGGGCGGAAGCCGAGCACGCGCTCTACATCACGATCAACGACGTGGTCACCGACGGGCGCCGCCGGCCGTTCGAAGTGTTCATCAACTCGAAGAACATGGAGCACTACGCCTGGACCGTGGCGCTGACGCGCATGATCTCGGCCGTGTTCCGGCGCGGCGGCGACGTGTCGTTCGTGGTGGAAGAACTCAAGGCCGTGTTCGACCCGCGCGGTGGCCAGTGGATGAACGGGCGCTATGTGCCCTCGCTGCTCGCCGCGATCGGCGAGGTGATCGAACGCCACATGATCCAGATCGGCTTCCTGCGCGCCGGCGAAGCGCTGGCGCAGGACCCAGTCGCGGAGATCATGCCGATGGCGATGTCGGGCGGGGCCGGTGCGGTGGAAGCGCCCGCCTCGTCCGCTGCGTCCTCGAGCGTCGCAGCCCTGTTCACCGAGCAACCCGCCGACGGCCCCCGCCCGCGACTGGCCGGCTCGCGCACCTGCCCCAAATGCCAGGCGCCGACGCTGATCAAGATGGAAGGCTGCGACACCTGCACGAGCTGCGGCTATTCGAAGTGCGGGTGAGACGGAGACGGCGCTAACGCGCCGTCGCGCTTTTTTCTCCGTCATGCCCGGCGGGAGCCGGGCATCTACGACTTCTCTATCCGTATCCCAACCCGTGGATACCCGAGCTTCGCCTTGGAAAAATAGTCTCTCACGATCTAGTCATGTTTGGCATTCACCGACAACGACTTGATAGACCGGCATACGATAAGGTTTGAATAGCTGGATCGATACCAAAGCGAGGGCGGGCTCATCTTTGCGAGCAGATATTGCCTTAGACGCCCAAACATCATGGAGAAGGTTTTGGGTTGTATTGGGGGATTTCGGCATGAACTGGTCAGGTCCGCCGATAAGATCGGCCGCTTGCGTTAGTTCGCCTTCGAGTATCAAGGGCAACAACAGCGGGCTAATTAGCCCAATGTCACCTTCTATCGCTGCGCAATAGCTATGAGCGATTTTGGCAAGAAGCCGAAGGAATTCGGGGCTGATAACAGTTTGCGAAAGCATTACTCCATCAGATCCACTGACGCGGCCAACGCGTTCCTTGAAATCGCTCTGGACCGTACCAATTCGGAGTCCTATTTGCTCATGTCTGCCGCCTGATCGAAACACACCTAGCTTCCGTGGTGGTGGAAGTTCGACCATAGCAATCGCAAACGGATGATCTGCGGTTGGGACCTCATGCGGAACTAGTTCACCTCGGTTGTTTCTAATGATGATTTTATGGCTCTTAGGCTGATCTTTTTTCTGCCCCCATCCCAATCCAGTGTGAATTCTTGCATCGCCCAACATGTGGCGCAAAGAAGTCTGCTCGAATTTCTTGGTGATATCAGCACAGCTTGCACAAGAGCTATTCGGTAACTTTAGATAGCCTTTTAAGCCGACCGGAATAATGTGTTCTTGCGTAAGAATAGCTTCGGGGGGCGTTGTCCCACAATAGATGCAGCGTCCTTTTGCGGGAAAGGTCATGCTGATAGAGATAGATTCATTGCTGTCTTGCATCGAAATTCTTGCTCGCCACTAGCAGGAGAATCGTCACGAAGATGCCGCTAATGCTTGGTTTTAGAAAGTTTTTTACTACTTTTACTCTATACAAAATCAGGGCTTTCATCTAGCCGCAACCCAACTCGTGGATACCCGGGCTTCCACGACTTCGGGCTCACGCGATGTCCGGATAGAGATCGCGCCATTCCCGGTTCGCTTCGTGGATCAGCCGGATCTTCTGCGCGCGGGTCCAGTGCTTGATCGCTTTCTCGCGCGCGATCGCGTCGCGGATATCGTCGTGCGGCTCGAACCAGATGAGAAGCTTGAGGCCGTAGCGTTTCGTGAATCCGTCGGCCACGCCCTCGCGATGTTCCCACGCGCGGCGCGGCAGGTCGGACGTCACGCCGACATAGAGCGTGCCGTTCGGCCGGTTGCTCATCATGTAGACGAAGCCGCCACGGGTCATGTCCGGCATCTACCATAAGTCGTGGATGCCCGGCTTTGCCGGGCATGACGGAAAGTATTGTAAGTTTAATTTCTTTACAACCGGAACTTGTTCTGGCAGACTCGTGGAAGGTCTGCCGTGCTCTTTGACAAGTGAATATGGCTTCGGAAAAGCGCCGCAAATCTGGCGTTACATGAAGTGCGCGTTACGTTACAAGCGTGCAACTTCAAGAGGATAAATAGGTTACGGTAACCTGTTGTCGCCTATTGTTGTGCACCCTCACCCTCCGCCCTCTCCCGCAAGCGGGAGAGGGGACTCTGCCGGTGCAATCCCCTCTCCCCTCCGGGGAGAGGGCTAGGGTGAGGGGGTCACTTCTTCCCGTTCTCCTCCGGGTCGATATAGCCGCGTTCGATGGCGCGGTGCAGCGCTTCATAGGCCTTCACGCCTTCCTCGAACAGGGCCCGCTTCTCCTGCACGTTCTGGAGCTGGTCGCCGTCGGCCTTGTCGTCGAGGAAGCAGTCCATCGCGGCCTTGAGATAGTCGGCGCGCAGCTTGGCGACGGATGCCGCGAACTCGATGAAGCGCTCGCGCGTGAGGCCGGGGATCTGCGCGTGGATGATCTCGCGGTTGACGAGCCGGATCGACTTGTCGAGATAGGCGAGCATCTTCTTGAGATCCTCCGTCGGCGCCCAAGGATCGGTGCTCATCTTCTGTCTCCTTCCGAACTTCTTTTTTGGCGGCGGCAGGCGTGCGGGGTCCACCGCGAATTCGTGGGTCGGCAGGTCGGCTTCCTCGGCCAGCAGGCCCGAGCGGCCGAGCGAGGCGGCGAATTCGGCAAGGTCCTTGTCCGATCCGCGCAACAGCACGCCGGCGACCACGCCGCCGCGCAGCTGGCGGATCTGGTCGACGATGCGCGTCCGCCGTTCGGGTTCGAGGGCGGCCGCGGAACTCATTTCGCCGGCTTCTTCGCGGTCGTGCTCGCGGCCAGGGCGGCGGCACCGGCCGCGCCCTTCTGTCCCAGCATCTGCACGACGCGCGAATAGACCAGCGGCGGGGCGGGCGCGTCGATCTCGCGCAGCAGCTTGGCGGTCGGCTCGACCTCCTGCAGGATCGCGCGCGCGTTGTGCACGAGCAGGCGGTTGCGCAGGTGGATCTCCTTGTTGAGCGCGTCGATCTTCTCGGCGTCGTCGAGGCTGAAATTCTTCACCTCGTCGTCCTTCGGCGA
>JBIKWI010000243.1:0-4457 GCA_044356395.1 Tagaea sp. | reverse complement strand
GCACCGCGCAGCTTCAGGTCCTCCTCCGCGATGCGGAAACCGTCCTCGGTCTCGCGCAGGATCGACAGCCGCGCCTTGGCCGTCTCGCCCAGCGGCTGGCCGTAGAGCAGCAGGCACGAGCTTTCGCCCGATCCGCGCCCCACGCGCCCGCGCAGCTGGTGGAGCTGGGCAAGGCCGAAACGCTCGGCATGTTCGATCACCATCACGGTGGCGCTCGGCACGTTGACGCCGACCTCGATGACGGTCGTGGCGACGAGCACGCCCGGTGGCCCGTCGACGAAGGCGGCCATCGCGGCGTCCTTCTGGGCGGCCTTGAGCTTGCCGTGGATCAGGTGGACGCGACTTTCGCCCAGGCGCTGGGACAGGGCCGCATGCCGCTCGGTCGCGGCGGCGAGATCCAGCACTTCGGATTCGTCGACCAGCGGGCAAACCCAGTAGACCCGCGCGCCCTTGTCGATCTGGCGCGCGATGCCGTCGATCACGTCGTCCATGCGTTCGAGCGGCAAGGCCACGGTCTTGATCGGCTTGCGGCCCGGCGGCTTCTCGGGAAGCTTCGAATTGTCCATGTCGCCGTAGGCGCACATCACCAGCGTGCGCGGGATGGGCGTGGCCGTCATGATCAGCGTGTCGACCTCGCCGTCCTCCGACAGGCCCTTGGCGGCGAACGCCACGCGCTGGTGCACGCCGAAGCGGTGCTGCTCGTCGATGACGGCAAGGCCGAGTTCCTTGAACTCCACACTCTCCTCGAACAGCGCATGCGTGCCGACGACGGCGGCGATGCGCCCGGAGGCCAGCCCCTCGAGCACGGCGGCCTTCGCCTTGCCCTTGTCGCGGCCGGTCAGCACCGCAACCTCGATGCCCGCAAGCTCGGCCAGCGGGCGGATCGTGTCGTAGTGCTGGCGCGCGAGGATCTCGGTCGGCGCCATCAGGGCCGCCTGCAGCCCGCATTCGACGGCGGCAAGCATCGCGAGGAACGCCACCACCGTCTTGCCGCTGCCCACGTCGCCCTGCAGCAGGCGCTGCATGCGCCCGGGTGCCGCCATGTCGCCGAGGATCTCGGCAAGCGCCTGGATCTGCGAGCCCGTCAGCTTGAAGGGCAGGGCCTTCAGCACCGTCTCGCGCAGCCTGCCGTCGCCCTTGATCGCGCGCCCCTTGCGCCGTTTCTGGCTGAGGCGGACCAGCGCCAGCGCCATCTGGTTGGCGAGCAGTTCGTCGTAGGCGAGCCGGCGGCGCCAGGCTGTGCCCGGCCGCGTGTCGGCTTCGTCGGCGGGGGCGTGCGCGCGCTCGATGGCGGCCCGCCAGGTCGGCCATCCTTCGCGCGCGACGAGTGCGGCGTCCGCCCATTCGTGCAGTTCCGGGGCTTTCGCGATCGCCGCGCGCGTCGCCTTGGCGAGCAGCCTGGGCGACAGGCCTGCCGTCAGGCCATAGACGGGCTCGACCGTCGCGATCTCGTCGAACTTCTCCGGCGGGCCGATATGATCGGGATGCGCCATCTGAACGTCGTCGCGGAAGCGCTCGATCCGGCCGCTGACGATGCGTGTCTCGCCGACGGGAAGCTGGCGTTCCAGATAGTCGCCCTTCACCCGGAAGAAGACGAGATCGATGGGCCCGGAGGAATCCTCGCAGCGCACCTTGTAGGGCAGGCGCGGCGTGCGCGGCTTGACGTGTGCGACGACTGTCAGGCGCAGCGTGACGATGGCGCCCGAGGGCGCATCGGCTACCGGCGGGGAGAAGCGCCGGTCGACCAGCCCGGTCGGCAGGTGCCACAGCAGGTCGACCAGATGCGGGCCTGCCGCGCGCTCGACCAGCGGCGCGATCTTCGGCCCGACACCGGGCAAAGTGCGCACGTCGGCGAACAGCGGGAACAGGATCTGCGGACGCATGGGAGCACGGCTCCGGCGGAAGGGTGACAGCGGGGTCCAAGCCCGCTATATCCATGCCCCGATTCCAGCCAGGCCGCCATGAGCGAATCTTTGGAAGCGCTGCGCAAGCGCTTGATCCACCGCAGCGTTTACACAGGCATGAAGGAGACCGACATCCTGCTCGGGACCTTCGCGCGTACTCATGTGCCCGGATTCACGGCCGAACAGCTCGCCCGCTACGATAATCTGCTGAAGGCGGGCGATCCCAACATCCTCGACTGGGCCATGGGCCGGGCCGAGCCGCCCGCGGAATACGAGAGTGACGTCCTACGGCTCCTGATCAACTTCAAATTACCCCTGTAAGCCATTGCTGAAACTATCATTCGATAACCGCCTCAAGGCCGGCCAACGCCTCGAGGTGTCGGGTGCGCCGCCCGGTGTGGATGCCGGGGTGCTGGCGGCACTGCTGCGCCAGGGTAACGACGTGATCCATGTCGCGCGCGACGACGCGCGCGTGTCGGTGCTGGCCGAAGCGCTGGCCTTTGCAGGGGCCAAGGCAACCGTGCTGGGCTTCCCGGCCTGGGACTGCCTGCCGTACGACCGCGTGTCGCCCAACGGCGACGTGGTCAGCCGAAGGCTGGATGCGCTCGTCGACCTTGCCCAGCCGCCGGATGCCGGTCTCGGGCGCCGGATCGTGCTCACGACCGTCAACGCGATCACCCAGCGCGTTCCGGCCCGCGCGCGCTTTGCCGACGCGGTCTTCGTCGCAAGGCTCGGCGGCAAGCTGCGGCTGGACGAACTCGGCACCTTCCTCGTGCGCGACGGCTACCGCCGCTCGGAGACGGTGCGCGAACCGGGCGAATACGCGCTGCGCGGCGGCATCGTCGATCTGTTCCCGCCGGGCCTGTCGGAGCCGGTGCGCATCGACCTGTTCGGCGACACGATCGAGCAGATCCGCCGCTTCGATCCGATGAGCCAGAAAAGCACGGGCAAGCTCGACGCGTTCGCGCTGAAGCCCGTCAGCGAGGTGCTGCTCGACCCGGCCTCGATCGAGCGCTTCCGGCTCGGCTATCGCGAACATTTCGGCGCCGTCGACGACCGGGACGCGCTCTATGCCGCCGTGTCGGCGGGCCAGCGCTATGCCGGTCTCGAACACTGGCTGCCGCTGTTCCATGACGGCCTGGAGACGCTGTTCGACTACCTGCCGAACGCCGTCGTCAGCCTCGACGCGCAGGTGGACGAGGCGGCGGCTTCCCGCTTCGAGCAGATCGACGAGTTCTTCGAGGCGCGCAAGCTCGCGCGCGAGGCGTTCCGCCGCGGCCAGTCGGCCGACAAGTTCGGCGAGACCGCGACCAGCTACAACCCGCTGCCGCCCGACGCGCTCTACCTCAAGTCCAAGGAATGGACGAAGCTGCTGGCGACGCGCGCGGTCGTGGCGCTCACGCCGTTCGCGCGGCCCGTGGCGGCGGACTGTCTGGATGCCGGCGGGCGCGGGGGCATCGATTTCTCCGCCGACCGCGCCAAGACAGACACCAACCTGTTCGATGCGGTGCGCGCGCGTGTGGCGGCCGAGCGGGTGGCGGGACGGCGCGTGCTGGTCTGCGCCTATTCGGCCGGTTCGCGCGAACGGCTGGCGCATCTTCTGCACGAACACGGGCTGAGCGAGACCGCCGTCGTCAAGAACGTCGACGAGCTGGAATCGCTGCCCGAACAGGTCGTCGCCACGACGGTGCTGGGCCTCGAAAACGGCTTCACGACCGACACGATCGCCGCGATCACCGAGCAGGACGTGCTCGGCGACCGGCTCGTGCGTGCCGCACGCAAGCGCCGTCGGCCCGAGAACTTCCTGACCGAGGCTGCGGCCCTGGGCGAGGGCGATCTCGTGGTGCATGTCGATCACGGGATCGGGCGCTATGACGGGCTGGTCACGATCGACGTGGCGGGTGCGCCGCACGACTGCCTGCGCATCCTCTATGCCGACAACGACAAGCTCTTCGTGCCGGTCGAGAACATCGAGATGCTGTCGCGCTTCGGCTCGGAAGAGGCGGGGGCGCAACTCGACAAGCTCGGTGGGGCCGGCTGGCAGGCGCGCAAGGCGCGCGTCAAGAAGCGCGTGGCCGAGATCGCCGACCAGCTCATCAAGCTTGCCGCCGAGCGCCGGATGAAGGACGGCGAACGGCTTGCCCCGCCGGACGGGCTGTTCGACGAGTTCTGCGCGCGCTTCCCCTATGTCGAGACCGAGGACCAGGCGCGCGCGATCTCCGACACGCTCGACGACCTTGCCGCCGGCAAGCCGATGGACCGGCTCATCTGCGGCGACGTCGGCTTCGGCAAGACCGAGGTGGCGCTGCGCGCGGCGTTCGTCGCCGCGATGGCCGGCGTGCAGGTCGCGGTCGTGGTGCCAACCACGCTGCTCGCCCGCCAGCACTACCGCAACTTCAAGGCCCGCTTCGAAGGCTTCCCGATCCGCATCGCGCAGCTGTCGCGCCTCGTCAACGCCAAGGACCAGCAGCAGGCGCGCGAGGATGCGGAAGCCGGCCGCGTCGAGATCGTTGTCGGCACGACCGCACTGCTCGCCAAGTCGATCAAGTTCAA
>JBIKWI010000006.1:0-51116 GCA_044356395.1 Tagaea sp. | reverse complement strand
GCTTGCCGGTGATCTCCGAACAGCGCCCGACGACGTGCGCGGGACCGGGGCCTGCGAACAGGAACAGGTCGAACGTCTCGTCCTCGCACAGGATCGCGTAGCTGCGGTGCGACCACTGGCCGTAGCCGACGGCATGGTGGACATGGGCCGGCGTGTTGACGAGAGCGCCCCACGCCCCGCCGGCAGCCTTCAGGCCCCACGCGAACGGGATCGACTTGTAGGAAAGCTCGGTGTTGACCCCGAGCGCGTCCTCGAT
Source organism: Tagaea sp. (assembly GCA_044356395.1). Taxonomy (GTDB): domain Bacteria; phylum Pseudomonadota; class Alphaproteobacteria; order CACIAM-22H2; family CACIAM-22H2; genus Tagaea. The sequence goes on along the minus strand of JBIKWI010000006.1, from coordinate 50,860 downwards.
GCGGTTGGTGACGAACTGTCCGCGCCGGTCGAGCGGGCCGAATTTCTCGCCAAGCCCGTAGACCGGTTCGCCGGAATCGAGCGCGAACGACGCGATCCACCCCTCCGGCCCGCGCCCGAAGGCGGGCAGGCGGGTCCAGCCGCGGAAATGTTCGTCGGTCAGCGAGCCGAGCGGATCGTCGAGCCAGCCCTTGCGCCCGAAGCGCACGCGCACCGGGTCGCTCGTCAGTTCGAGCCACTCGGTCTCGTCGCCCAGGCGGAAGACGCCGGGTGCGGTCTCGCGGCAGGCGGGTGCCTCGAAGCCGCCGGTCTCGACCAGGCCGTAGTCCGGCTTCGTCGCGGCGCCGAAGGTCAGGCGCCAGTCGCCGCCGCGCTTGGCCACGGAAAGGCGGCCGATCTCGGTCATGAAGACGATCGCGGCCTTGGTATCGGCGGCGCGCGTCAGGGTCTGGGCGCGGACGAACTTCGTGAAATCGATCTGCACGGGGAGACTCTCAGCCTTTGACGCCGCCCGCCGTTAGGCCGGACACGACGCGTTCCTGGAAGATTGCGATCAGCACGCACACGGGCACGATCGCCACGATAAGGGCGGCCGAGATGATCGGCCACGGAAAAGCGAACTCGCCCTGATAGAGCGTGATGCCGACCGGCAGGGTCCGGCTCGTGACGCGGCTCGACAGCGTCAATGCCAGCAGGAACTCGTCCCATGCGTTGACGAAGGCGAGGATGGCGGCGGTGAACACGCCCGGTGCGGCGAGCGGCACCACGACATGCCAGAGCGCGCCCAGCCGCGAGCAGCCGTCGATCATCGCGGCGTTCTCGAGATCGGCGGGGATGTCCTGGAAGAAGCTCGCCATCACCAGCGTGCACACCGGCATCGACAGCACGGCATAGGGAAAGACGAGGGCGGGGTAGGTGTTGAGCCAGCCCAGCGTGCGCATCGTCTGGAACAGCGGCACCATCAGCGAGATGAGCGGGAACATCGACACGGCGAGCAGGACCGACAGCACGATGTTGCGTCCCGGAATGCGCAGCCGGACGATCGCGTAGGCGGCGAGCGCCGAGACGAAGATGCACAAGACCGTCGACAGCCCGGCGACGACCAGGCTGTTCCACAGGAAGAGAAGGATCGGCTGGTCGACGAACACGCGCACGTAGTTCATCAGCGTGGGATCGTGCGGGAAGATCGTGATCGGGTAGCGCAGCAGTTCCGATTCCGTCTTCAGCGACGTGAACAGGATCCAGACCGCGGGAAAGAAGCCGTTCGCCGCGACGATCGCCGCGGCGAGCCAGACCGTCTTGCGGTGGCCGAGTTTCGCGAGCATGTCAGCGGTTCCCCGTGTCGCGCTTCGTGTGGCGCAGATAGACCGACGTGGCGACGATCGAGATCAGGAACATCAGCGTGGCGAGTGCCGAGCCGTAGCCCAGATCGAGGAAGTCGATGGTCGTCTTGTGGATGTACATCGCCATCGTCTCGGTCGCCGTGCCCGGGCCGCCATTGGTCATCGCGAAGGGAATGTCGAAGGTCTGGATCGCGGTGATCGTGCGGAAGATGAGGGCGACGACGATGGCGGGCTTCAGCATCGGCAGCGTGATCTCGACGAACTGCTGGAAGCGGCTGGCGCCGTCCACCTCGGCCGCCTCGTAGAGCGACTTGGGGATCGTCTGCAGCCCGGCGAGCAGGATCAGCGCCATGAACGAGGACGACTTCCAGACGATCGCCACGCATACGGCGACGAAGGCGAGCTGCGGGTCGGAGAGCCACTGCGGCGGATCGAAACCGGCAAGCACGATGAGCCAGTTCACGAAGCCCTGCCGGTAGTCGAAGAACCAGCGGAAGATCAGGCCGGCGAAGACCAGCGGCAGCGCCCAGGGCAGCAGCAGGCCGAGGCGCACGGGCCATTTGATCCGGAACGGCTGGTTGGCGAGAAGGGCGAGGCCCAGCCCGATGAAGAGCGCGCCCGGCACCGTGACGACGATGAAGATGATGGTGTTGAGGACCGAATGCAGGAAGCGGTCGTCCTCGAACAGCGCGAAGGTGTAGTTCTCGAGGCCGATGAAACGGTATCCCGGCCGCGTCAGGCGGAAGGAATAGAGCGAGTTGGCGAGCAGTTCGGCGATCGGATAGACGACGACGGCCAGCAGCAGCAATGCGGCCGGGGCGAGCAGCGCGTAGCCGAGGCGCCGTTCGTCCCGTTCGAGCTTGCTGAGCCTGTAGCGCTTCGCGGTCGCCATGGTGAAGGAACCCGGCGCCGCCTTTCGGGCGGCGCCGGCCTCCGTCTCAGCGATAGACGCGCGCGAGGCGCGAGTTCATGTCTGCGATCACCTGGTCGGCGGTGCGCGTGCCCGCAAGGAACGCGTTCATGTTCGTGCGGATGATCTCGCTGACTTCCGGATAGTCCGGGCTCACCGGACGCGCGCGGCCGGTGACGACCACATTGCGCGCGAACTGGAACCACGGATTGACCTTCAGCACCTCGGCGTCCTGGTAGACCTCGGCGAAGACCGGCAGGTGCGAGGCGAGGATCGCCTGCTGCTTCGAGACTTCAGGCGAGGAGAGGTACTTCAGCAGGTTGACGGCCGCCGGCTTGTTCTTCGAGAAGGCCGAGACCGCGATCTGCCAGCCGCCGATGCAGGTGGCCGGCTGGTTGCCCGCGAAGCCCGGCAGCGGCACGACGTTGGTCTTGCCCTTGACCGTGCTGTCCGGATCGTTCTGGAAGCGGTTCCACGCATAGCCCCACTGCATGGCGAACAGCAGGTTGCCGGCCTGGAAGTCGACGCGGATGCGGTCGGTGACGACCTCGGCGAGGTTGGGCGGCGTCACGTTCGCGGCCTTGAGATCGGTCCAGAGCTGGAGCGACTTGCGCGCCTGCGCCGAGTTGACGTCGGGCTTGCCCTGCGCGTTCAGGAACTGGCCGCCGGCACCCCACATCGGGACCAGGAACGTGCAGACCGTGCCCTCGATGGGGGCGCCCGCCGTCGCGAAGCCGCGCAGATTGGGGTTGTTCTCGCCCTGCATGACCGTCTTTGCGGCGGCCGTCAGCTCTTCCCAAGTCTTGGGCGGCTGGAGCTTGTATTTCTCCAGCAGGTCGGTCCGGTAGTAGAGGAACTGCGCGTCGGCGAAATAAGGCAGTGCGATGACCTTGCCGCCGACGATGTTCGCCTCGCGATAGGCCGGCAGGTAGCGCGCCATCAGCGCGTCCTTCTCCGCACCCAGATAGGCGTCGAGCGGTTCGGCCCAGCCGGCGGCCGCGAACTGCGCGGGGCGGATCACGTCGATCAGCATGACGTCGATCGCGGCATCGCGGCTGGTCAGCACCGTATTGAGATACTGCTGCTGCTGGTCGGACGTGGCGCCGCCGATCTCGACCTCGACGCGCACGCCGGGGTTGCGCGCCTGGTAGGCGTCGAGGATCTGGCGCATCACGTCGGGGCGCTGCTGGCCGCCGACGAAGATCCGCAAGGTGGTCTGCTGCGCGTCCGCGGGCACTGCGGCGAAGGCCATCGGCAATGCCAGCGCCGCGGCGGCGAGACGGGAACGATAGAGGCTCATGGACGTTTCTCCCTTGTTGGCTTCCTGTGGTCGGCGAGGGCGCTACCAGCCGTCGCCGCGGATCGCTTCCCCGCTTTCGGGGTCGAAGAGGTGGAACTTGTTCAGCACGATGCCGGCATCGATCGTGCTGCCGGCCTCGAGGCCCGCTTCGGGCGAGAAGCGTCCGGTGACCTCGCCCGTGCCGATCTTCAGCAGGCCCAGCGTGTCGGATCCCAGCGGCTCGACGAGCTGGATCTGCGCGCGCACGGCTCCCAAGTCGGGACTGCCGGCGGGTGCCACGACGATGTGTTCGGGCCGGATGCCGAAATCGAGCCTCCGGCCGGCGTGGCGCGCGCACACGGCCCGACGCTGCGGCGGCACGTCGAGACGCACGCCGCCATCCAGCACGATGGCGGCGCCGCCCGCCTCGATCGTGCAGGGCAGGAAGTTCATCGGCGGCGAGCCGGTGAAGCCGGCGACGAACTTCGCGGCCGGACGGTTGTAGATCTCGTCGGGCGAGCCGACCTGGATGATGTGGCCGGCGGACAGCACGACGATCTTGTCGGCCAGCGTCATCGCCTCGACCTGGTCGTGCGTGACGTAGATGACCGTGTTGCGCAGGCGCTTGTGCAGCTTGTTGATCTCGACGCGCATCTCCGAGCGCAGCTGCGCGTCGAGATTGGAGAGCGGTTCGTCGAACAGGAAGGCCTTGGGGTTGCGCACGATGGCGCGGCCCATCGCCACGCGCTGGCGCTGGCCGCCGGAAAGCTGGCCGGGCTTGCGTTCGAGAAGATGGTCGATGCGCAGGATGCCGGCGGCATCGCCGACGCGCTGGCGGATCTCGGCTTCGGGGCGTTTGCGCAGCCGCAGGCCGAACGCCATGTTCTCGAAGACCGTCTTGTGCGGGTAGAGCGCGTAGTCCTGGAAGACCATCGCGATGTCGCGGTCGCGCGGCGGCAGGTCGTTGACGAGCTTGCCGCCGATATGCACCTCGCCGTCCGTGATGCCCTCGAGCCCTGCGATCATGCGCAGCAGCGTGGACTTGCCGCAGCCCGACGGGCCGACGAACACGCAGAACTCGCCGGACGCGATCGTCAGGTCCACGCCATGGATGACCTGCGTGGTGCCGTACGCCTTGACGACCTTGGTGAGGACGACTTCGGACACGGGGCTTTGCGACCGCTCCTCCCGGTTTGCGTGGACGTTAAGCCGTCCTACGCATTTTGGTATCGCTAACATCTACTATCGAAATTCGCCTGTCAATAGCGTTTTTGCTCTGGTAATTAAGTTTGACAACGCTAACATGCGTTTGAAAGAAAGCCGGGGGGAGACATGAGCGGAGCCAATTCGCCGCGCCGGACGCGCGCAGACCTGCGCAGCGCGCGCTGGTATCTGGCCGAGGACATGCGCGCCTTCGCGCACCGTCAGCGCACCCAGCAGATGGGCTTCCGCCGCCAGGACTTCATGGGACGACCGGTCGTCGCGGTCGTCAACACGTGGAGCGAGATGTCGCCCTGCCATATCCATCTTCGCGACCGCGCCGAGGCCGTCAAGCGCGGCGTGTGGCAGGCCGGCGGATTCCCGGTCGAGCTGCCCGCTTTGTCGCTCGGCGAGGTGATCGTCAAGCCGACGACGATGATGTACCGCAACATGCTGGCGATGGAGGTCGAGGAACTGCTGCGCTCCCACCCGGTCGACGGGGCCGTGCTGCTCGGCGGCTGCGACAAGACCACGCCGGGCCTCGTGATGGGGGCGCTGTCGATGAACCTGCCGGCGATCTACGTGCCGGCGGGACCGATGTCGAACTCGCGCTGGCACGGCCAGAAGGTGGGTGCCGGCACCCACACGCGCAAATACTGGGACGAGCTGCGCGCCGGCAAGATCACCCAGGAAGACTGGGTCGATCTCGAGGCGCGCATCACGCGCTCGGTGGGGACCTGCAACACGATGGGCACGGCCTCGACGATGACCTCGGTGGTCGACGCGATGGGGCTGACGCTGCCCGGCGCCTCGTCGATCCCGGCGGCGGACTCCGCGCACGTACGCATGTCGCAGGACGCGGGCGAGCGCATCGTCGGCATGATCTGGGAGGATCTGAAACCGACCGACATCCTGACGCAGGCGGCCTTCGCCAACGGTCTCGTGGCGCTGATGGCGCTGGGCGGATCGACGAACGCCGTCGTGCATCTCGTCGCGATGGCGCGCCGCGCCGGTCTCGATCTGGGGCTCGACGCATTCGACACGCACGGCCGACGCACGCCGGTTCTGGCGAACGTCTTCCCGGCGGGCGAGAACCTGATGGAGGATTTCTATTTCGCCGGCGGACTTCCGGCCCTGCTGGCGCAGCTCGCCGACCGCCTGCAGCTCGATTGCCTCACCGCGAACGGCCGCACGCTCGGGCAGAACATCGCGGGTGCCAGGGTCTGGGATGCCGACGTCATCCGCCCGCTCGACCGGCCGGTCTCGGAGGGGCCACCGATCGCCATCCTGCGCGGCAACCTCGCGCCCGACGGCGCGGTCATCAAGGCGTCCGCCGCGGATCCGAAGCTCGCCCGGCATCGCGGGCCGGCCGTCGTGTTCCGCAACCATGCCGACATGTCGGCGCGCATCGACGATCCCGCCCTTCCGGTGGATGCCGGCAGCGTGCTCGTGCTGCAGGATGCCGGCCCCATCGGCGGGCCGGGCATGCCCGAATGGGGGGCGCTGCCGATCCCGAAGAAGCTGCTGGCGCAGGGCGTGCGCGACATGGTGCGGGTTTCCGACGGCCGCATGAGCGGCACGCACTACGGCACCTGCGTGCTGCATGTGGCGCCGGAATCGCGCGTGGGCGGGCCGCTGGCGCTGGTGCGCGACGGCGACATGATCGAACTCGACGTGTCCGCGCGCCGGCTGCATCTCGACGTTTCCGACGCCGAGCTTGCCCGCCGCCGGGCCGAATGGAAGGCGCCGCCCAAGCGCTATGCGCGCAGCTACGGTGTACTGCTCGAGCGGCACATCGGGCAGGCCAACGAAGGTGCCGATTTCGACTTCCTCGCCCACGGTCCCGCCGTTCCCGAACCGGAGATATTCTGATGGACATGCCGAAGAACGCCTTCAAGCGCGACCTGATGCGCAAGCCGCCGATGGTCGGCACATGGGTCATGTCGGGCGGCACCGTCACGGCCGAAGCACTGGGCTGCGTGGGCTTCGACTTCCTCGTCGTCGACATGGAGCATGTCCCGCTCGACTGGGAACGCACGCACGCCACCTTGCAGGCGATCGCCGGCACGCCGGCATCGGCGGTCACGCGCATCCCGTGGAACGACACGGTGATGGTCAAGCGCGCGCTGGACGCAGGCGCCCAGACGCTGATGTTCCCGATGGTCCAGAACGCGGCGGAGGCCAAGCGCGCGGTCGCCGCCACGCGCTATCCGCCCGACGGGATCCGCGGCATCGCCGCTGTGCATCGCGGCTCGCGCTACGGCACCGTGCCCGACTACCTGAAGACTGCCGGCGCCGAGATCTGCGTGATCTGCCAGATCGAGACGCCCGAAGCCGCATCGCGCATCGACGAGATCGCGGCCGTGCCAGGCGTCGACGCGCTGTTCGTCGGCCCCGGCGACCTGTCGGGCGCCATGGGCCATCTGGGCGACATCGCCAACCCGGCCGTGCAGAAGGCGCTGGCCGACGCCGCCGCACATGCGAAGCGACTCGGGATGCCGTGCGGCATCGTCGGCCCCAATCCCGACATGGTCGGCAAGTTCCTGGCGATGGGCTACAGCTACGTCGCGGTCGCATCCGACATCGGCATGATGGTCGGGCGCGCGAACGAGTTCCTGTCGGCGCTGCGCGGCAAGGCGTCGGCCCCGGCGGCGCCGGCCGGCCCGTACTAGGCCCTCGCCCGTGGCGCGCGAGAGCGATCCCGCGAAACCCGCGCGTACGCGAAGGCGGGCCGGTCGCGCCACGATGTCGGACGTGGCGAAGCTCGCGGGCGTCTCGGCCATCACGGTAAGCCGGCTGCTGCGCGAACCTGGCTCGGTGTCGGGCGAGCTTGCCGCGCGCATCCGCGACGCGATCGACCGGCTGGGCTACGTGCCCAACCTGATGGCCGGCGGGCTGGCGGCGGCGAAGAGCCGCATCGTGGGCGTCGTCGTGCCGTCGATCCGCAACGCGTTCTTCGCGGCGACCGTCGATGCGCTCGCCGCCAGGCTCGACGCGCGCGGGCTCGCCGTCCTCGATTCCAGCTCCGACTACGACCCGCAGCGCGAGGACACGCTGATCGAGGCGATGCTCGCCTGGAACCCGGCGGCTCTCGTTCTCACCGGCTTCGCGCACGGACCGCGCACGGCCGCGATCCTGTCGCGCGCGAGCCTGCCGGTCGTCGAGATGTGGGACGTCGTCGGCCGGCCCTTCGACATGGCGGTCGGATTCGACCACAACGCGGCCGGACGGCGCGTCGCGCGCCACTTCCTGTCGCGCGGACGCCGGCGCGTCGGCGTCATCGGCGCCATCCTCGGGAAAGACACGCGTGCCGCCGCGCGCTGTGCGGGCGTGCGCGACGAACTCGACCGCGCGGGGCTCGCCGCCGCCGCATGGACCGACCTGCCGCGCCCCTCGAACGTCGGCGACGGGGCGACCGCGTTCGCCGCGATGCTCGCCACGCCGGGTGGCATCGACGCCGTGGCGTTCTCAAACGACGTGCTTGCGCTGGGCGCGCTGTTCGAGTGCCAGAAGCGCGGCATCCGCGTGCCCGACGACGTGGCGCTGGCGGGATTCGGCGATCTCGATTTCGCGGCCCACTGCCGGCCGGCGCTGACCACGCTGCGGCCGCCGCGCGAGACCATCGGCAACGAGACGGCGCGCATGCTCGGGGCGCGCTTCGACGGGACGATGCCCGAGCCCCGGATCGTCGACCTTGGATGCGAACTGATCGAGCGCGACAGCAGTTAGTGCGCGCGGCCGCCGGGGTGCGCTAGATTCGGCGGATGTCGGAGTCAGACCTGCCGCCGCCGCTTGGCCCGCGTGCCGCCTTCTGGGCGGGCGTACGCGCGGCTGCCGTGGCGCCCTCGCTGGTGTTGGGTGCTTCCTATGTCGGGTTCGGTTCGTTCGTCGGCGCGAACGGGCTGGGGCTCGACTACGCGCTCTTCAACACGCTGACGGCCTGGGCGCTGCCCGGCCAGCTTGCCTTGACCGAACTCTATCTTGCCGGATCGGGCCTGCTGGCGATCGCGCTTGCGGTGGCGCTTGCGAACATGCGCCTCGCGCCCATGACCGTCGTGATGATGCCGGTCGTGCATGTGCCCGGCCGGCCGGCCTGGCGGCTCTATCTGGCGGCGTACTACGTCGCGGTCACGTGCTGGGCCATGACGATGATGACCGGGCCGCGTCTGGCGCGGGAGGACCGGCTTGCCTGGTTCCTCGGATGCTCGGTGATGCTCTGGAGCGCTTCGCTCGTCGGCACTGCAGTGGGCTTCCACGCCGCCGAACTTCTGCCGCGGCCGCTGACGCTGGCGCTGGTCTTCCTCAATCCGCTCTACTTCATGCTCCTGTTCCTGCAGGACCTACGCGACCGCGCGCGGCTCTACGCGCTCCTGCTGGGCGGCGCGCTCGGCGCGCCGCTTCACATGCTGTCGCCCGAATGGGGCCTGCTCCTCGCCGGGCTTGCCGGCGGCACGATCGCCGCCGGGCTCGCCCGGCGCGCGCGCGTGCGCGAGCAATGAGCGGCTTCGAGTTCACCGACAGTCAGGCCTTCGTCGCCGCAGGCGTGGCGGCCGCCGCGACCTATTTCTGGCGCGGCTTCGGCGTGGCGATCGGCGGCCGGATCGACCCCAAGGGCCGGGTGTTCGAATGGTTCGCGTGCGTGGCCTATGCGGTGCTGGCCGCCCTGGTCGTGCGCCTCATCGTGTTTCCGGGCGGCGAACTCTCCGGCGTGCCGCTTGCGGCGCGCCTGGCGTCGGCGGCGCTGGCGCTGGCCGTCTATTTCCTGAGCCGCCGAAGCATATTCTTCGGCTGCCTGGCCGGTGCCCTTGCTGTCGCGGCGAGTGCCATGTGGCAGTCCCGAAGCATGCTATGATCGCGGGACCATGCGGAAACTTCCGATCCTTCTTGCCTGTCTGATCGCGGGGGCCGTCGGCGCCCAGACGCCGCCGGACGGGCCGACGTGCAAGTCCGACGGTTTCGGGCGCGACGTCACGACCAAGATGACCGACACGCTGCTCGACATGGGCTTCGTCGGGTTCGAACGCATGTCGGTCGTCGACGGATGCTATCGGGTCGTGGCGAAGAACCCGGCGGGCGATCTCGTCGTGCTGACGTTCGACACGCTGGGCGAACTGATCGGGCTGGGTCTGGGGAGCGGCGGCGCCAGCCCGCGCTTCGCGCCCACGCGCGACGGCATCCGTGCCACGGACTGAAAAGGCCGCACGCCCCTTGTCGCAGGACGAAAAAGACAGGAAGCCGCCCGGTTCGTCGATGCGCGCCAAGCTGCACGCCTGGTGGGAAGGCTACGAATACGAGCCGCGCGCGCCCGCCGCGAAGGCGGCACCGGCCGCCGCCGCGGCGGATTCCGTCGCCAGGCACCCGGACCCGGTGCGCCCGCCGATGGACGGCAAGGTCGTGGTCAAGGACCAGTGGCCGCCCGAGCGGATCAAGGTCGCGCAGCTCATCTGGGGCGACGGCTTCACGTTTCCCGGCGGCGAGCAGTTCGCGGTCGAGATGGCGCGCCCGCTCGCGCTCAACGACGGCGATACCGCGATGGACCTGGGATGCGGGCTGGGTGCGGGCACGCGCGCCATCGCGAAGGCCTACGGCGCCTGGATGGAGGGCTACGACCTGTCGCTCGACCTCGCGCGCGCGGGCAACAACCTGTCGCATGCCGCCAACATGGAGAAGAAGGCGCCCATCGGCCTGCTCGACGTGGTCGACGGCAGCTTCAAGCCCAAGCGCTACGACGGCACGATCGTGCGCAACGTCTTCTCGCTGATCTCGGACAAGCCGAAGCTGCTGACCCGCCTCGTGCACGGCATGAAGCCGGGCGGCCGGATCGTCGTGATCGACTGGACCGTCGCGCGCGAGGACGCGCTGGGCGAAGCGCTGGATGCCTACCGGCTGGGCGAGGCGACGGCACCCCGGCTTTCGACGATCGCGCAGTTCACGGCGCAGATCGAGGCGGCGGGACTCATCGTCAAGGTCGCCGACGATTTCACCGACGCGTTCCGGACGGTCGTGCTCGAGGGCTGGTCGCGCATCGAGACGATCGTCGACCGCGGCCAGCTCGGTCCGGCGGAAGGAAAATCCCTGATGGACGAGGCCATGCTCTGGCAGCGCCGGCTGGCCGCCATCGCCGCCGGCGACCTGCGCGTCGGCCGGTTCCTGGCCGAGCGCAAGCCGGGCTGACGGTCATTCCATCGGCTGGAGACTGGCGGTGCGCGCGCGCAGGAAGCTCGCGAAGCCCGACGGCATGCCGCCGGGGAACAGGAACTCGATGTGCAGCGTGTTCCCCTCGTGGTACTTGAGCTCGAAGGGCAGCTCGTCGCCGCAGCCGTCGATGCGCAGCTTGCCCTTCTCGCCGATGCGCATCTGGTTCGACGTCCGGAGCCCCACGCCGCCTTCCGAGATGTCGGCGACATGGCCTGTGAAGCTCTTGCCCATCGAGTCCACCGCGCTTGCGGAGATGTCGACGGCATAGCGCGGATACTGCCGCCGGTTCGTCTTGGCAAGGAAGCTCGCCACGGCGTTGCGCATCTCCTCGGACTGCCGGTCGAGCCCGGACGCCGCCGCCAGCACCGTCTGGGCGGACTCGCGCACGTTCTCGGTCGACTGCGAGACGGCGGTGATGTTCGACGTGACCATGCTGGTGCCGGCCGACGCCTCGCTGACGCTGCGCGCGATTTCCTGCGTCGCGGCGTTCTGTTCCTCGACCGCGCCGGCGATGGCGGTGGTCGCCTGGTTGACCTGCGCCACGGTCGTCGCGATGCCGCGGATGGCGGAAACCGCATCGGTCGTCGAACGCTGGATCGCCTCGATCTGGCCGGAGATGTCCTCGGTCGCGCGCGCCGTCTGGTTCGCGAGCCCCTTGACCTCCGACGCCACGACGGCGAAGCCCTTGCCGGCATCGCCGGCGCGGGCGGCCTCGATCGTCGCGTTCAGCGCCAGCAGGTTCGTCTGCTCGGCGATCTTGCGGATGAGCGTGGCGAATTCCCCGATCCGGCTCGTCGCGGCCGCCAGCGAGGCGACCGTCGCGTCGACCGCTTCGGCTTCGTGCGCGGCCTTCGTCGCGACGGCGGCAGCCTCGCCGACGCGCGAGGAGATCTCGCGGATCGACGCCGACAGCTCTTCGGCGGCCGAAGCGACCGTCTGCACGTTCGTCGTCGCCTCTTCCGAGGCGGCGGAGACCGCCATCGAACGCTGCTGGGTGTCCTCGGCGACCTTGACCATCGATTCGGCGTTCGTGCGCAGTTCGATCGCCGAATTGGCGACGGCCTGCACGACGGCGCTGACCTCGCCCTGGAAATTCACCGCCAGCTTGCGGTTGTCGACGAGCTTCTCCTGCATGGACTCGTTCGCGCCATTGATGATGCGGGCCGCCCGGCGGAACGAGCCGAGCATGCCGCGCTCGAGGACCTTGCGGAAGAACTTGCCCTGCCGGGCATGGTCCATCGCGGCGGCCGCCTCGCGCACGAACGCGTCCGAAGCGTCGATCAGCGTGTTGATCGAGTTCGACAGCTCGCCCAGTTCGCCGCCTTCGCGGATGCCGATCAGGCGCGGCTCGAGATTGCCCCTGGCGGCGGCGCGCGCGATGTCGCTGATGCCGCGCACGCTTGCCTTGGCCCGCTGGACGAACACGAGCGTCAGGACGGCGGCCAGCGCCGAGACGACGGTGAGCGTCAGTGCCGCGACGCGAAGGTCGAGCCAGACCACGACGCATGCCGCAAGCCCGGCGCCCAGCGCCAGGATCGCGGCGAAGATCGCCTTAGACAGAGAAGACGAATTCGTCATAGCTGACTCCCTTCGACTTGAGCAGTGCGTTCAGGTGTTCGTAGGACTGTTCCATGCCGGCCTTGCGGTCGGAGTTCCGTTCCTCGATGTCGAGGAGGGACCGGTAGATGGCCGATACGGTCTGGATCTGCGACGGCGAGGGCTTGCGGCGGTTGGAGTGGTAGCCGACGATCTTGCCTTCGGCGTCGAAGCTCGGCGTCACGTGCGCGAAGACCCAGTAGTGGTCCCCGCCGTTCGCCATGTTCATGACGTAGGCGAAGATCTCGTCGCCGGCCTCGATCTTGTTCCACAGCAGCTTGAACACGCAGCGCGGCATGTGCGGATGGCGCAGGATGCTGTGCGGCGCCCCGACGATCTCCGATTCGGGATAGCCCGAGATCTTCAGGAAGACCTCGTTGCCGTACAGGATCTTGCCCTTGATGTCGGTCTTGCTGACGATCACTTCGTCTTCGCCGAACGTGCGTTCCTTACCTGTCGGCTTGAAATCGTATTTTGCCATCTTGACTGTCCCCCCTCGCTCTTCCGTCCCGTTCAGCTTGCCGCGCGCAGGACCGATTTCACTTCGCTGCGTTCCTCGTCCTGCGCATGGCGGCGGATCGCGTCGATCGTGTCGAAATTATCATTAAAAGTATTAACTATAGATTGATCTATGGCGCCGTGCGCCGCGTCGGCCTGCAGCAGGGCGAGTGCGCGCAGGCCGGGCATGCCGGCGCGGTAGGGCCGGTCCTCGGTCAGCGCCACGAAGCGGTCCGCGACCGCGATGATCCGCGCCTGCGTCGGGATCCGGTCCGCCCGCCGGCGTTGCGGATAGCCGGTCCCGTCGAGCTTCTCGTGGTGGGAGCTCGCCCAGTGGGCGATGTGCGACATGCCGGGGATGCGTTCGAGCAGCGTGCCGGTGTGGTAGGCGTGGCTGCGCACGGTGCCGAATTCGGCGGCCGAGAGGCCGGCCGGCTTCTCGATGATCGCGCTCGGCACGGCGAGCTTGCCGATGTCGTGCAGCTGGGCGGCGATCTCGATCTGCATGGCGTCGAAAGTGTCGAAGCCTGCCCGGGTCGCAAGGAAGGAGGCGACAGAGGCGACACCCCAGGAATGCGTCGCCGTGAACGGCGAGCGGGCATCGACGAGGACCGAATAGAGGCGGCCGAAATCCTGCAGGCCGTCGATGTCCGCAACCGCTCCCGATTCGCCGGCCAGGCGCGCGCGGTTGCGCGCGTCGAGATCGATGCCGGTCGCGTCCAGCCAGAACGAGTCGGCGTCGCTGGCGCGCAGGAACGCGTCGGCAAGTATGGGGTCGAGGCTGGCGCAGGCATGCGCGTGCGCGTCGGCGCGCCGGGCGGCGACCTGGGAGAGGATGAAGGCGGCCGGATCGATGCTGCCGTCGATGAAGTCGGCGAGATTGAGGACCTGACAAAGCAGCGCGTCCGACGCCCGCAGCGTGCGGTTTTCGCGCAGGCGCGCCAGCGGTTCGCGGTAGTTCGCGACGATCGGCGCCAGCCCGCGGGTCAGCGGCGATATGTCGAGGAAGCGCGCCCCGGTCCGGGAATGGGTCTCCCAGCTTCCCTGGCTGAGCGCGCCGACACTGTGCAGCAACCCTGCCTGCATGACACGGGCGACCTCGCCGTCGGCAGGGCCCAGCTCCCGCGCCAGATTGGCCGCGATGATCGCCACCCGCTTCTGGTGCGCGCCGAGGCCGGCATCGAGCAGGTCGATCGCCGCGCCGAGCGCGAAGACCAGCTCGGTCCGCGGGACCTCGAGTGTCCGGACTTGGGGAACGAGGAAGCGGGTGGGGGGGATCGTCACGTTCATGAGAAAGGGCGAGCCTGTCGGTTTGATGCAAATCGGCCGTCGATGTTGCACCCAAGCTATCAGCCGGCCGCATTTCTAACGCTGCGATAGATCAATTGTAGTCAGAATTGATCCAATGATTTCAATCTAAAAACCCAATCTCCGCAAATTTCTTGGTTAATTTTTTGGTAAGTATTTTCTACGGAAAATTCGTCCGCAGGTCGTGGCCCGTCAGGTGCCCGGCGGAGTCGGTCCGCCTTCTGCCTGCAGGCGCGCGGCCTGCTTCTTGGCCTTGCGGTGCATGAAGACCGAAAGGCCGATCACAAGAACGAACAGGCACAGGATGCCGACCTTGAAGGCCAGCGCCACGTCCTTGATCAGGTGCTGGAAGGCGGCGCCGAAGAGGTAGCCGGCGCCTGCGAACGTGCAGGCCCATACGCCGGCGGCGATGAAGTTCAGCACCATGAAGCGCGGCCAGTAGATCCCGCTCATGCCGCAGGCGAACGAGCTGAAGTTCCGCACGACATAGATGAAGCGGAAACTCAGGATGAACCAGGTGTCGTAACGCCGCAGCCAGGCGAGGGCGAGGTCCGTGCCGGCCCGCATCTTCGGGAAGCGCGTGACCAGCCGGTCGCCATAGCGCCGGCCGAGGAAGAAATAGAGATTGTCGCCGCAGAAGCTGCCGATCCACGCGCAGGCGATCAGGTAGTCGAGCCGAAGGATGCCGAGCTGGGCCGCGAAGCCGGCGAAGATCACGAACGTCTCGCCTTCGAGGAAGGTCCAGAAGAACGTGATCACGTAGAACCACGTTCCGTGGCTTTCGATCCATTCGATCATCGGCGGACTTGCATTCGGGGTTCAGGAGGCGGCGGGGCGGAACCGGGCAGGGGGCGCATCCTATGCAGCGCATCCCCCACCTGTCCACCACGCCGGAAAACTGCCGGTTTGGACTAAATTACTGTCCGGGAATGATGTTTCTGACAGGTTGACAGGGGGGCAGGGCGCCCGTATGGTCGCGCCTCTTTTCGACCGGGGTGTCCCGGGCGGAGCCAATTTCAGCCACCGGGACCCGTCGTATCATGAAGGTCGTGAATTCGCTCAAGTCGGCCAAGAAGCGCGACAAGGACTGCAAGATCGTCCGTCGCAAGGGTCGCGTCTACGTCATCAACAAGAAGAACCCCCGGTTCAAGGCCCGCCAGGGCTGATCCGGCTTCTTCTACGCCGTGGATTTGAAACCGCGCCGGTCTGACCGGCGCGGTTTTTCTTTGTGGCACGGGTGTGTGTGCGGGCCCTAAAGTCGGGACGGATTTCCCGGGAGCGAACCCCATGCTGACCATGCCGGCGCCGGACCGCGCCGTTCTCGACCGGCGCGCCCAGATCGTCGCCGACCTGCGCGAAATCGTGCCGGGCGAGGGCGTCATCGACGCGCTGGAAGAGCGCCGCGCCTTCGAGAGCGACGGGCTCAGCATCTATCGCACGGTGCCGATGGTGGTGGTGCTGCCGTCGACCGTCGCGCAGGTTTCGGCGATCCTGCAATACTGCCAGGCCGGCAACATCCGCGTCGTTCCGCGCGGGGCGGGCACCGGCCTGTCGGGTGGTGCCTTGCCGCTCGAGGACGGCGTGCTGCTCGGCATGGCCAAGTTCAACAAGGTGCTGGATATCGACTATGCCAACCGCTGCGCGCGCGTGCAGCCGGGGGTCACCAATCTCGGCATCACGCAGGCCGTGCAGCATGCGGGCTTCTATTACGCGCCCGATCCCTCCTCGCAGATCGCCTGCACGATCGGCGGCAACGTCGCGGAGAATTCCGGCGGCGTGCACTGCCTCAAATACGGCCTGACGACCAACAACGTGCTGGGCGTCGAGATGGTGACGATGGCCGGCGACGTCGTGCGCCTCGGCGGCAAGCATCTGGATGCCGGCGGCTACGACCTGCTCGGCGTGATCGTGGGCTCGGAAGGCCTGCTGGGCGTCGTGACGGAAGTGACCGTGCGCCTGCTGCGCAAGCCCGAGACGGCGCGCGCGGTCCTGGTGGGCTTCCCGTCGCTCGAAGACGGCGGCCACTGCGTGGCCCAAATCATCGCCGAGGGCATTGTGCCCGGCGGGATCGAGATGATGGACAAGCCCGCGATCCACGCGGCCGAGGCGTTCGTCAATGCGGGCTATCCGCTCGACGTCGAAAGCCTGCTGATCGTCGAGCTCGACGGGCCGAAGGCCGAAGTGGACGAGCTGATCGCGGCGGTCGACCGCATCGCGCGCGAGAACAATGCCGTGTCGAGCCGCATTTCGGAGTCCGACGAGGAGCGCATGCGCTTCTGGGCCGGCCGCAAGGCGGCCTTTCCGGCGGTCGGGCGCATCAGCCCGGATTACATGTGCATGGACGGCACGATCCCGCGAAAGCGGCTGGCCGAGGTGCTGCGCG
The DNA here is from genome assembly GCA_044356395.1 of Tagaea sp. Classification (GTDB taxonomy): domain Bacteria; phylum Pseudomonadota; class Alphaproteobacteria; order CACIAM-22H2; family CACIAM-22H2; genus Tagaea. Next base: position 34,146 of record JBIKWI010000006.1, on the reverse strand, counting down.
GCATTTCCGACATCGCCAAGCGCCACGGCGTGGGGGTCGCCAACGTCTTCCATGCCGGCGACGGCAACCTGCATCCGCTGATCCTGTTCGACGCGAACAAGGACGGCGAGCTGATCGCGGCCGAGAAATGCGGCGCCGACATCCTGCGCCTGTGCGTCGAGGTCGGCGGCGTGCTGACCGGCGAGCATGGCGTGGGCATCGAGAAGCGCGACCTGATGCCCACCATGTTCGACGAGGACGACCTCGCCACGCAGATGCGCCTAAAATGCGCGTTCGATCCGGCGGCCCTGCTCAACCCCGGCAAGGTCTTCCCGCAGCTCCACCGCTGCGCCGAGATGGGCAGGATGCGCGTCCACAAGGGCGAGGTTCCGTTCCCGAACCTGCCGCGGTTCTGAGCGCGATGGACCTGAAGCCGACGAACGCCACCGAGCTTCGCGATGCCGTCGCCTGGGCCGCCGCCGAGGGCGAGACGCTCGACATCGTCGGTACGGGCTCGAAGGCCGGCCTCGGCCGGCCCGCGCGTCCGGCGCGAAAGCTCGACGTGTCGGCGCTTTCGGGCGGCATCGAGTACGAACCCGAAGAACTCGTCCTCACCTGCGGGGCCGCAACGCCGATGCGCGAGATCCTGCTGCTGCTCGAACAGCGCGCGCAGATGCTCGCCTTCGAGCCGCCCGATTTCGGTGCGCTCTATGGTCTCGCTCCCGAAGGCGGCACGATCGGCGGGGCGCTTGGCGCCAATCTCGCCGGTCCGCGCCGCATCAAGATGGGCTCGGCGCGCGACCATTTCCTCGGCTTCTCCGGCGTGTCGGGACGCGGCGAGGAATTCAAGGCCGGCGGGCGCGTGGTCAAGAACGTCACCGGCTACGACCTGCCCAAGCTGGTCGCGGGCTCGATGGGCACGCTCGCCGTGCTCGACCGCGTGACGGTCAAGGTGATGCCGGCGGCTCCCAAGACGCGCACGGTGCTGGTCTTCGGCCTCGATCCGGCGAAGGCCGTCGTCGCGATGTCGGAGGCGCTCAACAGCCCGTGGGAAGTGTCGGGGGCCGCCTATCTGCCGGCATCCGTCGCGAAGCGCTCGGGCGTCGATCACGTGTCGGGTGCAGCCGCCAGCGTCACCGCCATCCGCGTCGAGGGCACGGCCGTGTCGGTCGCCACGCGCTGCGAGGCCCTGCGCGTCAGTCTCGCCGCGTTCGGTGCCGTCGAGGAACTGCACTCGATGCGTACGGTCATGCTCTGGCGCGAGATCCGCGACGTAGCGGCCCTTCTGCCCGATGCCGCGCGCGCGATGTGGCGCGTGTCGGTGGCGCCCACGCAAGGCCCCGCGGTTGCCGCAGCCCTGCCGGAGGCCGACTGGTTCCTCGACTGGGGCGGCGGGCTCGTGTGGCTCGCGGTTCCCGCCACCGGCGATGCCGGTGCCGCGAAGCTGCGCGCGGCTTACGCCGAAGGCCACGCCACGCTGATGCGCGCCCCCGACGCGATCCGCGCCGCAGTACCCGTGTTCGAGCCGGCCGCACCGGGTGTGGCCGCCCTCAACAGGGGCGTGAAGGCGCAGTTCGATCCGCGCGGCATCCTCAATCCCGGCCGCATGTTCGAGGGGTTCTGAGAGCCGCGATGCAGACCAGCTTCACCCTCGCCCAGCTTGCCGACGCCGACACGCGCGAGTCCGAGACGATCCTGCGCAAGTGCGTGCATTGCGGCTTTTGCACGGCGACGTGTCCGACCTACGTGCTGCTCGGCGACGAGCTCGATTCCCCTCGCGGGCGCATCTACCTGATCAAGGACATGCTGGAGAAGGGCCGTGCCGCCGACGAACGCACGGTCAAGCATGTCGACCGGTGCCTGTCGTGCCTGTCGTGCATGACGACGTGCCCGTCGGGCGTGAACTACATGCATCTCGTCGATCATGCGCGCGCGCATATCGAGGAAACCTACGTACGCCCGTGGCACGAGCGGTTGCTGCGCAATGTGCTCGCCTATGTGCTGCCGAACCCGGCCCGGTTCCGCGTGGCGCTGGTGGGCGCGTTGCTCGCGCGCCCGTTCGCGTTCCTGCTGCCGAAGACCGGTCCGTTCGCGCGGCTGCGCGCCATGCTGGCGATGGCGCCGGCGAATATCCCGTCGCCGTCGACCGTCGACCTGCCGCAGGTCTTTCCCGCGCAAGGCAAGCTGCGCAAGCGCGTGGCGATCCTGCAGGGCTGCGCGCAGCAGGTGCTGGCCCCGCAGATCAACGAGGCGACGATCCGGCTGCTGACGCGGCTGGGCTGCGAGGTTTCGGTGGCGCAGGGGTCGGGCTGCTGCGGGGCGCTGACGCACCACATGGGCAAGCTCGACGCGAGCCATGCCTCGGCCGCCGCCAACATCCGCGCGTGGATGAAGCTGGGCGGCGGGCAGGGGCCGGATGCCATCGTCGTCAACGCGTCTGGCTGCGGCACGACGGTCAAGGATTACGGCTTCATGTTCCGCGAGGATGCCGACCTCAAGGGTCCGGCTGCCGAGATCTCGAAGCGCACGCGCGACGTCAGCGAGCTTCTGGCCGAACTTGGCGTCGCGGCGAAAGCGCCCGAGAAGCTCGCGGTCGCCTATCATTCGGCCTGCTCGCTCCAGCACGGGCAGAAGCTGGGTGCGGTCCCGCGCAAGCTGCTGGCCGATGCGGGCTTCGACGTGCGCGATCCGGCCGAGGGGCATCTGTGCTGCGGTTCGGCCGGCACCTACAACCTGATGCAGCCCGAACTCGCCGGCCAGTTGCAGGCGCGCAAGGTGGCGAACCTGAAGGCGACGGGTGCCGCACTCGTCGCGGCTGGCAACATCGGCTGCATGGCGCAGATCGCGGCGGCCGCCGACATGCCGGTCGTGCACACGGTCGAGCTTCTCGACTGGGCGACCGGCGGGCCGAAGCCGGCGGCCCTCGGCTAGCCCAGCAGCCGCGCCTCGACGCGCGCAAGGGCGCCGGCGAACACGCGCGGATCGTCGGCCGCGCGCGCCAGCACCATCGCTCCCTGGATGGACGCGATCGCGTCGACCGCCTCGGTGCGCGCGGCGGCCGGGCCGCGACCGGCGACGACGAGCACGCGCGCCAGCGCCTCGATCCAGATCTGGAAATGCCGGCGCAGGACCGGCGCGAACATCCCGCGCGTGTCGTCCAGCGCGAAGAGCGCGAAGGCGCACACGCGCTTGCCGGACTTGTGGTGCGCCTCAACCGCCCGGCACATCTCGCGGATCGCGCGGCGCGGATCGCCGGGATGGTTGAGGGGGCCGAGCACCTCGACCGCGAACCACGAATCGATCTCGGCGAGCACGGCCTCGGCCATCTCCGCCTTGCCGCGCGGGAAGAAGTGATAGAGCGAGCCCTTGCCGAGGCCGGTCGCGCGTCCGATGGCGCCGAGGCTCGCCCCGGCATAGCCGCGCTCGCGGAACACCTCGGCGAGCCGGGGCAGCAGGTCGGCGCGTTCGGCGATCTGACGGGCCATGGCGATCCTGTAATGATCGGTACAGTCTGTACCGGATAGATAACAAAAAGTGCCCGGAATCGCCATCCGATTCGGCCGACCGCCGCGCACTGGGACAGAAAACAAATTTAAATCAATGATTTGTACCGGGGAAGAGCGGGGTTGACCCGGCGGCATCCGTGCTCCTAGACCCTTGCCGGTTTCACCGACGGGGGCTTCCATGACCGCACGCAAACGCCCGACACCGCTTTCGCCGCCTGCAGGTGCCACCGCCGCCCTCGCCCTTTCCGACGGCACCGTCTTCTGGGGGCACGGCATCGGGGCGCCGGCGAAGAAGACCGGCGAGGTGTGCTTCAACACCTCGATCACCGGCTATCAGGAAATCCTGACCGATCCGTCCTACGCCGGCCAGATCATCACCTTCACCTTCCCGCATGTCGGCAATGTCGGCACGAACGAGGAAGACATCGAGACGGTGACGCCGGCAGCCCTCGGTCTCGTGCTTCGCGCGGACATCACGCAGCCTTCGAACTTCCGCGCCACGCGCCACCTCGACGCCTGGCTGAAATCGTACGGCCTGCCGGGCATCACCGGCGTCGATACACGCGCGTTGACGCGCCACATCCGCGACACCGGTGCGCCCAGCGGCACGCTGGTGCACGCACCCGACGGCAAGCTCGATGCGGCCGCACTCGTCGCGGAGGCCAAGGCTTGGCCCGGCCTCGAAGGCATGGATCTCGCCAAGGAAGTCACCACGCGCCAGAGCTATGCGTGGGACGAGACGGCCTGGGTCCTCGGCAAGGGCTACGGCAAGCTTGCCAAGCCGCGCTTCAACGTCGTCGCGGTCGACTACGGCGCCAAGCGCAACATCCTGCGCTGCCTTGCCCAGGCCGGCTGCAAGGTCACGGTCGTACCCGCGAGCGCCACCGCCGAAGACATCCTGCGCCACAAGCCCGACGGCGTGTTCCTGTCCAACGGCCCCGGCGATCCGGCGGCGACGGGCGTGTACGCAGTACCCACGATCAAGGCGCTGCTGGACAAGCGCATCCCGATCTTCGGCATCTGCCTCGGCCACCAGCTTCTCGCACTGGCGCTGGGTGCCAAGACCACCAAGCTGCATCTGGGCCATCGCGGCGCCAACCATCCCGTGCAGGACATCGAGACCGGCAAGGTCGAGATCACCTCGCAGAACCACGGCTTCGCGGTCCTGCCCGAAACGCTGCCGAAGAATGCGGTCGTCACGCATGTCTCGCTGTTCGACAAGACGAACGAAGGCCTGCGCTGCACCGACCGCCCGGCCTTCTCGGTCCAGTACCACCCCGAAGCCAGCCCCGGCCCGCAGGACGCGCACTACCTGTTCGAGCGGTTCACCGCCCTGATGGCCAACCCGAAGGCAGCCTGATCCCATGCCCAAGCGCACCGACATCAAATCGATCCTCATCATCGGGGCCGGACCCATCGTCATCGGGCAGGCATGCGAGTTCGACTATTCGGGCACGCAGGCCTGCCGCGCGCTGAAGGCCGAGGGTTACCGCATCGTGCTGGTGAACTCGAACCCCGCGACGATCATGACCGACCCGTCGCTGGCCGACGCCACGTACGTGGAACCGATCGTGCCGGAGATCGTCGAGAAGATCATCGCCAAGGAGCGGCCCGATGCGCTGCTGCCCACGATGGGCGGTCAGACGGCGCTGAACGTCGCGATGAAGCTGGCCGATACGGGCGTGCTGGAGAAATACGGCGTCGAGCTGATCGGGGCCAACCGCGACGCCATCGACAAGGCCGAGGACCGGCTGCGCTTCCGCGACGCGATGACGAAGATCGGCCTCGAGACGCCCAAGTCGATGCTGGTCAAGAGCATGGACGACGCGAAGGCCGCACTTGCCGCCGTCGGCCTGCCCGCGATCATCCGCCCCAGCTTCACGATGGGCGGGACGGGCGGCGGCATCGCCTACAACGAGGAGGAATACGAGCAGATCGTGTTCGGCGCCCTGCGCGCCAGCCCCGTCGGTTCCACGCTGGTCGAGGAGAGCGTGCTGGGCTGGAAAGAATTCGAGATGGAGGTCGTGCGCGACCGCAAGGACAACTGCATCATCGTCTGCTCGATCGAGAACGTCGATCCGATGGGCATCCATACCGGCGACAGCGTGACGGTGGCACCCGCCCTGACGCTGACCGACAAGGAATTCCAGATCATGCGCAACGCGTCGATCGCGACCTTGCGCGAGATCGGCGTGGATACCGGCGGGTCGAACGTGCAGTTCGCGGTCAACCCCAAGACCGGCCGCATGATCGTCATCGAGATGAACCCGCGCGTGTCGCGTTCGTCGGCACTGGCATCCAAGGCCACAGGCTTTCCCATCGCCAAGATCGCGGCGAAGCTCGCGGTCGGCTACACGCTGGACGAGCTCGACAACGACATCACCGGTGTCACGCCCGCCGCGTTCGAGCCGACGATCGACTATGTCGTCGTCAAGATCCCGCGCTTCACGTTCGAGAAGTTCCCCGGCACGCCCGCATTGCTGACCACATCGATGAAGTCGGTCGGCGAATCGATGGCGATCGGGCGCTGCTTCCAGGAAGCGTTGCAGAAGGCGCTGCGCTCGATGGAGACCGGCCTTTCCGGTCTCGACGAGATCGACATCCCCGACGACGATGCCGGCAAGATCCGCGAGGCGATCGTCGCGGCCCTGGCGCGCCCCACGCCCGACCGGCTGCTGGTGATCGCACAGGCGCTGCGCTTCGGCTTCGCGGTCGACGAGATCTGCCGCATTTCCAGCTTCGATCCGTGGTTCGTGCGCCAGGTCGAGGATCTGGTGAATGCCGAGGCCGAGATCCGCAAGAAGGGCCTGCCGAAGGACGCGGCCGGCTGGACGCGCGTCAAGCAGATGGGTTTCGGCGACGCGCGCCTTGCCCAGCTCGTCCGCAAGCCCGAGGCCGACGTGTCGGCGGCGCGGCGCGCCCTCGGCGTGGTGCCGGTCTACAAGCGCATCGATACCTGTGCCGCCGAGTTCGCGAGCAAGACGCCCTATCTCTATTCGAGCTACGAGCCGCCCTCGATCGACGGGCCGCAGAGCGAGGACGAGGCGACGGACCGCACCAAGGTCGTCATCCTCGGCGGCGGGCCCAACCGCATCGGCCAGGGCATCGAGTTCGACTATTGCTGCGTGCACGCGGTCTATGCGCTGCGCGAGGCCGGGTACGAGACCATCATGGTCAACTGCAACCCGGAGACCGTGTCGACCGACTACGACACGGCCGACCGCCTCTATTTCGAGCCGCTGACGCCCGAGACCGTGATCGAGATCGTCCGGCGCGAGCAGGCCAACGGCAAGGTGCTGGGCGTGATCTGCCAGTTCGGCGGCCAGACGCCGCTGCGCCTGGCGCACGCGCTCGCCGATGCCGGCATCCCGATCCTGGGCACCACGCCCGACGCGATCGACCTTGCCGAGGACCGCCAGCGCTTCGCCAAGCTTCTCGACAAGCTGAAGCTCGAACAGCCGGCCTCGGGCACGGCTTTCTCCGCCAAGGAAGCCGAGGAAGTGGCCGCGAAGATCGGCTACCCGGTCCTGCTGCGCCCCAGCTATGTGCTGGGCGGACGCGCGATGAAGATCGTGCATTCGGTCGACCAGCTGCGCGGCTTCATCGCCGAGGCGGTACGCGTGTCGGGCAAGAACCCGGTGCTGGTGGACAGCTACCTGCAGGAAGCCATCGAGGTCGACGTGGATGCCGTCGCCGATGGCGAGGGCGTGCATGTCGCCGGCATCATGGAGCACATCGAGGAAGCAGGCATCCATTCGGGCGACAGCGCCTGCTCGCTGCCGCCCTATTCGCTGCCCAAGAAGATCCTCGACGAGATCGAGCGCCAGACCGTGGCGCTGGCCAGGGGGCTCGGCGTCGTCGGGCTGATGAACGTGCAGTACGCGGTCAAGGACGGGCGCGTCTACGTGCTGGAAGTCAATCCGCGCGCCTCGCGCACGGTGCCCTTCGTCGCCAAGGCGACCGGAGTCGCCATCGCCAAGATCGCCGCGCGCATCATGGCCGGCGAGAGCCTCGCCTCGTTCAAGCTCAAGAAGCGCAAGCTCGACCATGTCGCGGTCAAGGAAGCGGTCTTTCCGTTCGCGCGCTTTCCCGGCTCGGACACGCTGCTGGGGCCGGAGATGAAGTCGACCGGCGAGGTCATGGGCATCGACGCCGATTTCGGCCACGCCTTCGCCAAGGCCCAGATGGGGGCCTCGCAGAAGCTGCCCGTGAACGGCACGGTCTTCGTCTCGGTGCGCGATGCCGACAAGAAGGCGATCGTCGGGCCCGCCAAAAAGCTCGCGGCTCTCGGCTTCCGGATCATGGCGACCGGTGGGACCGCCACGTTCCTCCAGAAAAGCGGTCTCGAGGTCACGCTGGTCAACAAGGTGCTGGAAGGCCGGCCGCATATCGTCGACGCGATGAAGTCGGGCCAGGTCCACCTGGTCTTCAACACGACGGAAGGCGCCCAAGCGGTCTCCGACTCGTTCAGCCTGCGCCATGCGGCCCTAATGGGGGGTATCGCATACTATACTACCGTATCTGGTGCCCGGGCGGCCGCCGAAGCGATCGCGGCGCTACGTGCCGGCAGTCTTGAAGTGGCGCCGCTCCAAGCGTACTTTAAGGGTGCCTTCTGACGGCAACCCCCGAGCGACGCGGGTCATGCAGGACGGCCGATCCCATCGGGGTCGCCGAGGCTGGACGGCGTTGCGAAACGGGCGGGTGACGGTCGGAAGCCGGAGGGGCGACGGAGTTCGAGTACGGGCACGATGGACAAGATTCCGATGACGCGCGAGGGCTACGAGCGCCTCGAAGCCGAGCTCAAGAACCTCAAGTCGGTCGAGCGGCCGGCCGTGATCCGGGCGATCGCGGAAGCCCGCGACCATGGCGATCTTTCCGAGAACGCCGAGTACCACGCGGCGCGCGAGCGCCAGTCCTTCATCGAGGGCCGCATCGGCGAGCTCGAGGACAAGGTGAGCCGCGGCGAGATCATCGACGTGGCCTCGCTGACCGGCAAGCAGATCAAGTTCGGCGCCAAGGTGACGCTGGCCGACGAGGACACCGACGAGGAGTCGACCTACCAGATCGTCGGCGCCGACGAGGCCGACGTCGAGAAGGGCCGCATCTCGATCACCTCGCCGCTGGCCCGCGCCCTCATCAACAAGCAGGCGGGCGACAAGGTCGAAGTGACCACGCCGCGCGGCCACAAGGCCTACGAGATCATCAAGGTCCGCTTCAAGTAGCGGCGGCTTGCGCTAGAGTGCCGACGCGCGTATAGATTTCCCGCGCGGGGCTACCGGCAGTCGCCCCGCCATTTTCCCAAGACGATCGTTTCGTCCAAGCACTGCCTTTCGGGGGACCTTCACGGGTCCTTGCCGGGAGGTGACGGACGATGACGATTCGATATTCCATTAGACCGCTGGGCGCCAAGCCCGAGACCTATCCGGGCTTCAGCGAAAAGCTGGTCGTCAGCCATTTCGAGAACAACTACGCGGGTGCGATAAAGCGGCTCAACGCGATCGCGGCGCGGCTCGACCAGCTCGATCCGGCGGCGGCCGTCTTCGAGTGGAACGGTCTCAAGCGCGAGGAGGTCGTCGCGTACAACTCGATGCTGCTGCACGAAATCTATTTCGAGGCACTCGGCGCACCCGTGGCACCGCCCGCCGATCTTGCCGCGGCGATCGACCGGGATTTCGGTTCGTTCGCGAACTGGCAGGCGCGTTTTTCCGCATGCGCAAAGGCTTTGGCCGGCGGTTCGGGCTGGGTGGTTCTCGTGCGCGAGAACCGCGGCGGCCGTCTTGCCATCCAGTGGAGTGCCGACCACACGATGGGCTTTGCCGGGGCGACGCCGCTTCTGGCACTCGACATGTACGAGCACGCCTATCACATGGACTATGGTGCCAAGGCCGGGGCCTATGTCGACGCGTTCTTCGGTGCCATCGACTGGACGCAGGCTGGCCGCCGCTGGCGCAATGCCGAGCCGGCAAAAGACCCACATGCGGTGACGCTCGACGATCTCGCGCGGTTCGACGGCGTGTTCGTCGATGCGCGGCGCGGGCCCACCTATGCGGCGTCGACCGAGATCCTGCCCGGTGCGCTGCGCGTCGATCCGGCGGCCCCCGACGGGGACAAGGCGGGCCTGCCGCGCGACCGCGACATCGTCGTCTATTGCGTGCTGGGCTTCAGCTTCAGCCAGGACACGGCGGCCGCCCTGCGCGCGCAGGGCTACCGGGCGCGCTATCTCGACACCGGCATCGCCGGATGGCGCGCGATGGGCAACCCGCTCGCGCCCAAGGCTGGACAAGGCGCATGAAACGGATGGAAAAGCGATGCTTGCGCGCCCGGTCCCGGTGCTGAAGGATGAACCCGATGCCTGACGCTTCCGCTCCCGTACCCGCCGCCGGCCGGCCGACTTTCGGCGAGGCGCTCGCCTACTGGTTCCGGCTCGGCTGCCTGTCGTTCGGCGGCCCCGCCGGCCAGATCGCCATGATGCAGCACGATCTGGTCGACGGGCGGCGCTGGATACCGCAGCGCGCGTTCCTGCGCGGCCTGTCGTTCGCCACGCTGCTGCCGGGCCCCGAAGCCACCCAGCTTGCCGTCTATATCGGCTGGCGGCTGCACGGCACGGCCGGCGGCGTCGTCGCGGGATCGCTGTTCGTCATTCCAGGCGTGCTGTGCATGCTCGCACTTTCATATGTCGCAGCGGCGCACGGCGAGACCGGCCTGGTGGGCGCCGTCTTCGACGGGCTCAAGCCCGTCGTCATCGCGATCGTCATCCACGCGGTCTGGCGGATCGGCCGGAAATCCCTGCATACGTGGCAGGCGGCGGGCCTTGCGGTGGCGGCCTTCGTCGCGATCCACTTCGCCTCGATCGATTTCCCGTGGGTCGTCGCGGCGGCGGCCCTGATCGGCTGGCTGTCCGCGCGCGGAGCGGCACCTTCGCCGTTCGCCGCCGGCGGGCACGGCGCCGATGCCGGCGGCGACGAGCCTCCATCCGTCCTTCCCGCCAACCCGAGCCGACGCTTCGCGAAGCTCGGCGCGATCTTCGCGGCACTGTGGGCAGTGCCGGTCGGGCTCGTGCTGCTGACGATGGGCACGTACCCGTTCCTCGACATCGCCGAGCTTTTCACCAAGGCCGCGTTCGTCACGTTCGGCGGCGCCTATGCCGTGCTGCCCTACGTTGCCGACGCGGCCGTCAACTTCTATGGCTGGCTCACGCCGTCCGACATGCTCAACGGCCTTGCCCTTGCCGAGACGACGCCGGGACCGCTGATCCTCGTGCTGCAGTTCGTCGGCTATTTCGCGGGCTGGAACGCAGGCCTGGCGAACCCGCTCGCGGCGGCCGTCGCGGGCGCGCTGCTGGCGAGCTACGTCACGTTCCTGCCGAGCTTCCTGTTCATCCTTGCCGGCGCTCCGTACATCGAGGGCCTGCACGAGAACAAGGGGGCGTCGGCCGCGCTGGGCGCCATCACGGCGGCCGTCGTCGGCGTGATCCTCAATCTCGGCGTCTTCCTCGGCCAGGCGGTATTCCTGCCCGCACTCGGCGTCGTCGATTACTTGTCGCTGGGGATCGCGGCGGTCGCGTTCGTCGCACTCGTGCGGTTCGGGACGGCGATCCACTGGCTCGTTCTGGCGGGTGCCGCATTCGGTCTCGCGCGCCACGCGACGGGGCTGTGAGGAAGCGCTTCCAGCGCCGGATCGAGGATTTTACCTGCGGCAACTGCGGGCGGCCGGTATCGGGCGACGGCTACACGAACCACTGCCCGCATTGCCTGTGGTCGCGCCATGTCGACGTCAATCCGGGCGACCGGGCGGCGGAATGCGGCGGACCGATGCGCCCGCTGCGCGTGGAAACGGGCGGCGGTGCGTGGACGCTGGTGCACGAATGCACGACCTGCCGCACGGTGCGGCGCTGCAAGACCGCGCCGGGCGACGACCGCGACGCGCTGCTGGAACTCGCGCGCGTCGCCGCCGCCGAAGCGGCTAGCGGAAAAAGACGAACGTGACGAGCACGAAGCACGGGATCAGGAAGATCCCGGACCACATCATGTAGCCGAGGAAGCCCGGCATCTTGACGCCGCCGGCCTCCGCGATCGCCTTCACCATGAAGTTGGGCGCGTTGCCGATGTAGGTGTTGGCGCCCATGAACACCGCACCGGCCGAGATCGCCGCCAGCGTCGTGGCAAGCGGGCCCATCAGTTCGGCCGCGTCGCCGCTGGCCATGTTGAAGAAAACGAGATAGGTCGGCGCGTTGTCGAGGAAACTCGACAGGATGCCCGTCATCCAGAAATACATCGCGACGTCTGGCTTGCCGTCGGGCCCCGTGACCAGCGCGACCACGCCCGCGAAGGCCCCTTCGGGGCCGGCGCGCAGCATCGCGATGACCGGCACGATGGTCGCGAAGATGCCGAAGAAGAGCTTGGCGACCTCGAGGATCGGCCCCCACGTGAAATCGTTGCCCGCGCGCACGTCGGCCGGCGTCGCCGCGTAGGACCAGGCGGCCAGCCCGATCAGGATCGCGTCGCGCACGAGGCCCTGCAGCGGCACGGGCGTGCCGAGCACGACGAACTCGATGCCCGGCTTCCACACACCCGACAACAGCACCGCGCCCACGACGCCGCCGAGCAGCAGCAGGTTGAACTTGCCCTCGAGGCGCACCCGGTTGTCGGGCGTGGGATCGGGCTTGGGCGGCAGATGCGTGTCGAAGCGGTAATAGTACGAGTCGAGCGCATAGAACGCGACCAGCAGGATCGCGGTCACCATCAGCATGGGCGCGAACAGGTGGACCGTCGGCCAGAAGAAATCGACGCCCTTGAGGAAGCCAAGGAACAGCGGGGGGTCGCCCAGCGGCGTCAGGCTGCCGCCCACGTTGGCGACGAGGAAGATGAAGAAGATCACGACGTGCGCGTTGTGCCGCCGGTCGTCGTTGGCGCGCAGCACGGGCCGGATCATCAGCATGGCGGCCCCGGTCGTCCCGGTGACGCTGGCGATGCCGGTGCCGATCGCCAGCAGGCCGGTGTTGGTGGCCGCACTGCCGTGGATGTTGCCGCGCACGAGCACGCCGCCGGCGATGGTGAACAGGGAGCCGATTAGGATCAGGAAGGGCACGTACTCGGCCAGCATCACGTGGGCCATCGTCTCGACGACGGTGCCGAACGGGTGCGTGGCGAGGAAGGGGATGACGAAGGCGAGGGCCCAGCCGAAGGCGATCTTGCCGTAGTGGTGGTGCCAGAGGGCCGGAGCCAGCAGCGGAAGAACCGCGATCGACAGCAGCACGCCCGCGAACGGGACCGCCCACCAGACCGACAGGGCGGCGCCGTCGAGGCCCTCGGCGGCATGCGCCGGCGCGGAAAAAACGAGACCGGCGAGCACGGTCGCCGCGACGAGGGGAAATTTGCGGAAATCCATCATGCCGACGACATTCGCCGCCCGAAACGCGCCCGTCAAGTCGTCCGTTTCCCTAAAAAAACAGCACCGTGAGGAGCGCCAGGGGCGGCAGCAGGAACAGGCACGACCAGCCCAGATAGCCGAAGAACGACGGCATGCGCACGCCCTTCTCCTCGGCGATGGCCTTGACCATGAAATTGGGCGCGTTGCCGATGTAGCTGAGCGCGCCCATGAAGACCGCGCCGCACGAGATCGCAAGCAGCGTCGTGGCCAGCGGCCCCATGAGTTCCTGCGGATCTCCGCCCGCCAGGTTGAAGAACAGCAGGTAGGTCGGCGCGTTGTCGAGGAACGCCGACAGGATGCCCGTCACCCAGAAGTAGGTCGCGTTCGCCGGCTGCCCGTCCACGTTCAGCAGCCCGATCAGGCCGCCCAGCGCGCCGTCCTGGCCGGCGCGGATGATCGCGATGGCCGGCACGATGGTAACGAAGATGCCCACGAAGAGCTTCGCCACTTCCGCGATCGGCCCCCAGGTGAAGCCGTTGAGCCTGCGGCTCTCGTCGCGCGTGATCGCGAGCGACAGCAGCGCGATCGCGGCGAGGGCGGCCGAGCGCAGCACGCTTTCACCGGCGACCTTCGTATGGAAGATCTCGATGTCCCAGCCCGCCTTCCACACGCCCGACAGCAGCACGGCGGCGACGATGGCGAGCAGCAGGACGAAGTTGCGCTTGCCCTCGATGCCGAACGGCTCGCGCTCCGCCAGAAGGCCGGCCGGCGGCGGATCTTCCTTGGCGAAATAGTGGCTGTCGAGCAGCCAGAAGGCGACGAGCAGCGGAATCGCGAGCACCAGCATCGGCAGGAACATGCGCGTCGTCACCCAGAAGAAGTCGACGCCTTCGAGAAAGCCGATGAACAGCGGCGGATCGCCCAGCGGCGTCAGCGCGCCGCCGATATTGCCCACGAGGAAGATGAAGAAGACGAACACGTGCGCGTTCTGCCGCCGCCAGGCGTTGGCGCGCAGCATCGGCTGGATCAGCAGCATGCAGGCGCCCGTGGTGCCCATGACGCTGGCGATCGCGGTGCCGCACGCGAGCATCGCGGTGTTCGCCGCGGGCGTGCCGATCAGGACTCCCTTGACGAGCACGCCGCCCGCGACGACGTAGAGTGCGAGCAGCAGCACGATGAAGGGCACGTACTCGATCAGCATCGTGTGGACGAACTCGTAGAGCGCCGTCTCGAAGCCGAACACCGCCGCGCAGGGCACGAGGAACGCGACGGCGCAGGCACCGGCATACTTGCCGTAGTGGGCGTGCCACGCGTGCGGCATCAGCAGCGGTCCGAGCGCGATGCCCGCCAGGATCGCCGCGAACGGCAGCATCCAGACGAGCCCGAGCGACTTTCCGTCGAGATAGGGCGCGCCGGCTTCGGCGGCCTGCGCCGCGCCGGCGCAGAACAGCAGGGCAAATGTCACGGCGAAGCGGCGGAGTGTCGGCATCTGTCGGGGGGTCTCCGGAAAACGGTGCCCGAGTATGCAGAGCTGATATCGCAGCGCCAAGAAAATCCGCGCTTTTCACAGCAAAGCCCCGGAAAACCGCGATCCGCAGGGCACTAACTACAACCGTAGTCGAATTCTAGGGATTGCAATTTTTACGGCAACCAACTTACCATGGTAAGTGACTTGCCGGAGCCCCCATGGCTGTGCGCTCGACCAAGACCAAAAAGACAGGCGCTGGCCGCAGGAAGGATGCGGCTCGGGTCGATCTGCTTTCGCCGACGGATGACCTTGCGTTCTACGTCTACATCGCCGCGCGCAACCGGCGCGCGCCGCTGAAGATCGGCGCCACCGGCAATCTCGCGTCATTGGCGCCGCTGCGTCTGCTCTGGTTCGAACGGCTCGACGACATTCCGGCGGCGATGGCGCTCGCGGAACGCATCGCGCGCTGGCCGCGCGAATGGCGGCTGCGGATGATCGCGCGCACGAACCCGGAGTGGCGCGACCTCGTCGCGGCCGCGAAGACCTAGGCGGCGCGGCCGGCGCCTGCGCTCGACACGATCTGTCCGACGACGCGGCGGACCGTGTCGCTCTGGGTGAGCGCGATCCCGACGAAGCCGCGCTCGCGCCGGGCAAGACGTCCGGTCAGCGCCTCCGTCTGGCCGGCGACGACGACGCGCAGTGCTGCACCCGGCAGCGCATCGACCTCGCCCGCGAACCGGCAGCCGGCGACCGACACGTCGACGAGCCGGCCCTCGCAGGTCCTGCCGCCGATCTCGATGCGGGCCGCCACGTCGCAGGCATGGCGCTCGAACGTGCGCCGTTCGCCGGCGGTGCGCATCGAGTCGATGAACGCCTCGACCTCGCCGCGCAGTTCGCCGGTCTGCCGGGCGAGATCGCCGGACGCCGACAGCACCTCGTTGGCGGCCGATCCGGTCTCGACGGCGGCCTGCGTCACCTGGGCGATGGCCTGCGTGACCGTGTTCGTCGAGTCGCTCGCGTCCTGGACGTTGCGCACGATCTCCTGGGTGGCCGCCCCCTGCTGCTCGACGGCCGCCGCGATGGACGACGAGATCTGGCTCACGCGCGCGATGATCTCGGAAACCTTGCCGAGCGAGCCCGTGGCTTCGCCGGTGGCCCCCTGGACCGCCTTGATCTTGGCGGCGATCTCCTCGGTCGCCCGGCTCGTCTGGTTGGCGAGGCTCTTGACCTCGCTCGCCACCACGGCAAATCCCTTGCCGGCATCGCCCGCGCGCGCCGCCTCGATGGTGGCGTTGAGGGCGAGCAGGTTCGTCTGCCCGGCGATGTCGTTGATGAGCTTGACCACGTCGCCGATCTGGTTGGCCGCCTCGACGAGGCTCGCCACGATCTTGTCGGTGCGGCCGGTCTCCTCGACCGCGTCGGTGGCGATGCGGGTCGCCTGCTCGACCTGCCGGCCGATCTCGCGCACGGTCGCGAGCATCTCTTCGGTGGCGCCCGCGACGGTCGACAGGTTCGTCGAGCTCTGCGTGGCCGACTGCGTGACCTGCTCGGCCTGCTTGCGCGTCGTCTCGGCGGTGTCGGTCATCGTCTTCGAGGTCGCCTGCATCTCCTCGGCGGCGGCCGACAGCGTCTGCAGCACGCCGGAGACGGCGGCGTTGAAGTCTCCCGTCAGCTGCTCGACCGACTGGGTGCGGCGTTCCTTGTGCGCGCGTTCGGCCGCGGCGGCGGCTTCCAGACGGCGCTGCTCGCGCCCGGTCTCGAGGAAGACCGCGAGTGCCGCGGCGAGAAGGCCGATCTCGTCCTTGCGCTCCGTGTCGGGGACGGTCACGTCGAGATTGCCCTTGGCGACCTCGTCGACGAGACCGACCATCTTGCCCAGCGGGCCCGAGACCGACCGCGCCAGCGCGAAGCCGGTCGCGAAAATGATGCCGCCCAGCACCAGCACGATCGCGCCGAACTCGAGGGCGTTGCGCAGCAGTGCCGCGTTCACGTCGTCGATATAGACGCCCGAGCCGAGGATCCAGCCCCACGGCTCGAAGCCGCGCACGAACGAGATCTTCTCGACCGGCTTCTCGTGGCCGGGCTTGGGCCACAGATAGCCGACATAGCCCGAGCCGCTCTTGCGGACGGTCTCGACGAAATTGCGGAACAGGAAGTTGCCGTTCGGGTCCTTGACCTCGCCGACGTTCTTGCCGTCGAGGTCCGGCCGGATCGGATGCATGATCACGTTGGGTACGGCGTCCTGGACCCAGACATAGTCGTCGTCGCCGTAGCGGATCGCCTTGATCGCGGCAAGCGCCGCCGCCTTCGCGGCATCGACGCCGATCGTGCCGGCACGCGCGTCGGCCTCGTACTTGGCCGCGATCTTGGTCGCGGCATCGACGATAGCGGCACTGCGCCGTCCGGCATCGTCGCGCATCTGGCTCTGGCTCATCAGCAGCGCCACGACGGCGAGCAGAGCGAGGCCGACGACCGAGATGGCCGGAATGATCGAAAGCTTGGTCGAGATCTTCATGTCTTCCCCCGGAGATTCCGGGCGGGAATTTAGCGGAATACACATTAAATGTTGGTAAATCGTGCGTTCGCCCTGCGCGGCATCCCGACTCAGGCCGCTGCGGCGGACGTCACCGCCGGTCGAGGAACGCGCGCAGCGTCGGGCCCCATCTTGCGGCGTCGGCACCCGAGGCCTGGTGGCCGAATTCGCTGTCGATCTCGAAATACTCGGCCGCCACGCCGGCGGCCGCGAGTTTCCCCATCACCGGCTCGCGCAGCGACGGCGGGAACAGCCTGTCGGTGCGCGACAGGATGTAGAGGACGCGGGCGCGGATCTTCGCCAGTTCCGGTTCCGCGTCGTAGGCCTGCGAGGCGCGCATCAGGGCGACCAGCGAGTTGGCGTCGAACTCCCTGGCCCATTGCGCGGCGCGCCGGTCGATCTCCGCGCGCCGTGCCGCAGGATCGGGGAAGGCGGCGGCGAGTTCTTCCATGGCGCCGTATTTGAGAAGTGTCTCGACGCGCAGCTCCGCCATCGCGGAATCGATGCCGCCGTTGGCGTAGTAGTGGCCGCCGTTCCAGTTGGGATGCCGTGCCAAGCGCGCCACGAGACGCTCGTCGGCACCGGCATCGCGCGGGGCGCGCAGGTCGGTGATCACGGGCACGATCGCGTCGACGAAATCGGGATGGCTGACGCCCCACGTGAAGGCCTGGAAGCCGCCATAGGACGGACCGACGACGGCGGCGAGGCGCGTGACACCCAGCGCCTCGATCATCGCGCGCTGGGCAGCCACCATGTCGGGCAGAGAGAAGCGCGGGAAATCGGGCCCGTAGGGCCGGCCGGTGCTGGGGTCGATGTCGCGCGGGCAGCTTGAACCGTAGGACGAGCCCAGCATGTTGGAACTGACGACGAAGTAACGGTCGGTGTCGATCGCCTTGCCCGGCCCCACGAGCGGCCCCCACGATCCTTCGCCCGACGGCCCGTGCGTGTCGGTGAAGCGGTGGCTCGACGTGAAGCCGTGCGTGACGAGCACCGCGTTGCGCCCGTCGGGCGCGAGCGTGCCGTACGACACGAAGGCAATGCGCGCTTCGGGAAGTACTGCGCCCGATTCGAGTCGGAAATCGCGGATCGTGTGGGTGCGGTCGGGGGCGATCGTCGGGATCATGCCGGCAAGGCTAGCACGCCGTCATTCGCCCAGGAACGCCGCCACCGGCACGATCGTGCGTGCGGGCGCTTCCTCGTGCGGCACGTGGCCCAGTTCGGGGAACGCGACAAGCCGCGCGTGGGGGAGAAGGCCCAGATAGTCCTGCGCGTTCGCGACCGGGATCATCGCGTCCTTCCCGCCCCACACCAGAAGCACGGGTGCGGCGATGCGGGGCAGCAGCGGGACCGGATCGACGAGCACGGTCTGGCGCAGGCGCGCGATCATGGCGGCGCGCGCGCCGGGGGCGCGCATCAGGTCGTGATAGCGCCGCGCAAGATCGTCGGTCATCGCGGCCGGATCGCCATAGGCGGGGGCAAGGCTCATGCGCAGCAGGAGGGCGGGGAGGGCGAAGCGCATCGCCTCGATCGCGACCGGAACCGCGTGCGGCTTGCCGTATTCGAAGCCGGGGCTGGCGAAGCCGTCTGGCGCCACGAGAACCAGCTTCGTCACGCGGGCCGGGTGTTCGGCGGCGAACCGCCAGGCGATGCGCCCGCCGACCGAGTTGCCGACGAGGGCGGCCTGCGCGAGGCCGAGCCGGTCGAGCAGGCCTTCGAAAATTTCGAGATTGCGCGCTTCGGTATAGACGCCCGTCGGATCGGGCTCGCTCAGGCCGGACCCGGGCAGGTCGAAGCGCACGACCCGGTGCGTGGCTTCCAGCGCTTTCGACCAGGGCTCCCACGTGTGCAGGCTCGACCCGAAGCCGTGCAGCAGCACGACGGCCGGGCCGTCGCGCCTGCCCGTATCGCGCACATTCAGGCGCGTGCCCGCGACCTCGACCATGTCGTCCGGCTTCGCGAGATAGAACCGCTCGAGCACCGCACGCGGCAGGTCAGGCGTCCACGCCCAGAAGGCAAGGGAAGCGACGAGCGCGGCGGCGGCCAGACCGACTGTCGACCAGATGTTCATCGTGGAAACCACATAAGGCCCACGGACCGACATGTCCATTCCGTCGCGGCGCGAAAGGCGCTATTCAGGATTCCGATGCCGCAAGACTCCGACATCCTCGACGGCGACCTGTTCGTCGACCGCTGCGCGCCCACGCTGGCACGGCTCCACGAATTGTGGGAGTCGAAGCGGACGATGGACGCGCTGCCGGCCCGAGCGGCGTTCGACCCGGTCGAGTTCCGCCCGTGGCTGGGGCGGCTGGGCCTGCTCGATGTGCTTCCGGGCGCACTGCCCGACGGGGCGGATTTCAGCTACCGGCTGGTCGGCACGGGTCTCGTCGCCCAGGCCGGACGCGATCTCACGGGCGAGCGCGTGTCGAACGCCTCGCTGACGGCCGACATCCCCGCAGCACTTGTCAACCTGCGCGCGATATGCGCCAACCGCGCGCCGCGCTGGCGCAACGATCTCGTCCTGAGCATCGACGGCACGCGGATGGCGGGCGAACGGCTCTATCTGCCGCTCGCGTCGGACGGCGAGAATGTCGACATGATCTTGTTCTGCGCGCTGGAAGCGCGCGAAGCCGACGGCAGCCGCGCCGTGCTGCCGCCCGATCCGTTCTGGAACCAGCTCGCCTAGCGCTGGCGGTTCAGGAACGGGCTGGGCGCCGAACGGCCGCGCGGCGGGAAGGCGGCGGCGAGGTAGTCGAGCGTCTCGTCGAGCGCTTCGCCTTCCAGCGGCGGCATGTTGTGGCGCTGGACCATGATGTCCAGCACTTCGGCCCAGCGCTGGCGGCTGTGGCCCTGCGCGCGGATCAGCGCCGAGCCGTGGCACGCGGTGCAGTAATAGAAAACGTCGTCGCGGTGCTTGCCGTCGGGGAACACGGTGGGTTCCTCGGGCTCGCGGTCCTCGCCACGCGTGGGATGTCCGGCCGTGCCGCCGACGAGCAGCAGCACGGCCAGGGACAGCATCGCAAGTCGCATCATGCCGGGATCAGCACCGCCACGCGGTGCATGACGTTGCCGCCATAGCCCTGCGGGTTCCAGTTGGCTGCCGCGTGGCTCTGGCCGCGGCCATTGCTGTCGATGGCGCGCACCCAGAACTCGTAGTAGCCGGCCGACGGCAGCGTCAGTTCCGTCGTCCAGGTCTGCCACGAATACCTGTTGACCGGTCCCGCGACGCGCGCGGCCCGCCAGTTCTGCCCGTAGCTTGCCGAGACATGGACTTCCGCCACCGAATGGTCGCCGGCCCACGCATGGCCGCGCAGGCGGATGCGCCGCGTGCCGGGCTTGAGCTCGCTGCCGTTGGCGATGTTGGTGATGATCGAGCGCACCGGCATCGATTCGAGGATGCGGAAGTTCTTCGGGTCCGGCTTGTCGCCGGGCACCATCGGAATGATCGGCACGCGATAGCTCGTGCCCGTCATGCCCTGGCCGTCATGCTCCCGGTCGCGGATCTGGATGCGGCTCAGCCATTTCTGCGAAGCCGAGCCGGGCCAGCCCGGTACGATCAGGCGCAGGGGTGCCCCGTTGATCTGCGGGATGGCGCCGCCATTGACCGCGTAGGCGATGATCGTGTGTTCGTCCATCGCCTTGGGGATCGGCACGCCGCGGCTGATCGCCTGGCGCGTCGGGTCGCCCTGCAGGTTCAGGTCGCGCCCGAAATGCGCGGTGTATTTGGCGGTCGACTTGAGCCCGGCGGCCTCCAGCACGTCCTTGAGGCGCACGCCGGTCCAGCGCGCGTTGGCGATGGCGCCGTTGCCCCACTGGTTGCCGCTCGCCTTGGGCTCGAACGCCGAACGCCCGTTGCCGCCGCACTCCATCTGGAGGGCGAGCGTGACCGGCCTGAAGCGGCTGCGCAGGTCGCCCAGCGTCAGCTTCAGCGGGCGCTCGACCTCGCCGTCGACGACCAGCTCCCACGAATTGACGTCGCCCGTCATCGGGTCGGGCGGCGTGCCGTTGTTGCGGATGAAGATCTTGTCGTTGGGCGTGATGTCGTCGTCGAGCATGTGCTCGGGCGTCTCGCACACGAGCGGCCGGTCGCCGAGGATCACGAGTTCGGCCTTGCCGTCCATCTTCAGGATCTTCGGGGCCGCCGCCGCACCTTGCGCGAGCGCTGCCGGGATCAGCCCGCCAGGCATCGCCCCGCCGAACGGGATCGTGCCGCCGAGCAGGGCGCCCATCGTGGCAAGGCTTGCCCCGCGCAGCACGCCGCGCCGCCCGAACACGAGCGCGTCGGCACGCTCGGGATCGTCGCGATAGAGTTCGAGAAGTCCACGCTCTTTCCAGTTGGTCGCCATGGCGTCTCTCCCGCAGGTTTTCTATTTTTTGTATTAGGCGACCCTAACATATCCGGGCGGATTGTCGATTCACGAAATCCGCAGGACGTGCGAGTCTAGTGGCGAGGATGGAAAACGAACGGCGCACGATGGAAAATCTGGTCATACATACACTCGGATATGAGGGCGCAACACTTGCGGAGTTCATCACCCGGCTGAAGATGGCGGGGATCATGACGGTTGCGGATGTCCGTCAGATGCCGCTATCGCGCAAGCGCGGATTTTCAAAGACCGCTCTGGCGGCGGCACTCGAGAAGGTGGGCATCGACTATGTCCATATTCCGGCACTCGGCTGTCCGAAACCGATCCGGGAGCGCTACAGGCTTGATGGCGATTGGTCTGCATATGCGCACGCGTTCGGGAAGCATCTCGACGCGAGTTCTGCGGCTGTTCTGGGCCTCGCGCGACTGGCGGTCGAATCGCGTATCTGCCTCGTGTGCTTCGAGGCGGATTTCAGCCATTGCCACAGAAGTATCGTTGCGGCGGCTGCGTCGACAATGGCGAAGGGGCTGCGTGCCATCCATCTGACCATTTGAGTGGGGATAATCTTTAAGGTCGTAATCGGAAACGTCCTGTTTTCGAATTGGAATACCATGTTAAATTGACAAATGACCGCAGTTTCAATTCATGGGAACCAATAAATGACCGCCCAGCGCTTTGGTGGAAACTGGTCGCTTCTCAAAATTCAAGCTGTTGCCGACTACCTCAGTCGTTTCAACACCGCGCTTAGCAAGCAGAGCTTTCGGCGGATCTATATTGATGCCTTTGCAGGCAGCGGTGACTTCGCTTTCGACGCTGAAGAAATGGGCACGCTCTTCGACAGTATCGCCGCGAAGGAGAATCATGCCGGCTCCGCTCAACGAGCACTTCAGACTACTCCGCCATTTCATGAGCACTTTTTCATCGAGATGGATCGGAGAAATGTCGAATCTCTCCGCGATCTGGTCAGTCGCACTAGTCCATCGGAGAAAGTTGATATTCTAGTCGGGGATGCAAATTCGGAAGTCATTAGAATATGTGAAAAGGCGGACTGGAGCAGCACTCGCGGTGTGATCTTCTTGGACCCGTTCGGAAATCAGGTCAACTGGTCGACGCTTGAGGCAATTAGTCGAACCAAGCTGGATGTCTGGTACCTATTCCCGCTATCTGGAGTTTTCAGAAATGCTCCGCACGATCAGTCAAAATTGACCGAAGACAAACGTGCATCGATATCCCGCATCGTCGGGACCGATGAATGGGAGCGCCGATTTTACGATGCGGCTCCGAGCACTATCGATATGTTTGACGCGGCTGGAATATCGGCAAGGCGATCAATGAATGTCGACGGTATCGAAGCATTCATGACCGATAGATTGCGTTCGATATTTCCAATGGTCGAAGGGCCTAGGCGGCTACTTACGGCAAACAAGGCGCCGCTTTTCAGTCTCTATTTTGCAATGGCAAACAAGTCTGTGGCGGCTCATAAAATCGCGCGTCCTATAGTGAAACATATTCTGCGATCGATCTAGTCGGGAACTCGTCCCATGTCTTTCCGTTCAGCTTGCGCCCTGTGCGAGCCTTATTCGTGCCGCCCCATTGCTTGAAGAAAAACGCAGTGTCATTCGCCTTGCACAGAAGCCGGATTTCCTCGACCCACACCCGCTTCATCGGCCGCGCGCGCGGGCCGGACTCCCCGCCGACGATGGCCCAATCGATATTGCCCAAGTCGGCATCCGCCACGGAGTTAATGAGTGGCTCGAAAGATATGAAGCGTATTGCTGCACGCGTTTGGCGGAGCGCTTCAAGTCGGTCCAACTGCTCTGGGCCTTCGACGCTTGTGCCAAGCCAGACATTGGGAAGAAGCGGCAGGCTCTTGGTCGCTAAAGCCATCCGCTCCGGACGTTTGGTGAGAATCTGGAACGTGTGATGCGATGCTAGGCGCATCACATTCCAGATTTCCTCGACGAAGGAAGTCGGCACTTTCTCCTGGAAAAGGTCCGACATCGAATTGACGAAGACCATTTTCGGCTTTTTCCATGACAGTGGCGCATGGAGAGCATTTCGATCCAACCGGACTTTGCCAGTCCATACCGCGCGATTGCCGGACCGACGGGTCAAGCCGAAGTACTTTTCGACTCCCATAGCCTCCAGCCGTGCTGCCATTCGCATCGCATAGCAGTTGGAGCAGCCAGGCGAAACGATCGAGCAGCCCGCGACGGGATTCCATGTCGCATCGGTCCATTCAATCGACGAAGTACTCATGGTGATTCCAGATTGGTGGTGGCGGACGGCTGGCTTTTTGAATCGTACTCGTTTCGGGCTTGAACTCAACTTTAAATTCCTATATATTTTTTTCCTAATAGCTCTTTGACATGGTGAATAAGCCCACCATGCCGGCAGGTCGAAGCCGGAAGAATTCGTGCAGCGTGGGCTGACTACAAAAACCCGGAAAAACACGCGCGATGTTACATGCGTTGCGGATCAACGCTTTAAACAGGTTACCGTAACCTGTCGTAACCTGATGATTTGCGGGTGCCGCGAAAACCTACGGCCGCTTCGCGTCGATCGGCACGCCGGGCTGCATCTTGGTCGTGCGGATCGTCAGCGCCGACTTCACCGTCGCCACGTTGGGGGCGGCCGTCAGCTGGCTCGTCAGGAACTTCTCGTAACTGTCCCAGTCGTGCGCCACGACCTTCAGCAGGAAGTCGGTCTCGCCGGTCAGCATGTGGCACTCGCGCACCATCGGCCAGGACTGCAGCAGGTCCTGGAACGCGCGCAGGTCGGCGTCGGCCTGGCTCTTCAGACTCACGCTCGCGAACACGGTCACGCCGAAACCGAGGGCGAGCGGGTCGATGTCGGCATGGTAGCCGCGGATGATCCGGGCCTCCTCCAGCACGCGCACGCGGCGCAGGCAGGGCGGGGCCGACACGCCGGCGCGCCTGGCCAGTTCCACGTTGGTCATCCGGCCGTCGTTCTGGAGGTCGTGGAGGATCTGGCGATCGACGTCGTCGAGCTTGTGGCCGCGCATTAATGTATTTCCGTTCCGTCAAGAAGTTGAAATATTATTAGCAATCGGCATGCCGAAAGCAAGGCGAATGGCTAAAGAAATTGCGCGGAGCGGCGCGAAGGCCCACAAGACCCCGGCATGAAACCCCGTACAGCGTGGATCATCAGCCCCGGCCAGGTGGGCATGAAGGCGCAGTGCCGCGGCCTCGCCGAGGCCCTCGGCCTTGCCTACGAGTTCCGCGACGTGCGCTTCCGCGCGCCCTTCACGTGGCTGCCCGAGACGATGCTGGTCGGCGATCCGTTCGCCAAGCTGCATGCCGCGTCGGCGCGACTCGATCCGCCGTGGCCCGACGTGGCGATCACGCTGGGCTCGCGCTGCGCGCCCATCGGTGTCGCCATGAAGCGTGCGAGCGGCGGCTCGGTCACCGCCCTGCACGTGCAGCGGCCCGGCGTGCCGGTAGGCTGGCTCGACGCCGTCATCGCGCCGTGGCACGACCAGGTGCAGGGCGAAAACGTCGTCGAGACCGTGGCGGCACTCCACCACGTCACGCCCGAGAAGCTCGATGCGGCCCGCGCGCAGTGGATGCCGGCGTTTGCACAGCTGAAGCGCCCGCTGGTGGCTTTCCTGCTCGGCGGGTCGAACGGCTGGCGGCGCTATCGGATGAGCGACGAGGCGGTGGCGCGCATCGCGGCGGGCATCGCAAGGCTGGGTGCAGCGGGCATCGGCGTGGCGCTCACGCCGTCGCGGCGCACCGGACCCGCTGCCGCTGCCGCGTTGCGTGCGGCCGTTGCCGCCGTCGGCGGCTATGCGTGGGACGGGGCGGGCGAGAATCCGTATATCGGACTGCTGGCCTGTGCCGACGCCCTCGTCGTGACCGAAGACTCGGTGTCGATGACCAGCGAGGCGCTGTCGACCGGCAAGCCGGTCTTCGTCGCCGCGCTGGCCGGCCGCTCGGGCCGCATCGCTTCCTTCCAGGCCGAGATGCAGCGCAAGGGTCTGACCCGGCCCTTCGACGGCAGCTACGCGACGTGGACCTACGATCCGCCCGACGACACGGCGCGCGCGGCCCGCCTGCTGCGCGCGCGACTTGGCTGGGGATAACGCGCAAGGCGCCTTCCACGTATTGGACATGCCTGCTAGGTTTGCGCCACACGCATAGCAGGACGAATCCGATGCCCCAGACCCACCGCACGAAGATGCTGATCGTCGGTTCCGGCCCCGCCGGCTATACCGCCGCGATCTACGCCACGCGCGCCAGCCTTTCGCCGATCCTCGTGCGCGGCATGCAGCCCGGCGGGCAGCTGTCGATCACCACCGACGTCGAGAACTTCCCCGGCTTCGACAAGCCCATCCAGGGCCCGTGGCTGATGGAGCAGATGTATAAACAGTGTGAACATATCGGCACGCTGATGCTCGAGGACCTGGTCGTGAAGATCGACCTGTCGAAGCGGCCGTTCGTCGCGACCGGCGATTCGGGCGACACCTACATCGCCGACACGGTCGTGATCTGCACGGGTGCGCAGGCGCGCTGGCTGGGCTTGCCGTCCGAGGAGAAGTACCGCGGGGCCGGCGTGTCGGCCTGCGCCACGTGCGACGGTTTCTTCTTCCGCGGCAAGAAGGTCGCGGTCGTGGGCGGCGGCAACACGGCGGTGGAGGAGGCGCTCTACCTCACCAATCACGCCACGAATGTGACGCTGGTCCACCGGCGCGACACGCTGCGCGCCGAGAAGATGATGCAGGCGCGCCTGCTCAAGCATCCCAAGATCGAGGTCGTGTGGAACTCGGCGGTCGACGAGGTGCTGGGCGCCGGCACGCCGCCGGCGGTGACGGGCCTGAAGCTCAAGAACCTCGTCAGCGGGGTCATGTCGCAGATCGACATCGACGGCCTGTTCGTCGCCATCGGGCACGTGCCCGCGACCGAGGTGTTCAAGGGACAGGTCGACATGGACGCCGAGGGCTACATCCTGACCAAGCCCGATTCGACCGCGACCAACATCCCCGGCGTCTATGCTGCAGGCGACGTGAAGGACAAGGTGTTCCGCCAGGCCGTCACGGCCGCGGGCATGGGCTGCATGGCCGCCCTCGAGGCCGAGAAGTTCATCGCGCACGCGGAGGCCGGCCACCAGGCCGCCGCCGAATAACACGACGGAGGGAAGCCGCGATGTCGGCGATGGACTGGGACAAGCTGCGCATCTTCCATGCGGTTGCCGCCGCCGGATCGTTCACGCATGCGGGCGAGAAGCTGAATCTCAGCCAGTCGGCCGTCAGCCGCCAGATCTCCGCGCTCGAGGAGTCGGTGCGCGCGCCTCTGTTCCACCGCCATGCGCGCGGCCTCATCCTGACCGAGCAGGGCGAGCTGCTGTTCAACACCGTGCGCGAGGTGTTCGACAAGCTCGCGATGGTCGAGGCGCAGCTCGCCGAAACCAAGGAGCGGCCCTCGGGCCTCTTGCGCGTCACGACGACGGTGGCGTTCGGGTCGGTGTGGCTTGCCCCGCGCCTGCGCGATTTCTCCGACGCCTATCCGGACGTGCAGATCTCCATGCGCGTCGACGACCGCGAACTCGATCTGGGCATGCGCGAGGCGGACTGCGCCATCCGCATGCATCCGCCCCGTCAGGCCGACCTCATCCAGCGCCACCTGCTGTCCGTGCACGTGCACGTCTTCGCGTCGCAGGAATATCTCAAGAAGTACGGCGCGCCCAAGACCGCTTCCGATCTCGACAAGCACCGGATCATCGTCTACGGCGACGATCCGAACCCGCCGTTCCCGAACGTCAACTGGCTGCTCGAGGTGGGCACGAGCGGCGGCAAGAAGCGCACGCCGGCGCTGATGGTCAACAACGTGTCGGCCATCCTGCGCGCGGTCGAGAACGGCATCGGCATCGCCGCGTTCCCGGATTACATCGCCCAGCAGAGCACCAAGATCGTCCAGGTGCTGCCCGAGCTCGAAGGCCCGACCTACGAAGCCTATTTCGTCTATCCCGAGGAGCTTCGCAGCTCGAAGCGGATCGCGGTTTTCCGCGATTACCTCGTGCAAAAGGTCGCTGAATCACAGTTTTAGCGGCCAAATCGTAGGTATGCGAACGTTTCATGCCACGCATGCATTAAATGCCATTTTTTAAGGCATTCTTTAGACTATCTATTTCATATTGGTGTTGCGCCGCGAAATCTTCCGTCGCGCGACGCCGGTCGAGCCGAGGACCACTTTTTCGGCGGGTTCGGGCCTTCGGGTCCGGACGGGGTCCCCTCCGGACCCTGCGTCTCCCAGACGTGAAGCCTCCCTGTTCAACTCGCCCGGTGCTTCGGCACCGGGCGTTTTTTTTCGTAACGCGCGGGCCGCGGCCTGCGAAACGGGAAGCATGGAACGCCGTCTCTTCCTCGCCCTGCTGCTGGGCGTCGCTGCCGCACCGGCCGCCGCCGACACCGTCAATGCGCGCGGCGGGCTGGCCATCGGCGGCTACGATCCGGTCGCCTATTTCGCACAAGGCCGTGCGCGGCGCGGCGCCAACATGCACTATCTCGACTGGAACGACGCGCGCTGGCTGTTTGTGACCGCCGCCAACCGCGACGCCTTCGCCGCCGATCCGGAGCGCTACGCGCCGCGCTACGGCGGCTGGTGCGCCTACGGCATGGCGCAGGGCTACAAGGCACCGATCGATCCCGACGCGTGGTCGATCGTCGAAGGCCGCCTCTATCTCAACTACAGCAACTCGGTCCGGCGCACGTGGCTCGGCGACGTACCGGGCTTCCTTGCGAAGGCCGACGCGCATTGGCCGGCAGTCTCCGCGGCACGCTGATCAGCCGAGGTCGAGCGACCAGGATTGGCCGACGAGGTCCTTGCCGAAGCTGCGGTGCGCTTCGCTCTCCAGCAGCCTGAAGCCGGCTTTTTCGTAGAGGCGGCGGGCCGCGACGAGGCAGTCGTTCGTCCACAGCACGACCTTCGCGTAGCCGGCGGCCCGCGCGAAAGCGAGGCATTCGGCGAGCATGCGCGCGCCAAGGCCGCTGCCGCGCGCCCACGGCTCCAGATAGAACAGCCGAAGCTTGGCAACCTCGTCCGACTCCTTGACCAGGAAGATCGAGCCGGCGATCTCGCCGTCGCGTTCGGCGACCCAGCAGCGTTCGCGCGCCGGGTCGAACTCGCGTATGAACTTCGCGACGATCTCGGCAACCAGTGCCTCGAACTCCCCGTTCCAGCCGTATTCGCGCGCATAGAGCCGGGCCTGTGCCGCCACGATGGCACCCATGTCGCCGATCTGGTGGTTTCGCAGCGTGAATGCGCCAAGCGCCGGCGCTTCGGCGTCGAGCAGGCGTTCGGCGGTGCCGAGGGAGGCGACCAGCCGGGCGCGCGCATCGGGGTCGAGCGGTGCCAGCAGGTCTGCGACCTCCGCCTGCGAAGCGCTGTCGAGGCGAGCGAATGCGGTGCGGCCGCGCGCGGTGAGTTCGAGGCTCAGGCGCCGCGCATCGCTGGCCGCAAGTCGCTTGCGCACGAGGCCGCGGCGGGACAGGGCTTGCACGATGCGGCTCAGATGGCCGGGATCGAGACCCAGATCGCGGGCGATCCCGCTCGAACTGGTGCCGGCATTGTGCGCGATCTCGTACAGGACGCGCGCCTCGACCAGCGAGAACGGGCTTGAATACAGGCCCTTGCGCAGCACGCCGATACGGCGCGTGAAGGACCGGGTGAACCGGCGCACCGCGGCGATTGCCGGGTCATTCGTGTCGGGGCGGGGCATGACCGCAGGGTCCGGCGATTAATTGACAAAGTCAAGTAATTGTCCATTGCATGCATGCCCGATTGATCCGGATCAATTGCGGCCGGCCCGGGACGTGGCATGCAGTTCGTTCCTCGAATCGAAACTGCCGGTGAACGCATGATGCGCCTCGATATGTCCGATCTCGCCGCGCGCGCGAAGTCCGCGTCGGCACCCTATCGCCATTGGCTGCTGGAAGACGCATTGCCGCCCGCGATGGCGCGGGGGCTGGCCAACCTGCCGGTCCCGGTCGTCGAAACCGGCGACACGCGCGGTCGGCGCGAGACCAACAATTCGACGCGCGTTTTCCTCTCGCCGGACTTCCAGCGCCGGCATGCGGTCGCCGCCGACTTCGCTGCCGCTTTCCAGAACCCCGCCAACGTCGCGGCGCTCGCGAAGCTGACGGGTGCGCCCCTCGCAGGCGGCTACCTGCGCATCGAGTTCTGCCAGGACACCGACGGCTTCTGGCTCGAGCCGCACACCGACATCGGCGCCAAGCTCTACACGATGCTTTTCTATCTGTCCGACGTGCCGCAGGCCGAAGGCTGGGGCACGGACATCTACGAAACGCCGGAGAAGCATCTCGGGGCCGCGTCGGGTGCCTTCAACCGCGGGCTGGTCTTCGTGCCCGGCAACGACACGTGGCACGGCTTCAGGCGCCGCCCGATCGAGGGCGTACGCAAATCCATCATCGTCAACTACGTCAAGGACGAGTGGCGCGCGCGCGGCGAACTGGCCTTTCCCGAAAGCCCCGTCGCCTACGCCTAGAACCCGAACATGTGGTCGAGGCTGAAGCGCCCGTCGGGCGCCACCAGCCCGTGATAGCCGAACAGCCGGCACGTGCGGTCGCGGATCAGCACGTAGCCGCCGTTGCCCGCGCGCGCGAGATCGGCAGCGGAGAATTTTTCGCTCGCGCGCCACAGCCGCGAGCCCGAGCACGGGATCGCGAGCTTCGCTTCGGCGATCTTCGTGCCGGCCGCGTCGTGCAGTTCGAGAGCCGTGTCCGAAGTCGCGTGCCACGGCGTGGACGCGGGATAGATCAGGTGGCACAGCGCGTCGTGGCCGTCTGCGCCCAGCCGCAGGAACAGCCGCGTCGTCAGGCCCGGCGGGCGGCCGATATAGGACTGCGGCTCGTTCTTGAACACCAATGCCGTGTTGAAGATGTGGCTGCCGAAGCTGGTGTCCGCGCCGTGCGCGGGCGCGTTCTTCCGCGCGTAGCGGAACAGCGCATGGATCCAGCCGTCGCCGGCCCCGCCGTCGCGGAAATCGTAGCTGAGTTCCATGTGGCCGTAGCCTGACGCCAGCTTCAGCCCGTCGGTTTCGACCGCGCAGGCATGGTCGCGCGCCAGATTGCCGAGGAACTTTTCGCCCGCCGGCGCGCCGGACGCGTCGTAGAAGCGCGCCACCAGCGGCAGGCTCGCCTGTTCGCGCGCCATCGGCGTGGGCAGCGCCACGCTCGTGTACTCGCCCTGCGGCAGGATCGGTGCGGGCAGGATGAAGCCCTTGCCGAAATCGGTTCCCAGCGTGGCGATCTGCGGATCGGGCCTGAGGTCGCTGCGCTCGACGTTGGCGTGCGCGACGTGGCGCTTGCCGGCGCGCTCCACCTCGTAGCGCGGCCGCACGACGAACTTGCCGGCGTCCATCTCGATCTGGCGCGGCCAAGCAAGGCCGGGCAGCAACGCGCCCACATCGACCGCGCGCATGCCGAAGGCGGGGATCGGCTCGGCCATCGGGACCCACGCGTCGGTTCCCATCGCCGAGAACTTCACGCCGTCGGCCGGGATCGCGCAGGAATGGCAGTTCTGCACCCACACCCGCACGCGCTCGCCCGGTGCGGGGGCAGGGATGCCGGCGTAGAAGTCCGACGGCCACGGATTGGCGTCGTGGGTGCAGGTGAGTTCGCTGCCCGACCAGAAATCGAGCGCGTATTTGAGGACGTCGTGGCCGGTGACGTCGATCATGTGGATGAAGAGCTGGCCTTCGAACGCGCCGAGGCCGAAGCGCCTGGCCACGTCGCGGCTGTCGACGACGAAGGCGGCGACACCTTCGGGCAGCTTCTCTTCCCATGTCGCCAGCACCGTTCCGTCGGCAGCGAACAGGCGCAGCCAGGCACGCACGTTCTTCGCGCCGTACCCGGCCCAGTAGTTGGCGCTGACCATGCGCGTGTGGCGGCCGGGCCCTTCGCAGAACAGCACGAGGTTGGTGACGAAGTTGTAGGTGGAAAGATAGCGCTTCGTGTCGGTGAGGAGTTCGGCCGGAATGCGCATCGCGTCGAGCGTGACGACGCTCGCACCCTTCGGCAGCCATTGCGCCACCTGCGCCACGAGCGGGTCGGCGTCGAACGCCGCGACGAGCACGCAGTCGGCGGTGCTCGTCGCGATCGCGGAAACGGGGGCGACCGTGAAGTCGCCGACCTTGCGGCTCAGATGCCGGTGGTCGCGTCCGTAGAGGCCGACGAACCGCACGCCCGCGAAATCCTGCAGGGCTGTCAGCGTGGCGAACGCGCCGAACGGATCGTAGACCGCGACCTTGCCGGCCGATTTCAGCTTCGCGACGAGGGTGCCTGTCGGTCCGACCGCCAGCGGATGGCCGACCGCGCGGAACAGCGCGTCGCCGCCGGTGCGGTTGTCGAACGTGTCGATGGGCAGGGCGCGGCGCGTGGCGGACGTGCCGGCGGGAAGCGAGTCGGGCATGCCCGTCTTTTACGCAGGTCCGGGCCGCGCGGGAAGCCCGTTCAGGCCCAGAGCCGCTCGTTCTGCCGGTCGGCGTAGAGCGGTGCCACGAAATCGCCGTAGCCGTTGAAAATCTGGGTCGGCACGCGCTGCCCGCCCTTGCCGATCAGTTCCTCGGTCGCCTGGCTCCAGCGCGGATGGGGGACCTTCGGATTGACGTTCGCCCAGAAGCCGTACTCTTTCTCGGCGAGCGATTCCCAGAAGGTCTTGGGCTGCTTGTCGGTGAACACGAAGCGCACGAGCGACTTGACCGACTTGAAGCCGTACTTCCACGGCGCGACGAGGCGCAAGGGCGCGCCGTGCTGGCGCGGGATCGGCTTGCCGTAGATGCCGGTCGCGATGAAGGCGAGTTCGTTGGTCGCCTCGTCGATCGCCAGCCCCTCGGTATACGGCCACGGATACCAGGTGGCGCGCTGGCCGGGGGCGACCGACGGGTTGTTGAACGTTTCCATCTGCACGTATTTCGCCGCCGACAGCGGCTTGCACCATTCGACGAAGGCGGCGAGCGGGAAGCCGCTCCACGGCACGGTCATCGCCCACGCTTCCACGCAGCGGAACCGGTAGACGCGTTCCTCGATCTTCATCGCCTTGAAGATGTCGTCGACGTCGACGGTGCGCGGGTTCTCGACCAGCCCCTCGATCTTCACCTGCCAGGGGCGGATCGGGAGCTTCTGGGCGGCCTGCCAGATCGTCTTGGACGTGCCGAATTCGTAGAAGTTGTTGTAGGTGGTCGCGATGCGTTCCTCGGTCAACTCGCGTTCCACGCGGTAGCGCATGTTGCGCATCGCGGGATAGAGACCCGACGTCGGGTCGTCGCCGGCCGGCGCCTGGGCATGGGCGGCGGAAGCGATGGCGCCGGCGGCAAGGCCCGCACCGGCCGCCAGGACGTGGCGGCGCGAATAGACGCTCTCGGGGGTGACTTCGCGTTCCGGGATTTCCCAGCCGCGGGTCCGCTTGATCGGCATGTCGTGTGCTCCTAGATCGCGCCGTCGCGCCGCTTCTTGCGCAGCACGTCGGCCTGGGCGCGGATCTGCGCCATGTGCGGGTTGAAGACGAGGGCGCGCTCGAACGCGTCGAGAGCGGCATCGTCGTCGTTCTTCGCGGCGGCAATCAGGCCGAGGCCGGACAGCGCCCCGAAATGGCGCGGCTCCAGCGCCACGGTCCGTTCGGCGTCCTTGCGCGAATCCTCGTAGCGGCCGAGCAGGTAGAGCACGGTCGCGCGCCGGTTCCAGCCCTCGGCATAGTCCGGGCGCAGGTTGACGATGGCGTCGTAGAGCGCGAAGGCGCCGAACAGGTCGCCGCGCTGCTGGGCGTCGAGGGCGAGCTTCATCAGCGAACCCGCCGCCGGGTCGCCGGGTTCGAGCCAGATCTGCCAGATCGCGGCTTCCGTGCGGCGGGCCTCGCCGGCGTCCTGCGTGTTCCGGAGTCGGTCGAACAGGCTATCGAGCCGTCCGTCGCCGGCTGCCGGCTTTTCCGCAGCGGGCTTTTCCGCCGGCTGGGCGTGCGCGCCGGTCGGGAGTCCGGCCGCAAGGCCGAACGCGACGGCGAGGGCCATGAAGGTTCGAAAAGCGCGTTCCATGCCGTCAAGCATGCGGGCATTCGGATTTCCTGTAAAGGCGTCGCCGGGACCGGCGCTTTACAATTCGCGGCCGCCGGGGTCAAAGTTACGCCCCGTTTCAAGGCCCCCGACATGCCGGAATCGACATGAGCGTCAACGAGTTCTTCGACCGCGACTATCTGGGTTGCCGAGAGAAGTTTCTGGCCGCCGCGCGCGGCCATTCGCAGCGCTTCCGGTCGTTCCAGAACCCGCTGCGCGGTCCGCGCGGCGAGCAGCTCTACTGCGACGCGCTGTGGTTCGGCCCGACCGACGCCGAGCGCGTGCTGGTGACGATCTCGGCCACGCACGGCATCGAGGGTTTCTGCGGCTCGGGCTGCCAGACCGGCTGGTTTGCCTCCGGCGCCTACCGCGAACTGCCGCCCGGGATCGCCCAGTTGCACCTGCACGCGGTCAACCCGCACGGCTTCGCGTGGCTGCGGCGCGTCAACGAGGACAATGTCGATCTCAACCGCAATTTCGTCACGCATATCGGGCCGTATCCCGAGAATCCGGGCTACGAGAAGCTTGCCGCATCGATCGCACCCGCCGAGTGGACCGCGGCGTCGCAGGCGGCCTCGAGGGCCGTGTTCGCCGACTATTCGAAGCGCTTTGGCGCGGCGGCCCTGCAGGCGGCCGTCTCGGGCGGCCAGTATTCGCATCCCGAGGGCGTGTTCTTCGGCGGGCATGCACCCACGTGGTCGCACCGCGTCATCGCGTCGGTGTTCCGCGACTGGCTCTCGCGCGCCAAACACGTCGCCATCGTCGATTTCCACACCGGGCTTGGCCCGCGCGGCTATGGCGAGCTGATCTTCGCGTTGCCCGAGCCGCACGCGGGCTTCGCGC
>JBIKWI010000080.1:0-15364 GCA_044356395.1 Tagaea sp. | reverse complement strand
CACTCGGTAGGTCTCGGGCCAGCGCCGGTCGTTGCACACGGCCATGCCGACGATGCCGCCCATCGTTCGCCGCACCGGAAAGCCGATGTCGCCCGGTTCGAAATAGCGCTTCTCGAGATGCTGGAAAGGACGTTCGGGCTCGTTCTCGGCGTGACCAGGCAGATGGATCTTGCGGTACTTGCCGACAATCGCGCCCTCGCGGTCGACGAGGATCGCCGTGTTGAAGCGCCGTCCCTCGGGCGTCTTCTCGGCGTAGCCGAGATAGAACCCGATCTTCAGGCGCTTCGCTTCGTCGAACAGCGGCTTGACGGCGGCGTTCGGCATTTCCGTCTCGAAGAACGCATCGACCTCGCGCCAGTCTGGCATGAACCAGCGCGGGAAAAAGGTGGTCAGCGCCAGTTCGGGAAACACCACGATCTGACAGCTTTTGCGCGCGGCGTCCCGCAGCATGGCGATCATCCGCTCGACGCAGGATGCGCGGGATTCGGCGCGCGCGATCGGCCCCATCTGGGCGGCGCCGACGCTGACAATACGGGGAACGAGCTGTTTTGGCGGCATCAGAAGATATCCGATATGTCTTCGGGAAAGATGGAGCGGCCGAGCGGTCTGGACCAGTCCGACGGGCCATGGGCAAGATAGCGGCCGCGCCCGGGCTTGGCGACCGGATTGCCGCCTTTGGCGACAAGCTCGCCGCGCGAGAAGACGAGATCGACCCAGCCCTTGACCTTCATGCCTTCGTAAGGCGTGTAATCCATCGCGTCGTGCAGCAGGCTCTGGCTCACGGTCAGTTCGCGCTCGTGGTCCCAGACGACCAGATCGGCATCGCCGCCGACCGCGATGGCGCCCTTCTGCGGATACAGCCCGTAAACCTTTGCCGGATTGGTCGCGGTGACGGCCACGAACTTCTCGAGCGACAGCCGGCCCTTCAGGACGCCCTCGGCGAACAGCAGGGGCATGCGGATCTCGAGCCCCGGCACGCCGTTGGGGATCTTCTTGAAGTTCGCGTCCGTGCCGGCGACTTTCTTGCCTTGCGGATCGTCGAAGCGATACGGCGCGTGGTCCGACGAGTAGACGTCGAAAAGTCCCTCGCGCAGGCCTGCCCAGACATATTCCTGGTTGATCTTGTCCCGCGGCGGCGGCGAACACATGCACATGGCGCCGTCGAAGCCCGACTTGTCGAGATCGTCCTGGGTCAGGAACAGGTACTGCGGGCAGGTTTCGGCGTAGACCTTCAGGCCGCGCGCGCGGGCGCGCCGGATCTCGTCCATCGCCTCGCGACCCGAAACGTGGACGATCAGCACGGGCGTGTCGAGCATCTCGGCCAATGCGATGACGCGGTGCGTGGCTTCGCGCTCGACCGGCATATTGTGGCTGAAGCAGTGGTATTTCGGACGCGTACGGCCCGATGCGATCAGCTTTTCGGCAAGCCAGGTCATCGCATCGTGGTTCTCGCAGTGGACCATCGTCATCGCGTTGTGGCGACGGGCGAGGGCGAGGATGTCGAGGATCTGGCGGTCCGACAGCTTCAGCGCGTCGTAGGTCGTGTAGATCTTGAACGACGTCAGACCGTCGGCGATCAGGGCCGGCAGCTCTTGGCCGAGAACCTGCTCGGTCGGGTCCGAGACGATCAGGTGGAACGCGTAGTCGATATAGGTCTTGCCGGCGGCGCGCGCGTGATACTCGTCGACGACCTTGCGCAGCGACTGGCCCCGATGCTGGGCGGCGAACGAGATCGTCGTCGTCGTGCCGCCGCACATCGCCGAGCGCGTACCCGATTCGAAGTCGTCGGCGGTCCAGACGCCCATTCCGGAGACCTGTGCGATATGCACATGGCTGTCGATCCCGCCGGGCGTGACGATCCGGCCACGGGCGTCGGTCTCGTCCTCGCCCTTGGGCAGATCGTGGCCGATCGCCGCGATCCTGCCATCCTTTATGCCCACGTCGGCGACGTACGCGTCGCCGGCGGTCGCCAGTTTTCCACCCCTGATCACCCGGTCATAGGCTGCCATTCGTACGTCTCCCGGCCCCTTCCGTTGCGGGGGCGCTTCGCGGTATGAAGCATTGCAAACCACAGGCCTGGAGGACAAGCAAATGGCGCAACGGCTCGACGAGACCGCAAAGGGTGTCTACATCATCGCGGCGACGCCGTTCACCGACAATGGCGAGCTCGATCTCGACAGTGCCGAGCGCATGACCGACTTCTACCTCGAATGCGGGGTGACCGGCATGACGATCCTGGGCGTCATGGGCGAGGCCCCCAAGCTCAGCCCGCAGGAATCCTCCGAGTTCGTTGCCCGCGTGGTAAAGCGCGTGAACGGCAATGTTCCCATCATCGTGGGCGTCTCGTCCGCCGGCAACCGCAATCTCGGCGGCTTTACCAAAAAGGTCATGGATATGGGGGCGGCGGGCGTGATGGTTGCCCCGATCGCCGGCCTCAAGAACGAGGAGCAGATCGAGGGCTACTACGATGCGGTGGTGCGCGAGATCGGCGAGACCCCCGTCGTGCTCCAGGATTACCCGCAGCTCACGAATGTCCACATGTCGGTGTCGCTGATCAACCGGCTGTTCGCGCGCCACGAATCCATCAAGGTCCTGAAGCACGAGGACGTTCCCGGCCTGCGCAAGCTCACCAAGGTCCGGAAGGCCGACGCGGACGGCAGCCGCAAACGCCGCATCTCGATCCTGGTCGGAAATTCGGCGCTGCATCTGCCGCAGGAGATGCGCCGGGGTGCCGACGGCGCGAATACGGGCTTCGCCTACCCCGAGATGCTGGTCGAGGTCGTCGACCTTTTTCTCAAGGGCAAGCCCGAGGAAGCCGAGGACCTCTACGACATCTACCTTCCGATCGTCCGGCACGAACAGCAGCCGGGTCTCGGCCTTGCCGTGCGCAAGGAGGTCCTGCGCCGGCGCGGCGTCATCAAGTCGGCCCATCTGCGCGCGCCCGGCCATGTCATGGACGCCGACGAGTACAAGGAACTGGACAGCCTGATGCAGCGTCTCGAACGCAAGCTGGCCGCTGTCGGCCGCTCGACGAAGCCGACGAAGCTGGCCGGCTGACGCCGGCCCGGCGGGGGCCTCGCCTGTGGCGCAGGGCCTGTGCCGGGACTGCTTCGCGCGGATCGGGGATCCGGGCGCCGGGCGCTGCGGGAACTGCGGTTCTGCGCGCATCGCGCGGCATCCCGAACTGGAGGATCTGGCTCTCGCGCATATCGATTGCGACGCGTTCTATGCGTCTATCGAGAAGCGCGACGATCCGTCGCTTGCAGACAGGCCGACGATCATCGGAGGCGGCAAGCGGGGCGTGGTGTCGACGGCCTGCTATATCGCGCGCACATATGGCGTGCGTTCCGCAATGCCGATGTTCAAGGCGCTGCAACTGTGTCCGCATGCGACCGTGATCCGGCCGAACATGGCGAAGTACGCGTCCGTCTCGCGCGAGGTGCAGACGATCTTCGGGACCGTCACGCCGCTGGTCGAGGCCGTGTCGCTGGACGAGGCATATCTCGACCTGTCGGGAACGCAGTCGCTCCACCATGCGCCGCCGGCTTTCGTACTCGCCAAGGTCGCCCGCCGCATCGAGGACGAGATCGGCATCACCGTGTCGATCGGGCTTTCGTTCAACAAGCTGATGGCGAAACTCGCGTCTGAACTGGAGAAGCCGCGCGGCTTCGGAGTCGTCGGCCGTGCCGAGGCGCGGGCATTCCTGGCGGCTCGACCGGTTCGGATCCTTCCGGGCGTCGGGCCGAAATTCGCGCAACGCCTTGCGGACGACGGCTTCGGCGTTATCGGCGATATCCAGAAGGCGGGGGAGGCGGCGCTCGTACGCCGCTATGCCGAGACGGGGCGATGGCTGGCCCAGATCGCCGAAGGTCGCGACGAACGCGCAGTCGAACCCGAGCGCGAAGCCAAGACGATTTCGGCGGAAACGACGTTCCTCCGGGATCTCGGCCGGATCGAAGATCTGGAGGCGGAGCTTTGGCCCCTTGCCGAGGAGGTCGCCGAGCGCCTCAAGAAGCATCACCTTGCCGGCCGGACGGTCCAGCTCAAGCTCAAGACGGCCGATTTCCGCCTGCTGACGCGTCGCGTGACGCTTCCCGCCGGCACGCAGCTGGCGGAAACGCTTTATCGGGCGGCACAGCCGCTTCTGGCGCGAGAGGTTTCGGCGGACCGCCAGCGCCGGTTCCGGCTTATCGGGATCGGGGCGGCGGAGCTTGCCGAGCCCGGTGGCGTACCCGCCCAGACCGACCTCTTCGCGCCTGCTGCGACTGCTAGCGCCGACGACCCGAAGCTTGCGGCCGTCG
The DNA here is from genome assembly GCA_044356395.1 of Tagaea sp. Lineage (GTDB taxonomy): Bacteria > Pseudomonadota > Alphaproteobacteria > CACIAM-22H2 > CACIAM-22H2 > Tagaea. The sequence continues at coordinate 11,063 of JBIKWI010000080.1, read as the reverse complement.
AAAAGGCGATGGATGCCGTCCGCGGGAAGTTCGGTAGTACGGCGATCCGCAAAGGGCGAGGACTGGGTATCGGAAAGGGGGCCCGGCGGGGGCGTGACTTGCCCCGGTCGACGCGCTGACGTAAGGTGGAAAAAGCATCAGAAACACCGAAAAAAGCGAATTTATGCCGGGTCCGCTCTCACCGCAGGAAATCGTCAAGATCCTTTCGGATCACGAAAAGTTTCTCAATCGCAAGCCCGGTGGGGTTCGCGCCAACCTGACCTTGGCCGACATGCACGGCATCTCGCTTTCCCGCGCCAACCTGCGCCAGGCGAAGATGCCGGGTGCGAACCTGTCGCGTGCGGTACTCGCCGGTGCCGACCTGTCGGAAGCCGATCTCTTCGCCGTGAACTTCGATCGCGCCGACCTCAGCCTCGCGAACCTTTCCAAGGCCGATCTGCGCGGCGCCTATCTGCGAGGCTGCCGCATGCGCGGAGCCAATCTGCGCGGCGCCGACCTTCGCGGCGGTACGCTGATGCAGTCGCGCCGTGGCGACGGCATCGCGCTCGTCTCGGCCGACCTTCAGGGGTCGGATCTCGAACAGGCCATTCTCGCCAAGGCGAATGCGCAGGGTGCCGACCTGTCGAAGGCCAACCTGACGGAAGCCGACTGCTCGGGCGCCCGGCTTGCCGGCTGCAATCTCGAGATGGCGTCGATGGCGCGCGCCAATCTCGAAACGGCGAACCTCAAGGGCGCCAACATCATGGGCGCCAATCTTGCGGGTGCTAATCTCAAGGGCGTCGATCTCTCGGGGGCCATCATCGACGGCGCCGACTTCCGCGATGCGAACCTGATCGGCGCCAATCTCAACGGTGTCGACATGCACCGCGCGAACACCCAGGGCGCCAACATGGTCGCCCAACAGGAAGCGCTGTCCGACGCAGTCCAGGCCCAGCTTCGCGATCACCAACTCTGGATCAAATCGGAAGGCCGCGTGGGGCGTCGCGCGGATTTCACGAAGGCCGACCTCAAGGGTCTCGACTTTTCCAATGCGAACCTTTCTGGCGCGACGCTCACGGGCGCCAATCTCCAGGGCACCAAGCTCGTCAAGGCACAGCTCATCATGTGCGACATGACGGGTTCCGATCTCAAGGGCGCCGATTTCTCGGAGGCGAACCTCAACGGCGTCAACTTGAGCCGCGCGGACGCGCAAGGGGCGACCTTCGCCAAGGCATCGCTCGCACCCGTCAACATGCCGATGCCCAATGGCCAGCCTTCGGGCCGCCTGTGGCCGGCCAATCTTGCAGATGCGAATTTCCAGGACTGCGATTTCGCGGGTGCCAACCTGCACCGTGCCAACGTTCTGGATGCCAACTTCACGCGCGCCGTCCTGCGCGATGCCGTGCTGCTCGATGTCGACCTGTCGCTCGCGAAGAGCGACGGCGCCGACATCGCCGGCGCGATCATGAAGCGCTGAGAATCGCTTTCAGAACGATCGACTGGTCGGCGTCGGGATCGAGTGCCTTGGCGGCCTCGAACCACGCCGTCGCGGCGATGCCGAGCGGTGCCGAAACCCCGGACGCCTTCGCCAGTGCGGCACCATAGGCGGCGTCCTTGTGGCGAAGCGCAGCCGTGAAAACCTGATCCTTGTCCCAGTCGCCGGCGAGCATGCGCGGGATGTTCTGGACGACCTGCGGGCTTGCCGCGGCTCCGGCCGCGAGCGCCTCGCCGACCGCCTTGTCGTCGAGACCGAGGCGTCGGCCGAGCGCGATCCCTTCGGCGAGCGCCGCGATCTGCACGGCGCCCATCAGGTTGACCATGAGCTTGTACGCCGTGCCTGCGCCGACGTCGCCGAAATGGCGGACGGTTCCGGCGAGAGTACCGAAGATGTCGCGCAGCGCGTCGAGATCCGCCTGTGCGGCACCGACCAGCAGCGTCATCGTGCCGGATGCCGCGTGGCTGGGAAAGCCGGTGACGGGACAATCGACATAGCGCAGGCCTTTCGCCCGCGCGTCGGCCGCGAGCGAGGCCACATGGGCGGCGGAGATCGTCGAGCATTCGACGGCGAACGCGCCGGGCGCGAGTGCGGCCATGGCGCCGTCCTTGCCGCGCCAGACCGCATGCGAGGCCGTATCGTCGGAAAGCATGGCGATGGCGACGGCGGCACCGCTTGCGGCCGCTGCGGGCGTGTCCGCCCATATGGCACCGGCGTCGATCAGCTTCCCAGCGCGTTGCCGACTGCGGTTCCAGACCCGTACGCGATGGCCTGCAGCGACGAGGCGGCCGGCCATGCCGCTCCCCATCCGTCCGAGGCCGAAGAATGCGATCTCGGCCATCGTGCGCTTTCTAGCGCCCGGCGAGCGCCGCCACGAAGGCGGGCAGGGCGAAGCAGCCGCGGTGGATCTCGGGGCTGTAGTAGCGCGTCTTCAGTTTTGCCGCCGCGAAACGCCGGCGAAGCGTGGCGAGCGGCACGTCGGCTGCGCGCGGATTGTCGGTCGCCCACCCCAGTGCCATCAGCCCGCCGTAATAGGAAGGCACGGCCGCCATGTAGAACGAAGCGACCTTGAACGATTTGGCGCGACGCTTGCGCGTCATCGGGATCTCGCCGGGCTGGAGGAAGGGCACGCCGTTCTGGTTCACGAGGATGCCGCCGGCGGAAAGGCAGCGCTTGCAGTCGCGATAGAAGCGCTCGGTGAACAGCACCTCGCCAGGACCGATCGGATCCGTCGAATCGACGACGATCACGTCGAAGCGCTCGGCGGTTTCGGCGACGAAGCGTGCACCGTCGGCGATCACGAGATCGGTGCGAGGGTCCTCGAACGCGCGACCGGCGACGCTCGGCATCCATTTGAGGCACATGTCGACGACCGCGCGGTCGATCTCGACCATCGTGACGTGTGCGACGGATTTGTGACGGAGGACTTCGCGCAGGATGCCGCCGTCGCCGCCGCCGATTATCAGAACGCGCCGGGCCCGCCCGTGCGCGAGGATCGGAACGTGCGTCATCATCTCGTGATAGACGTATTCGTCCTTCTCCGTGACCTGGACGATGCCGTCGAGCGCAAGCACCCGCCCGTAAGTCGGGTTCTGGAAAACGACGAGATCCTGGTGTTCCGTGCGCTCGCGGAAGAACACCTTCCCGATCGACAGGCCCTGGCGGACGTGCGGATAGAGCTGCTCGTCGAACCAGCTCGTCTTTGTCTTTGCGGTCACGTGCCGGACGGCCTTCAGGCCATCACGCCGCGGCGGCTCTCGACGATCTGGACCGAGGTCGGCGCGAAGGCGCGCTTGATCGCCGGGATCGCCTGGTAGGGATCGCACACGCCGCACATGAAAACGTCGATAGCGGCATAGCCGCGCTCCGGCCACGTGTGGATCGAGATATGGCTCTCGGCAAGCACCAGCACGCCGGAAAGCCCGGCATCCGGCCCGAAATGGTGGAGGTGGCAGTGGAGGATGGTGGCGCCGGCCGCGGTGGCGCCTTCGCGCAGGGCCGCTTCGGTCAATGCGGAATCGCCGAGATTGCTGGCACCCCAAAGTTCCACGAGCAGATGCGTGCCGGCATACTTTATGCCGTTGCGCTCGATGAAATGGTCCTTGGCGACCGTGGTCTCGGTACTCTGGACATGGAAAGGCAGGTCGTGCGCCGCGGACTTGAGGGCCTTGGAGGCCGGGGACCGGTTTTCGCCGGTGACCACTTTCAGACTGCGCAGCGCCGCTTTGTTCGCCATTCCTTGCCCACACCTTCCCTTTTCCGACAGACAAAAGGGGCCGCCGACTCTCCATCGACCGCCCCATGCATTATGCTTGCCTATTTGGGCCCAAAAGTGCGCGGGCGCAAGCAAATTTTGGACGCCAGCACAGAAAAATTCAGGGTTCGGCTTCGGCGAACCGCGCGACGGCGTCGGCACCGTGAAGGATCATATGGACGAATCCCGGCGCCCGGGACAGGACATGGTCGGCGTAATAGCGCGCGACGACCAGCCGCCCTGCGAGAAACGCCTTGTCGCCGTCGGCGCGGGCCAGCCGCTCTGCAGCCGCCGCAGCGCCCTTGGCAAGCAGGGCGCCGCCGGCAACGATGCCGAAGAGATTCAAGAACGGCACGGCCGCTGCCGCAGCGGATCTCGGATCCCGTTCGCCCGTCCTGACCATGTGCGCGACCGCCAGTTCCAGCGCTTCGCTGCCGGCGTGGAGCTGGCTGCGGAGCACCGCCGGATCTTCGCCCGGCGCTGCAGAAAGGGTGTCCCGGATGCCGGCGATCTCGTCGAGGAATGCGCGTGCGGCCGCGCCCTTGTCGCGGACGATCTTGCGGAACACGAGATCGTTGGCCTGTATGCCGTTGGTCCCCTCGTAGATCGGCGCGATGCGGGCATCGCGCAGATGTTGGGCGGCGCCGGTCTCCTCGATGAAGCCCATGCCGCCATGGACCTGCACGCCCGTCGAGGCGACATCGCATCCGATGTCCGTCGCCCAGGCCTTGACGACGGGCGTGAGGAGATCGACGCGGGCCTGATGGCGCAGGCGGAGATCCGGATCGATCGCCTTGGCCGCGAGATCGAGCGACAGGTGCGCGGAGTAGGCGAGGGCCCGCGCGGCCTCGATTTTCGACTTCATGTCGAGCAGCATGCGCCGTACGTCGGGATGCCGTTCGATCGCGACCGGACCGGGGGCGGCGGCACCGAGCTCGCGGCTCTGCACGCGCGTGCGCGAATAGGCCCGCGCGGCCTGGTAGGCCCGCTCGGCGATCGCCACGCCCTGCAGGCCGACCGCAAGGCGCGCGTTGTTCATCATCGTGAACATGCATTCGAGGCCCTGGCCCTCGGCTCCGATGCGCCAGCCGAGCGCCCCGCCGCCGTCGCCGAACGCCATCACGCAGGTCGGCGACGCGTTGACGCCGAGCTTGTGTTCGAGCGAGACGCAGCGCAGGTCGTTGCGCGCACCCAAGCCGCCGCCGTCCGCCGGAAGGAACTTCGGCACGAGGAAAAGCGATACGCCCTTGGGGCCGGGCGGTGCCTCGGGTACGCGCGCGAGCACCATGTGGACGATGTTGTCCGTCATGTCGTGCTCGCCATAGGTGATGAAGATCTTGTTGCCGGCGATGCGGTACGCCTGACCGAGCGCTCCGTCGGATGCCGGTTCGCGCACGGCGCGCGTCCTGATGGCACCCACGTCCGAACCCGCCTGGGGCTCGGTGAGGTTCATGGTCCCGGTCCATTCGCCGGACACGAGCTTGGGCAGGTAGGCGGCCTTCTGCGCCGGGCTGCCGTGGCTCGACAGCAGTTCGACGGCTCCTTGCGTCAGCAGCGGGCACAGACCGAACGACATGCAGGCGGACTGCCACATCTCCTGCACCGCGACCGCGAGCGCCCATGGCAGCCCCTGGCCGCCATGCGTCTCGGCAAAGGGCAGGCCGTTCCAGCCGTTCGCGACGAAGCCCCGGTAGGCGTCGGCGAAGCCGGGCGCCGTGCGCACGATGCCGTTCTCGAGCCGCGCGCCGACGGTGTCGCCGGCCGCATTGAGCGGGGCGATTTCGCTCGCCGCGAACTCGCCGGCTGCCGCCAGCACTTGGGCAAGTGTGGCGGCATCGGGCGATCCGCCGGAAGTCCGTTCGAGCGAACCCACGCCCGCGATCGCGTCGAGCGTGAACTGCATGTCTTCGAGCGGGGCGCGATAGCTCATGGATGCTTCCTGCGAGGGTATCGTGTCTCGGATACCAATAAAAGAAAAAAACCCCTTGTAGGAACTTTATTCAGTCCGGGACGACCTTGCCCGGATTGAGGATCCCGTTGGGGTCGAGGGTGCGCTTGAGGGCTCGCATCAGGTCGAGTGCGACGGCGCTTTTGTAGTGGGGCATCGCGTCGCGCTTGAGTTGGCCGATGCCGTGCTCGGCGGAAATCGAGCCGTCGAGATCCGCGACGATTGCATGAACCGAATGGTTCATCGCGTGCATTCCGCCCATGAACGCGGCGCGGTCGGCGCCGACGGGCTGGCTCACGTTGAAATGTATGTTGCCGTCGCCCGCGTGGCCGAACGCGCACACGCGCGCACCCGGAACCATCCGCTCGCACAGCGCGCTTGCCCGCTCGACGAAGGCGGGCAGTGCCGAGACGGGGACCGACACGTCGTGCTTGATCGATCCGCCTTCGGGCTTCTGCGCTTCGGTCATGCTCTCGCGGAGTTTCCACAGCGCCTTGCGCTGGGCGGCCGACGTCGCTACGACGGCGTCGAGGGCAAGCCCGTCCTCGAACGCGCTTTCGAGCAGCCGTTCGACCATGCCTTTGAGCGCTCCGCCCATGTCGCCGGCGGCGAACTCGGCCAGCACGTACCAGGGATGCGGCCGGTCGAACGGGTCCGATGTGCCGGGAATGTGCCTGAGCACGAAATCGATCAGCCGGCGCTGGGTGAACTCGAAGGCGATGCAGTTGCCGCCGCTACCGGCCCTGGCGCGGCCGAGCAGGTCGACGACCGCCTGCGGCGAGGGGAGCGCGATCAGGCAGGTTTCGACCTCGCGCGGCGCCGGATGGAGCTTAAGGACCGCCGCCGTGATGATGCCGAGCGTGCCTTCCGAGCCCATGAAGAGCTGCTTCAGATCGTAGCCCGTGTTGTCCTTGCGCAGCGCCCCCAGCGAGGAAAGGACGCGGCCGTCGGCGAGCACGACTTCGAGGCCGAGCACCTGGTCTCGCGCCATGCCGTAGCGCAGGACGTTGCTGCCGCCGGCGTTGGTCGAAAGATTGCCGCCGATCTGGCAGGTACCCTCGGCGCCCAGCGACAATGCGAAGTAGCGGTCGGCGTCGGCGGCGGCTTTTTGTATGTCGGCCAGCACGCAGCCCGCGTCGACGATGATCGTATCGTTGGCGGCGTCGAGACCGCGGATCCGGTTCATCCGCGCGAGCGACAGCACGATCTCGCTTCCCGTCGCGTGCGGAACGCCGCCGCCGACGAGGCCGGTATTGCCGCCTTGCGGCACCACCGCAACGCGCGCCGCGTTGCAGATGCGAAGGACGGCGGCGATCTCGTCGGTCGAGGCCGGGCGGACGACGAGGGCCGCCTTGCCGACGAACAGGCCGCGCTCCTCCCGCTCGAACTTTGCCATGTCGGCAGGCTCGGAAATCCAGCCGGCGGGACCGACGACGGCTTTGATTCGGTCGAGGATGCCGTTGGCCGGACGGGCGGTTTCGTCGAGAGGCGCAGTCATGGGCTCAACCCGCATCCGAATTTGATCCAAGTCAAGAAACCGCCGAAAAAACCCGCCGCAATGGACCCAATCGGCATAGAAGCGCTGGTTGAAGTTATCTATACTTCTCCATGTATTCAAATGGTGTCTCGCCGTCGTGCGGACACCGATGGTCTTCGTAAGCTCCGGCTGGCGTCAGTCGTCGGAGCTTGCGATCAGGGCCGCCGCTCCGGGGGGTGCGGCGGCCCACCCTTTTCGGGGGAACGCGTCCCCCTTCCAAGCATCGAATGCAGGGCGAGCGCTGCGGCCGCGAGGCCGGCCAGCGTCAGGGGCAGTCCGTCGCGCGGCATGATTTCGAGCGCGAGACCGATCAAGGACGGCCCCGCCGTTCCGCCCAGCGTATAGGCGAATACGACGGCCGACGTCGCACGCATGAGCGATGCGCCGGAGAAACGGTGGCTGACTCCTATCATCGACAGCGTATAGAGACCGCCGCCGACGCCGCCCCACACGACGGCGACGCAAAGCGCGACCGCCGGCGAAGGTGTTGTCGCCAATGCCAGTAGCGAGACGGCGATCAGCGATATGAAAGCCCAGCGCACGATGTTTGCCAGGTCGGCGTGGTCGGCAAGCCAGCCGGCCGGATACTGTGCGGCGAACGACCCGAGCCCGAGCGCCGCCGCGAGCAGGGCGGCGACACTCGCGCCGAAGCCGAGCGTGAGTCCCCAGTAGCTGCCGATTCCGGAGAGTCCGACTTCGAACATGCCGCCGGCGGCGGCCGCGACCAGCACCGCGGGTATCGCGCGGACGACGGCGGCGAACCCGTGGTCGCGCGTCCGTCCGTCGCCCGGCGCTGCCGGCGCGGGTGCTAGTCCGATCACGACAAGCCAGCCGAGGAACCAAAGGATCGCACCCGCATATGCCGGCCGGTCGGTCGCCGGATCGAGCAGCACCAGCAGAAGCGGCCCGCCCGCGAACGAAGCGCCCAGGAATGTCTCGTAAAGGCCGACCATGCGGCCGCGACGGTCGGGCGGGGCAAGATCGGCGACCCACGATTCGGAAACGATCCATCGAAGGGCGGCGATCAGGCCGATCGTGAAGTTGGCAAGGCACCAGAGCGCATAGTCGGCCGTCAGCGCGAAGACGAGTGGCAGGGGCATGCCCGCGAGAGCGCCCCATACGTAGAGGCGGTCCCCGCCGAACGATCGGGCGAGGCGCGGGACGAAGGGCGCGACGATGAGGATCGCCAGCCAGGGCAGCGCCGAGAACGCCCCGATCGCCGCCGCCGAATAGCCGAGCGACTCGAGCCGGATCGCCGCGAACGGGATCAGGGCTGCAAAGCCGACCACCGTGAGCACGCCGGAGGCGCCGATGCGCAGGATGTCGAGCGATGCCGACGGGCGGCGCCGAAGGGAGGATTCGTCCATGCCCCTCGTGTTAGACAGTCGCCATGGCCGGATCGCAAGGGCGGAGTTCGGGAGATTTGTTGCCGTGCTGGCGCGCGATGGGGGCGGCCGATCTCGATTTCGTGATGGCGCTCGCCGCCAGACTCTATCCGGACCATCCGGAATCCCGCGCGTCGTTCGCCGGAAAGCTGGATGCGGCTCCCGATGCCTGCCTTGTCGCCGTACGCGAGGGGGTAGCCGTCGGTTACTGCGTCGCGCTTTGGGCGACATGCGGACGGCCGCCCAAGCTCGACGAATCCGCCTATGCGCCGCGCGCGCCGTGCGGGCTCCATCTGCACGATATCGCGCTTGCGCCGGAAGCGCGTGGCCGCGGACTTGTCGGCGCGGCCCTGTCGCATCTTTCCCGGGTGGCGGACGGGGCACCGCTGTCGCTGGTCGCGGTCAACGGAACCCATGCGCTGTGGCGGCGCCACGGCTTTGCCGAGGCAGCCGTCGACGAAGACGTGCGCGCGACGTATGGCCCCGGCGCGGTCTACATGGTCCGTGTCGGTTAGCGCGGCGCTGCCGCACGCGCCAGCCGGTCGCGGATCGCAAGGCCGAGTCCGGAAGACGGAATCGGTGCGACCGCGATCGTACGGACATGCGGCCGGTCGAGCGTCTGCAGGAACGCAAACAGGTTGTACGCGGCCTCGTGCGGATCTCGCGTCGCCGAAAGGCTGAGGGCCGGCACGCCGGCCGGCAGGGCCGGAAGTGGGCCGAAGCCCAGATAGGCCTCGCCCGGCCCGGCCGCGTGCGCGTCGAGGCGCAGGCGCGCGCGCGGCGCGTAGTGGCTCGCCAGCATCCCCGGCGCGTTGATGGTTGTCCCGGGAGCGGCAAGCGGGCCGATCAACGCTTCGATCGCCTCGCGCGCGATGCCGCCCGGTCGCAGGAGCCGTGCGACCGGGCCGGAGAGATCGACGACCGTGGATTCAAGACCGATGCGGCACGCGCCGCCATCCAGAACGCACATCACGCGTCCGCCGAGCGTGCGCGCGACGTCGCCGGCGCGCGTCGGCGACAGCCGGCCGGAAGGGTTTGCGCTGGGGGCCACGACCGCTTCGCCCACGCGCCGCAACAGGGCAAGCGCGACCGGATGGTCGGGAATGCGCACCCCCAGCGTCGCGAGACCCGCACCGGCAAGGCGCGAGACGGCCGCTCCCGCCTGGCGCGGCAGCACCAGCGTCAGGGGGCCCGGCCAGAAATGCCGCGCGAGGATCTCGGCGCGGGCATCGAACCGGACGAGCCGCCGGGCCTGTGCGAGGTCCGCGACATGGGCGATGAGCGGATTGAAGCGCGGCCTTCCCTTGGCGGCATAGAGACGCAAGACAGCGCGTGCGCTGCGTGCCCGGGCCCCCAGCCCGTAGACCGTTTCGGTGGGGAACGCGACGAGGCGGTCGCGCAACAGGGCGGCGGCGGCCCGTCTGATTGCAAGTTGCGTGGGCTTGGTGATGGTCATTTCCCGCCGCCCTTTAGCACGTGCCCTTGCCTCGGGCGAGTGCGCCGGCGCATTGTGCCCGGATGACGGGAAAAGTCGTGACGATCGCGCAACAGAAGGGCGGGGCGGGCAAGACGACGCTGGCGGCACATCTCGCTGCCTGCTGGGCGCAGTCCGGGCTCCGCGTCGCTGCCGTCGACATCGATCCGCAGGGATCGTTCGCCCTCTGGACAGACCTTCGCGCGCAGGCGCGACCGGATGCCGGCCTCGGTTTTTCCTTCGCCAAGCTGTCGGGATGGCGGCTCCCGCACGAACTCGACCGGCTGTCGCGCGAGCACGACGTCGTGGTCGTCGATTCTGCCCCCCACGCGCAGGGCGATTCGCGCACCGCGATCCGCTATTCGCATCTGGTCCTCGTACCCGTGCAGCCCTCGCCGATGGACCTGTGGGCGACCCAGCCGACGCTCGATCTTGCGAAGGCGGAGAAGCGGCTGGCGCTTCTCGTCGTCAACCGGATGCCGCCGCGCTCGCTTCTGGCGGACGAGGTGGCTCGCAAGCTCGCGACCATCGATACGCCGGTTGCGAATATCGTGCTCGGCAACCGGACGGCCTATGCGTCGAGCCTCGGGCTGGGACTGGGCGTGACCGAGGCGGAACCGGGTTCGACGGCCGCACAGGAAATGACGCGCCTCGCCGCGGAGATCGCGGCCTATGCCGGGATCGGGCGCTAGGCGCTACTGCGCGGCCTGCTCCGCGGCGCCTTCTTCCTCGATGCCCAGCGCATCGGAGAACTTGTTGAAAAACCCGGTCAGGGTGATGCGCAGGGTCAGCTCCACGATCTGCGCCTCGCTGAAGTGGCGCCGGAGGTCCGCGAGCATCGAATCGCGGATGCGGTTGGGCGCGTCGTTCACGGCGACGGAATAGGCGATCACAAGCCGGTCGATTTCGGTCAGGCTCGGGTGGTCGACCTGCTCCGGAATCCGGGCGACGGCTTCGGCCGGGACGCCCTCGACCGCGAGCATCGGGACAT
>JBIKWI010000079.1:0-15472 GCA_044356395.1 Tagaea sp. | reverse complement strand
GCTCGGAAATATAGCGGTTCGACAGAGTCGCGGCGGCGACGATGGCCGCATCCGTGATGCGCACGCCGTGATGCAGCTCGTACTTTTCCTTGAGGCCGCGCAGGATCGAGATCGCGTCCTCGACCGAAGGTTCGGACACGAACACGGGCTGGAAGCGGCGCGCGAGGGCGGCGTCCTTCTCGATGTGCTTGCGGTACTCGTCGAGCGTCGTCGCGCCCACGCAATGAAGGTCGCCGCGCGCGAGGGCGGGCTTCAGCATGTTCGACGCATCCATGGCGCCGTCGGCCTTGCCGGCCCCGACGAGCGTGTGCAGCTCGTCGATGAACAGCACGATCTCGCCGGCCGCCGCATTGATCTCCTGCAGCACGCCCTTGAGGCGCTCCTCGAACTCGCCGCGATACTTGGCACCCGCGATCATGGCGCCCAGATCGAGCGACAGCAGGCGCTTGTCCTTCAGCGATTCCGGCACGTCGCCGTTGACGATGCGCTGGGCAAGGCCCTCGACGATCGCGGTCTTGCCCACGCCGGGCTCGCCGATCAGCACGGGGTTGTTCTTCGTGCGGCGGGCAAGGACCTGGATCGTCCGGCGGATTTCCTCGTCGCGGCCGATGACCGGGTCGAGCTTGCCGTCGCGCGCGGCCTGCGTCAGGTCGCGCGAATATTTCTTGAGCGCGTCGTACTGGTCCTCGGCCGAGGCAGAGTCGGCCTTGCGGCCCTTGCGGATATCCTCGATGGCGCGGTTGATCGCCTCGGGCTTGGCACCCGCCTTGGCGAGCGCGTCCGATGCGCCGTTGCCCTTCTGGAGGGCGAGGGCGAGCAGCAGCCGCTCGACCGTGACGAAGCTGTCGCCGGCCTTCCTGGCGATTTCCTCGGCGGACTCGAAAACCTTGCCGGTTTCCGGCGCCATGTAGATCTGTCCGGCACCGCTGCCTTCGACCTTGGGCTGCTTGGCGAGTGCCGCATCGACCTCCTTGGTCGCGCGCGCGGCGTCGCCGCCGGCGGCACGGATCAGCCCGGCTGCAAGCCCTTCGGGATCGTCGAGCAGCGTCTTCAGCAGATGCTCGGGCATCAGCCGCTGGTGGCCGCTGCGCTGGGCGAGGGTCTGCGCGTTGAGCAGGAAGCCTTTGGCGCGTTCGGTGTATTTGTTGAGATCCATGGTCTGGGCGTCCTTCGAAGCGTCCCCCGAGTGCGGGCGGACAGGCAAGCCGGGACCCGCTTCGTGCGGCATCCCTACAATCGATATGGACATGCACCTTTGGGCTCGCAAGCCCCCCTTTGCCGATCCGGCATAGCCGGGTACGCTGGCGGGCATGTCGCTCGAGATCACCCGACTCTGCCGCTATCCCGTCAAGGGGTTGAACGCCGAAGCGCTCGACCGCGTGAACGTCACGGCCGGCGAAGGCCTGCCCGACGACCGCCGGTTCGCGCTCGCCCATGGCGCAAGCGGCTTCGACGTTTCGGCACCCGCCTGGATGCCGAAGCACAACTTCCTGATGCTGGCGAAGAACGAGCGGCTGGCCCGCCTTCGCGCGCATTTCGACAGTGCCACCGGCATGCTGGCGATCGAGCGCGACGGCAAGCAGGTCGTGCGCGCCGATATCGGTGCGCCAACCGGCCGCATGCTCGTCGAGCAGTTTTTCGCGGCCTACATGGCGGGCGAGACGCGCGGCACCCCGAAGCTGGTCGAGGCGGCCGGCCACATGTTCTCCGATACGGCCCGCAAGGTCGTGTCGATCATCGGGCTTGGCAGCATCGCCGACATCGAGCGCGTGGCGCGGGCCCCCGTCGACCCGATCCGCTTCCGCGCCAATCTCTATTTCTCCGGCGGCCGGGCGTGGGAGGAGTTCGACTGGATCGACCGCGAACTCGTCGCGGGCACCGCGCGCCTCAAGGTCCTGAAGCGCATCGACCGCTGCGCGGCGACGACCGTCAACCCGGCGACCGCGACGCGCGACATGAACATCCCCCGCCTGCTGCAGGACGGATTCCGCCACGTCGACTGCGGCGTCTATGCCGAAGTGCTCGTCGACGGCGTGATGGCCGTGGGCGACCGGATCGAGCCGGTCTAGGAAGAAGTCGCGGCGATCGTCGCCACGGCCGCCGTCAGCCTGTCCATTTCCCGCTCGGTATTGAGATAGCTTACCGACGCTCGGACGATTCCCGAGAGCCCGCGCGCCGTCATGTCGAGCGGCGTATACGGCACGCCGTTGGCCCCGACATTGATGCCGAAATCGGCTGCAAGCCGTGCGCGGACGACCTGCTCGTTCATGCCGCCAATATTGAACGACACGAGACCCGAACGCGGGCCGTCGCCCAGATCGCAGAGTTCGAACCGTTGATCAAGATCGCACTCGACCCCACGCTCGATCTTGCCGACGTCGCGGCATCGGCGGCCGACCTGGCGATCCGCTGCGGCGACGGCACCTATCCGGACGTGGCCAAGCGGCTGCGGCTGGCCGACTGGACGGCATGGTCCGCCGCGAAAGGCATGGACCTGCGCGACTGCGATTTCCGGCAGCTGACGGACTACAACATCGTCCTTCAGGCCGCGATGGACGGACAGGGGCTGGCCATCGGCCGGCAACTGCTCGTCGGCGAGCATCTTGCCAGCGGCCGTCTCGTTCCGGTTTTTCCCGATGCCGTGGTATCGCCGCGCCTCGGCTACTGGCTGGTGAGCGCACGCCACCGGCGCCCTTCGAAGGCGATGACCGCCTCCGTCGATTGGCTCAAGGCCGAAATGGAAGCCGCGGCGCGCGCCGGCGCGAAGGAGCGGCCGGCGCGCGGACGCTAGGAACTAGCGGTTCTCTTCGGGCGGCGTGCCCAGGAACGACGGCAGCGGGCCGGCGGCCTGCATGTCGCCCTGCGGTGCGGCACCGACATTGGATGCGTGCGCGGGATTGGTGTGCACGACGACCGGTGCGGCCGGCTGCGGGCCCGTACCCGGCGGCTCCGTGCCGCCGGCAGCCTGCGGGGCGTTGGGATCGCCGCCCTGCTGGCCCTGCGCATAGCCGCCCTGCTGGGGCGGCGGGCCGCCCTGCGGACGCTGCTGCTGCGGATAGGGTTCCTGGTTGGCGTTGATCAGGCGGAAATAGTGTTCGGCATGCTGGTAGAAATTCTCGGCCGCCACGCGGTCGCCACTGGCCGAGGCATCGCGCGCGAGGGCGAGATACTTCTCGAGCACCTGATACGCGTTGCCGCGGATGCGCACTTCCGGACCGTTCGAGTCGAACGTCTGCGCGCGGAACGGCACGTTCGAGCGGCCACCGCCGCCACCGCCGCCGCCGCCGCCGCTGTTCCCGCCGCCGCCGCGATAATTGTTGCTATGGCCGCCACCACCGTGGCCGCCTCGATTGCGTTGACGCTTCATATGCATTCGCCTCGTCTGTTGGCCGGACCAGCCGGCCGAGAAATGGATGGGATGTCGCCCTTGGGGCGGACGATGGAGAGCGGCACTGAAGGCCGAAGTCCCGATCGCGTGTCGCCTCGAAAGTCCGGGGCCGACACTTGCTGCCAGTCACCGTAGCGACCGCAACGGTTCGACACTAGTCCGGGTCCCGCGTCGCTCCAAGCGCTATTTTGTCGCGCGCACGCAACGTTCCACGCCGGCAAGGTCGCGCGATATCCCGGCCGGCACGAGTCCGGCCGCGCGGACGAGGGCCTCGACATCGTGCGCCTGGCCGATCCCGACCTCGAAGAAGGCCATGCCGCCGGGGGCGAGCAGGCCGGGCAGATCGGCAAGGATGCGCCGGTAGCAGTCGAGCCCGTCGGGCCCGCCATCCAGCGCCGATTCCGGCTCGAAATCGCGCACCTCGATGGCAAGCCCCGGAATCTCGTCGCGCGGAATATAGGGTGGATTGGCCAGCACGACGTCGAATGCCCCGCCGAGCGGCCCGGCCCAGTCGGCACACACGAAACCGGTCCGCGCGGCAAGGCCCAGCGAGTCCGCGTTCGCCGCGGCGACGGCCAATGCTTCTTCGCTGCGGTCGACGGCAACGCCGAACGCGTGCGGACGCTCCGACAGGAACGACAGCAGCAGGCAGCCGGTTCCCGTACCGAGATCGAGTGCGCGCCACGGATGCGCCCGGTCGGCGGCGAAATCGAGCGCTGCGGCCACCAGCGTTTCGCTGTCCGGGCGGGGAACGAGCGTTGCGGCCGTGACGCTGAAGTCGAGACTCCAGAATTCCTTGCTGCCGACCAGATAGGCCATCGGCGCGCCCGCCACGCGCCGCTCGACGAGCGCATGCACGAACGCGACGGACGTCTCGTCGATCAGCCGCTCGGGATGCGCCACCATCGTTTCCATCGAAGCGCCCGACGCGGACCCGACGATCACGCGCGCTTCCAGCCGCGGGTTCTCGATCCCCGCCGCGGCGAGCGTCTGCGCGGATTCGCGGACCAGCGCGTCGATCCTCACGAAAGTTCCGACAGCTTGGCGGCCCGGTCCTCGGCGATCAGCGCATCGATGAACTTGTCGAGTTCGCCCTCGATCACCTTGTCGATCTCGTAGACGGTGAGGTTGATCCGGTGGTCGCTGACGCGGCCTTGCGGGAAATTGTAGGTGCGGATGCGCTCGGACCGGTCGCCGGTCCCGACCTGGCCCTTGCGCTCGGCCGCGCGCAAGGCGTCCGTGCGCGCACGCTCGGCCTCGTAGAGGCGTGCGCGCAGGATCTTCATCGCCTTGGCCTTGTTCTTGTGCTGCGACTTCTCGTCCTGCTGCTGGACGACGATGCCCGTCGGCATGTGCGTGATGCGCACGGCGCTGTCGGTCGTGTTGACCGACTGGCCGCCGGGACCGGACGACCGGAAGATGTCGATGCGCAGGTCCTTGTCCTCGATATGCACGTCGACCTCCTCGGCCTCCGGCAGGACCGCGACGGTCGCGGTCGAGGTGTGGATGCGCCCGCTCGCTTCGGTCGCCGGCACGCGCTGCACCCGGTGCACGCCCGATTCGAACTTGAGGCGCGCGAATACGCCGGCCCCCGAGATGTTGGCGATCGCTTCGCGGCAGCCACCAAGGCCCGTCTCGCCGAATTCCATCACCTCGAAGCGCCACCCGCGCAGCTGCGCGTAGCGCTGGTACATGCGGAAGAGCTGGGCGGCGAAGAGGCCCGCCTCGTCGCCGCCCGTACCGGCGCGCACTTCCAGGATCGCGTTCTTCTCGTCGGCGGCGTCCTTGGGCAGCAGCATCGCCTGCAGGTCGCGCTCCATCTCGGGCATCCGCGCCTTGAGCGCGAAGTACTCCTGCTCGGCCAGTGCGCGCATCTCCGCGTCGTCGCCGGCGCGCAGCGCTTCCAGTTCGGCCAGCTCGGTCTTCGCGCGGCCCAGCGTCTCGATCGACGCGACGACGGGCCCGAGATCCGAGTACTCCTTCGAGAGCTTCGCGAGATTCTTCGAGTCGGTCGTGCCGCTCGCGAGCATGTCGCCGAGCTCGCGGTAGCGATGCACGACCTTGTCGAGCTTGAGGTCGAAACTCACGTCTTGTTCTCCGTCTCGTCGAGGCCGAAGGCGCGCGCCAGCAGCGCTTCGGCGCGCGCGCGCTCGGCCGGATCGCCCTGCGCCAGTTCGCGCAAGGTCGCCGTAGGGGCATGCAGCAGGCGATGGACGAGCAGCTCGGTGGCGCGCTGCGCGTCGCCGCCGGTCTCGGCGAGCACGCGCAGGCGCTCGGCCTCGAAGTGCCGCCGCAGGCGCACGATGGCGCCGTCGGCCTTGCGCGCGGCGCGCGCGCGCGCGAAGGCGCCGATCTCCGCCTCGACGATCGCCCACGCCTCGCCCGTCGATGCCTCGCGTTCCGTCCGGCCCTTGAGCGCCAGCCCCTCGAGGTCGTCGATGCCGTAGCGGAACGCGCCGTCGACCGTCTCGACCTCGCGCGCCACGTCGTCGGGCACGCCGAGATCGAGAAACAGGATCGGCTTGCGGCGTCGGATCTTGAGTGCCGAGCGCGCGAGCTGCCGGTCGATCGCCGGGCGGCCGGTGCCGAGGGCGGTGACCACGAGATCGGCCCGGGCGACGGCGTCGCCGAGCTCGGCATAGGGCACGACATGCGCCTCGAGCCGGCGCGCCATGTCGGCCGCGCGCGTCGGCGAGGGGGCGGTCACGGCTAGCTGGCGCAGGCCCGCACGGCGGAAATGCTCGACGAGCAGTTCGCCCATCTCGCCCAGTCCCACGAGCAGGGCGGCACAGCGCGACGGTTCGCCGTGCACGTCGCGCGCGACGGCGGCGGCGGCGGCGGCAAGCGACACGGGCCGTTCGCCGATCGCCGTCTCGCTGCGCACGCGCTTGGCGGCGGCATAGGCGCGCTCGAGCGCCGCGTCGAGCTCGTGCCCGGCAAGGCCCATCTCGCGCGCCAGCGCATGCGCCGCCTTGACCTGGCCCAGCACTTGCGGCTCGCCGACGACCTGGCTGTCGAGCGAACAGGCGACGGCGAAGACATGGCGTAGTGCCGCCTCGTCTTCATGCGAATAGGTCTCGGAGCCCGCATCGCGCCCGAGGCGGCGCGCGAAGGCGTCGAGCACGGCGGCACGCCCGGCGGCGACGTCGGAAGCGGCGAACTGCACCTCGACACGGTCGCAGGTCGAGATCAGCAGCGCCTGCGCGAGGCCGGCGCGGCGCAGCTCGGCAAGGAAGCCGCGCATCTCGGCTTCCGGCACGAACAGCGCGTCGCGCGTGGCCGCCGAACTCGAACGGTGATTTGCGCCCACGACGCCGAGGCGCGCGCGGGCTTCGGACGCGTCCATGATGGGGATCTACAAGAAGCGGCGCGCGCGCGGATGCGGCATCACTCCGCCGCCTTGGTGTCGCCGCGCGCCAGGATCTCGGCGGCCTTCTTCTCGACCATCTCGGCCAGATGCTCGACGATGTCGCCGTCCTTGAGGCGGTGGTCCTGCTGGCCGGCCACGTAGACCATGTGCGTGCCGTTGCCGCCGCCGGTGAAGCCGATGTCGGTCTCGCGCGCCTCGCCCGGGCCGTTGACCACGCAGCCGATCACCGAGACCGTCATCGGCACCGTGATCTTGCTGAGCCGCTCTTCCAGCCGCTCGACGGTCTTGATCACGTCGAACTGCTGGCGCGCGCAGGACGGGCACGCGATGACCGTCACGCCGCGCCGGCGCAGGCCGAGCGCCTTGAGCATGTCGTAGCCGACCTTGACCTCCTCGACCGGGTCGGCCGAGAGCGAGACGCGAATCGTGTCCCCGATCCCGGCCCACAGCAGCGATCCGAGCCCGATGGCCGACTTGACCGTGCCCATGCGCAGCGCGCCGGCTTCCGTGATGCCCAGATGGAGCGGATAGTCGCAGGCGTCGGCGAGCTGCTGGTATGCCGCGACCGCCAGGAAAACGTCGGACGCCTTGCAGCTGATCTTGAATTCGCGGAAGTCCTCGTCCTCGAGGTACTTGGCGTGGCTGAGCGCGCTTTCGACCATCGCCTCGGGGCAGGGTTCCCCGTATTTCTCCAGGAGCTCGCGCTCGAGCGAGCCGGCGTTGACGCCGATGCGGATCGAGCAGCCGTAGTCCTTGGCCGCCTTGACGACCTCGCGCACGCGGTCCTTCGAGCCGATGTTGCCGGGATTGATGCGCAGGCACGCCGCACCCGCCTCGGCCGCCTCGATGGCGCGCTTGTAGTGGAAATGGATGTCCGCGACGATCGGCACGTTCGCGGCGCGCACGATCTGCTTGAGTGCGGCCGTCGACTCCTCGTCCGGGCACGAGACGCGCACGATGTCGACGCCGACTTCCTCGGCGCGGCGGATCTGGTCGATCGTCGCACCGGCATCGGATGTCGGCGTGTTGGTCATCGTCTGGACGGTGATCGGCGCGTCGCCGCCGACGGGCACCTTGCCGACCATGATCTGGCGGCACTTGCGGCGTTGGATCTGTCGGTAGGGTCGGACGGACATCGGGCGCGCTCGGATCTGGGACGGGGGCGAATGCCCCGCCTTTATAGCGCACCCGGCGTCAGCCGGGCGAGCCGCGATCTTCGCCGGCCTCCGCCGGGGCTGCCGGCACGGCGGCCGGTGCGGCCGGACGGGCCGGGACCGATTCGTTTGCGGCCGTGCCCGCGATCAGGCGCTGCGGGTCGAGCGACACCGAACGCTGCACGAAGCCGAGCCGGCCGACCGCCGGCGCCGCCTTGCCGTCGACGCGGATGTCGAGGCCGCCGGCATTGCCGGTCGACATCGTCAGGCCCTCGCGATCGGGGGCGTTGTAGCTCTCGCCGGCACGCAGGATGCGCGAAAAGATGACGTTGCCGGCCGCGTCGCGCACCTGGGTCCAGCTGTCGGACGTGGCGCGGATCACGATGCGGCCCTCGACCGGCTCGCCGTAGCTGCGCGGCGCACCGTCGCCCGGGACCGCGGCCGGTGCTGCAGGCGGTGGCGGCGCCGCCGGCAGGCTCGCGGTCTGGGCGGGGGCCGGCGTGGGAACGAATGCGGCCGGCGGCAGGGCGGCCGGCGGTTCGGCGACCGGGGCCGGCGGCGTGGCCGGCAGCACGCGGGCAAGCGCCTCGCTCGACGACGGGCCGGGCACGCGCGGCGCCACCGGCTCGGGTGCCGGAATGCGGGCGGCCAGCGTTTCGGGCACCGCCGTCACGCGCGGCACCGGAGCGCGCTGGTCGAGCGTGGAATAGTACCAGCCGCCATAGGCCCCCACGGCAAGCAGCAGCGAGAACGCCACGACGAGACGGCCGGGCAGGCGGCTTTCGTTGATCGGCGTGGGAAAGGCGAGTTCGGTCGGTTCGTCGATGCCGCTCGATTCCTGCTTGAAGCGGCGCACGAGTTCGGCGCTGTCGAGTTCGAGCAGGTCGGCATAGGAGCGCACGAAGCCGATCGCGTAGGCGCCGCGCGGCAGGTCCTGGTGGCGGCCTACCTCGATCGCGTCGAGGAGCGCGCGCCGGATCTTCAGATGCTTGGCGATGTCGGCGATCTGCCAGCCGCGGCGCGTGCGCTCGGCGCGCAGCAGTTCGCCGACGGTCGCGTTGACCGGCGGTGCTGATACGGTCCCGGCACCCGTTCCGGATGCACGCTGACGTTTGTTGTTCGCCTTGGGCATCGCTCGCTCGAACCTGGGAACGTCTTGAAAACCCGAACGGAACCGCGCGGTCGGACGGTCGCGCAACGGCTTGCAAGACAACCACTTGACGTGTTTAGCAAATTGCTACGGGTGCGACAACTGCTGCCGGTCCGGCTCGATTCGCGGCGGCCAAACATTCCTTAAACTGGAATGTTGTGATCCCGGGCAAATCCCAGCAATTTTTTCCGAACCGAGTGATCGGCAAGCTTGGTGAGTTCGTCGAGATACTTCGCGAGCGGCGGAAGATCGAGGCTACGGGCCATCGCCTTGACCGGACCGATGGCCGGGAACGGCATCGAAAGTCGCCGAAAGCCGATACCGATCAAGGCCATGGCCTCGAGCGGCCGGCTCGCGATGTCACCGCACAGCGTCAGCGGCACGCCGGCCGCCTCGCATTCGCCGGCGATCGCGCGCAGGAACCGCAAGACCGGCGGCGAGAGCGCGTCGTAGCGGTCGGCCAACTCGGGATTGCCCCGGTCGCACGCGAAAAAGAACTGCAGCAGGTCGTTCGATCCGACGGACAGGAAATCCACCCGCTTCAGCAGCTGCGGGAGCTGCCAGTAAAGCGAGGGCACCTCCATCATCGTGCCCATGTGGATGGGGCTGGGCAGCGTGCGCCCGCGCTTGCGCTCGCGCGCGATCTCGATCTCGACCAGCTCGCGCGCGGCATCGAACTCGGCGACCTCCGTCACCATCGGGAACATGAGGTCGAGCCGCCGGCCGCCGGCCGCGCGCAGCAGGCCGCGCACCTGTTCGCGCAGGATCGCCGGCCGGTCGAGCGTCAGGCGGATCGCGCGGAAGCCCATCGCGGGGTTTTCCTGCGCGACGTTCTCCATGTACGGCAGCAGCTTGTCGCCGCCGATGTCGAGCGTGCGGAAAACCACCGGTCTGCCGTCGGCGCGGTCGAGGATGCGCCGGTAGAGATCGGTCTGCTCGACGACGTCCGGCATGCTCGAGCGGATCATGAACGGGATCTCGGTCCGGTAGAGGCCGATGCCGTCGGCGCCGCTGTCGGCCAGATGGTCGACGTCGATGACGAGGCCCGCGTTCATGTTGAGCGAGACCGGCGTGCCGTCCTTGGTGACCGCCGGCAGCTTGCGGATCGCGGCATAGCCCGCGCGCAGCGCGTCGCGCTGGCGGATCGCCTGGGCGAAGGTCTCGCGCACGTCGTCGCGCGGCCGCAGGATCGTCTGCCCGGTGATGCCGTCGACGACGATCGCGTCGCCGCTTTCCACGCGCCCGAGCAGCCCCGTCACGCGCCCGACCATCGGCAGGTCGAGCGCGTGCGCGATGATCGACACGTGCGCGGTGGGCGAACCTTCCTCGAGAACGACACCCTTGAGCTTGCGCCGGTCGTATTCGAGCAGTTCGGCCGGCCCGAGGTTGCGGGCGACCAGCACGGTGTCGTCGGGCAGGTCGCCGGCATCGGCCGCCGTGCGGTCGCCGGAGAGGTGGCGCATCAGCCGGTTGGCGAGATCGTCGAAATCGTCGACGCGTTCGCGCAGGTAGGGATCGGTCGTCTGGGTCAGGCGCGCGCGGTTATCCTCCTGGACCTTCTGCACGGCGGCCTCGGCCGTCAGGCCCGTCTCGATGGCTTCCGAGATGCGCTGCAGCCAGCCGCGGTCCTCGGCGAACATCCGGTAGGTTTCGAGGATCTCCCACCGCTCGTCGCCCTCGACGAGGCCCGATTTCTCGAAGATGCGGTCGATGTCCACGCGCATGCCGCTCATCGCGTCGCGCAGGCGCTTGACTTCGGCCTGCGGGTCGTCGGCAACCATCTGGCGCACGCTCACGCGCGGCTGGTGCAGCACGACCGTGCCGATGGCGATGCCTTCGTTGAGCCGCAGGCCGTCGAGGCGCTCGGTGGCGCCAAGCCCGACATCGTCGCCGCGCAGCATCTCCTCGGGGCTGACGAGCTCGCCGCCGGAAACGAGCTCGGCCAGCACCATCGCGACGGTCTGGAGGGTTTCGGCCTCCTCCTCGGTGTAGTCGCGGTAGGTGCGGTTCTGCAGCACGAGAACGCCGAGCGCCCGGCCCGCGCGCAGGATCGGCACGCCGAGCAGCGAGTGGTAGATCTCCTCGCCCGTTTCCGGGCGGTAGGCGAAGTTGGGATGCGACTGGGCGTCGGACAGCGCCAGCGTGCGCGCGGAATGCGCGATCTCGCCCACGAGGCCCTCGCCCACGCGCAGGCGCGTCTTGTGGACGGCATTCTGGTTGAGGCCTTCGGTCGCGAACAGCTCGAGCACCTGGCCCGCGCGCATGACGTAGACCGAACAGACTTCGGCGATCAGGTCGGCGGCGATGATCTTGACGATGCGGTCGAGGCGCTGCTGGGCGCTCCCGGCCGCCGCCATCATGTCGCGGAGGCGCTTGAGCAGGCGGCGCGTCGCACCGGGCCCGAGCGCCGTCTGCATCAGGCGGCTCCCGCCGCTTCGCCTTCGCGCGCGACCAGCGCGTCCAGCGCCTGCCCGACCAGTTCCTCGACGATTTCCGCGGTCGTCTGCTCGCGCGTGACCATGCCGACCGACTGGCCGGCCATCAGCGAGCCGTTCTCGACGTCGCCGTCGACGGCGGCGCGGCGCAGCGCGCCGGCCCAGTAGTGCTCGATCTCGAGCTGGGCGGCCTTCATGTCGAGTTCGCCGCGGTCGACCTTGGCGGCGATGTCGCGCTGGGCGGCGTTGAAGGCCTGGGTCGCCTTGTTGGCGAGTGCGCGCACCGGGATCACCGGGAAGCGCGGATCGAGCTGGACCGAGGGGACCGCGTCGCGCGCCGCCGCCCGGATGAACGCCTTCTTGAACTCGGGATGCGCCACGCTTTCGCGCGCGCATACGAAACGCGTGCCGAGCTGCACGCCCGCGGCGCCCATCTCGAGGAACGACAGGATCGCTTCGCCGCGCCCGATGCCGCCGGCGACGAAGATCGGCACCTCGCGGATCGCGGGCAGGATTTCCTGCGCGAGCACCGCGGTCGAGACCGCCCCGATATGCCCGCCCGCCTCCATCCCCTCGATCACCAGCGCGTCGACGCCCGAGCGCACGAGCTTCCTGCCGATGACGAGGGCAGGTGCAAACGCGATGACCTTGGCGCCGCCGTCCTTGAGTTTCTTGATGATGTCGCCCGGCGGCATGCCGCCGGCCAGCACGACGTGGCTGACCCGCGCGTCGAGGCACACCTGCGCCAGCTCGGAAAGCTGCGGGTGCATGACGATCAGGTTCACGCCGAACGGCCTGTCGGTAAGCTTCTTCGTGGCGGCGATCTCGGCCGCCAGCATCTCGGGCTTCATCGAGCCGCAGGCGAGCACGCCGAAGCCGCCGGCGTTCGAGATCGCCGCGACGAGGTTGCGCTCGGAAACCCACGTCATCGCGCCGCCCATGATCGCATGGCGGGTACCCAGCACCGCGCGTCCGCACGCCGACAGCCGGTCGAGCCGGCGGGCGGCGGCCTCGCGCGCGGGCGGGACGGCGGCGGTCATGCGGCGTCGAGCTCGTAGGCCGTGTGCAGGGCGCGCAGCGCCAGTTCCAGATACTGCGCGTCGATCAGCACGGAGATCTTGATCTCCGACGTCGAGATGACCTGGATGTTGATGCCCTTGTCGGCCAGCGTGCGGAACATGGCGAGCGCTACGCCGGCGTGGCTGCGCATGCCCACGCCGATGACCGACACCTTGACGACGTTGGGATCGGGCTTGAGGTCGACGAAGCCGAGCTTGCCCTTCTGGTCGTTCAGCAGCTTGACGCAGCGGTCGAGGTCCGCCTTGCCGACCGTGAAGGTCATGTCGGTGGCCTTGCCGTCGTCCGAGATGTTCTGGACGATCATGTCCACGTTGATGGCCGCGTCGGCGAGCGGGCCGAAGATTGCGGCGGCGACGCCCGGACGGTCGGCCACTTTCGTCAACGTCACCTTGGCCTCGTCCCGGCTGTAGGCGATTCCGCTTACGACTTGCTTTTCCACGATCTCTTCCTCGTCGACGACCATCGTGCCGGGCTTGTCCTCGAAGCTCGAGAGGACCTGCACGCGCACGCGGTGGTTCATGGCCAGCTCGACCGACCGCGTCTGGAGCACTTTCGCGCCCAGCGAAGCCATCTCGAGCATCTCTTCGTACGTGATCTTGTCGAGCTTGCGCGCCTTCGTGACGATCCGCGGATCGCACGTGTAGACGCCGTCGACGTCGGTGTAGATGTCGCATCGGTCGGCCTTCAGCGCGGCCGCCAGCGCCACCGCAGAGGTATCCGAGCCGCCGCGCCCGAGCGTGGTCACGCGGTTGTCGTCCGTCAGGCCCTGGAAGCCGGAAATGACCGCGACTTCGCCCGCGCGCATCGAGCGGTCGAGCTCTTCGGTATCGATGCTTTCGATGCGCGCCTTGGAGTGCGTCGAATCGGTGCGCAGCGCGATCTGCCAGCCCTGCCACGAGCGCGCCTTGAGGCCATGCTGCTGGAGGGCGAGTGCGGTAAGTCCGCTCGTCACCTGCTCGCCGGTCGACACGACCGCGTCGTACTCGCGCGGATCGTAGAATTTCGAGATCTCGTTGACCCAGGCGACGAGCTGGTTCGTCTGTCCCGACATGGCGGAAACCACGACCGCGACCTCGTTGCCGGCGTCGACCTCGCGCTTGACGCGCACGGCGACGTTGCGGATGCGCTCGATGTTCGCAACCGACGTTCCGCCGAACTTCAGTACCAGGCGTGCCATTGACCCGCGTGCCTCTCGAGAATTGCCTTTCCGGACATGGACTTGGCAAAGTATCGTCGCTTTCGCCATTGCCGGCGCGAAAAGCGCGCCATATCTACTGTCTTGACGCGGGCAGGGCAAGTTCGCGCTCGATTTTTCCGAAAAACGGAGCCTGCCGCCTTGACCCAGTCCCCCACCCTCGATGCCGCCAGCCTTGATGCGGCCGCCGGTCCCAGCGTCGATCCCGCCGAGGTGGCGCGGTTCGCGGCCATGGCCGACGAGTGGTGGGACCCCAACGGCAAGTTCCGCCCGCTGCACAAGTTCAACCCGGTGCGGCTGGGCTATATCCGCGACCGGCTGGCCCAGCATTTCGGGCGCGATCCGCTGGCGGCCAAGCCGCTGGCGGGCCTGCGCGTGCTCGATATCGGTTGCGGCGGCGGGCTGGTCGCCGAGCCGATGGCGCGGCTGGGCGCCACGGTCGTCGCGATCGACGCCTCGGCGCGCAATATCGGGATCGCGTCCACGCATGCCGCGCGCATGGGCCTTGCGATCGACTACCGCCACACGACGGCCGAAAGCCTCGTCGCCGCCGGCGAGATCTTCGACGCCGTGCTGTCGCTCGAAGTGGTCGAGCATGTCGCCGATCCGGCCGGGTTCCTGGGCGACTGCGGGCGTCTCGTGCGGCCCGGCGGGGCGATGCTCGTCGCCACGCTCAACCGCACGCCCAAGGCGTTCCTGCTGGCGATCGTGGGGGCCGAGTACGTGCTGGGCTGGCTGCCGCGCGGCACGCACGAATGGAAGAAGTTCGTCCGGCCCGGCGAGATCAGCGACGCGCTGCGCGTGCCCGGTCTCGCGGTCACGCACATGACCGGCGTCGCCTACAACCCGATCCTCGATGTCTGGAAACTCGGCCGAGATCTCGACGTCAACTACATGGCCTTCGCGGTCCGGGCGTAGGGCGTCCGCGCCTCACGCGTCGTTGCCGCGCACCCACGGGATGCGGGCGATCTCCACGCCCTCCTCGGCCAGCGCCTCGGCATCTTCGGCACTTGCCTCGCCGTAGATGTCGCGGTGCTTGGTCTCGCCGTAGTGGATCTTGCGCGCTTCCTCGGCGAACCTGTCGCCGACATGCTCGAAGTTCTTCTCGACATGCGCGCGCAGCTTGGAAAGCTCCTTGTGGAGTTCGACCGCCTTGGCGACGGCGGGATCGCTGCCCATCGCCGCCTGTGCGGGCGCGTCCGCCGGCGCGGCAGGCGCCTTGCGCGATTTCTTGGTCCCCGCAAGACGCGGCGCCATCAGCGCCTTCTCGACCTTGGTCGAGCCGCAGGCCGGGCATTCCACAAGGCCGCGCTTGGACTGGCGGGCATAGGCCGCGCTGTCCTTGAACCAGCTTTCGAAGCCGTGCCCCTTGTGGCATTGCAGGTTGAAGACGATCATCACCTATATTTGGGAGCGAACGGCAGCGAAGGCAAGTCGGATGACGGACGCGAATTCACCGCATGGCCCGGCCGGTCCGTCGGCCTGGGTCGTCGCACATGCCGGGCTGGTGCCGGCCGGCGGAACCGTGCTCGACCTTGCGGCCGGCGGCGGGCGGCATGCGCGCCTGTTCGCTGCGCGCGGCCATCCAGTCGTCGCGGTCGACCGGGACATTTCGGCCCTTGCCGGTATTGCGGGCGTAACGGCGATCGCGGCCGATCTCGAGGACGGCTCGCCCTGGCCGCTGGGGGCGCGGCGCTTCG
>JBIKWI010000078.1:0-15520 GCA_044356395.1 Tagaea sp. | reverse complement strand
CGCCACGGTGCGGCGACGCGGAAGTTCAAGCGATGTCACCCAGCCGGAGTTCGACTTGTGCAGCACCCGGCACCAAGGCGGGGCGCGCGCGCATCGTCGCGTGCAGGTCGCAGGACCCGACGCCGGCGCGGTAGACCGGCCGGGGCGAAGCCGTCGCGTAGGGAACGGGCGTCGTCTCCCCGCCGCGCGCGAAATCCTCGCGCAGCAGCGTGGCGTATTCGAGATTCCAGGTCGCCTGCTCCATCAGCGTCTCCTGCGGCAGCGTCGGGCGGTGTCCGGTCGCGCGCGCCACGCAGGCGAAACGCACCAGATGGTCGCCGGCCGGCAGCCAGCACGCGTCCAGCGGCATCAATTTGAGGAAACGCAGGAAATGGTCGATGAGCGGAACCGTCGGGAACCAGGTGTCCGACGGCCCGAGCACGTAGCCGGTGCCCGCGAAATTGTACTGCATGATGTAGGCATCGAGCGGCAAGGCCGCGGTCTCGATCACCATCAGCCCGCCGGGCCGAAGGGCACTGCGCGCCGCCGCGAGAACATGGAACGGCGAGAACACGTGATAGAGCACGCCCGAGCAGATCACGACGTCGAACCCCTGTCTTGGTTCGGGCGCGCCGGTATAGCGATGGCGCGTGATTTCGCCCGCATGCCGCTCTTCGAGCGCGCGCAGCAGCGAGCCCGACATGACGTTCGGCAGATACGCGAAATCGGCGTCGTAGGCCGCCTTGACGCAGGCGACCTTGTCGGAGAAGTCGAGACCGTCGACCGCGACGACGTCCGCCGCACCCCGCCGCTTCAGCAGGACCGGGACGAGACCCTCCATCGTGCCGATGTCCAGGCAGCGCGTGCCGGAAAGGTCGATCCGCGAGATCAGGTCGCGCGTCAGCGCGACGTTCGGGAACCGCTGCCCCGGCGTCATCACGCCCGGCGCCAGTTCCATCGCGTAGTACCAGTACTGGCCGAGGAACGCGCGGGCGCGTTCCTCGGTCGCAAGCCAGGGAAGTCCGGTCACGTCGAGCGCTCCGCCTTGATGCGTGGCCAGCGCCGGATGGCGCCGGGGTTCTCCCGAAGCGTCCGCCTGTACCAGGCGACGGTAGCCTCGAGCCCCGTCCGCAGATCGGTGTAGGAGAAGCCGGACAGGGAAATGAAAGCCGAATTGTCGGTCACGCGCCGGTCGATGCCACGCGCGCGCGCCGGATCGAACCGGATGCGTTCCGCCGGCACGCCGCAGATGTCCGCAAGCATCATCGCCACCGACCGGATCGTCTGCGCCTGCCCGCATCCGACATTGAGCAGGTCAGCCGAAGAATGGTTGGCAAGGCACCACATGTATGCGCGCGCCATGTCGGGCGCGTAGGTGATCTCGCGCATCGGGCTGCCATCGCCCCAGATCGTCAGGTCGCCGGCCGCGGGCGTCCATTCGCAGAAACGCCGGACCAGTCCCGCAATCCACGTGCAGTCGTCCGGATTGTAGTTGTCGTCGGGTCCGTAGATGCCCGACGGGACGAGGCCGATGACGTCGAGCGAATGCTCGGCTCGGTAAGCGCGGATTGCCGGCTCCATCAGGCGTTTGGCCATGGCGTAGGAATAGGCGGTCTCGTGCGGCAGGCCGAGATGGATCTGGTCTTCGGTATTCGGCTGCGGCGCGTCGGCGGGATACATGCCCGATGAAAGGGTCAGGACCACCTTGTCGAGCCGATGGGCGACCGCGGCTTCGAGGACGGCGAAGCACATCGAGACATTGTCGCGCAGGATGCGGGCCGGATAGCGCCGGGCGAGATCGATGCCGCCCGAAATCGCCGCAAGATGGATGACCTGTCGGATCTTTTCCCGGCCGAAGAAGGCATGGACGGCGGCGGCATCGGTCAGGTCGAGTTCTCCGCGCGCGACGAAAATGAAATCGTGGCCGGGATACGCGGAGGCCACCCCGACGAACGCCGAGCCGAGAACGCCCGTCGCGCCCGTCACCAGCAGTCGCGGACGCGGACCGGCCGCCATCCTAGAAATGTCCGGCGAGATGGCGCGCCAGCGCCCTGTTCCCGTAAAGGTAGGCACCCTTCTTGTTGCCGTACCAGACGACCTCGCGGCACCAGTCGTCGAAGACGGGCCAGGGTTCCTTCGAGCGTTCGATGCGGTAGGCGACCGGCTCCTCGACCAGATCCTCGCTGCGTCCTTCAAGGATCGCGCGATAGTAGGGATAGAGGTCGCTGCCCAGGCGCACTTCGATGTCGGCAAGCACGCCCGGCTCCTTGACCAGCGCCCGGTTGAGCCGGAAGGCGTCGGCGACCGTCTCGCGCGGCACGAGCGCCCGGTGTTCCGAAATGGTCGAGAAGACGAGCCGCTCGGCTTCGGCGTAGAACGCGTCGAGCTTGCCGCCGGCGACGAGATCGATGAAGACAAGTTCGTCCGCCGGCCAGTGGATGCCGAGCCACTTTTCCGAATATACGTACTCGACCGCGCCGTCCTGGATCTGGCGGGCATAGTCGTCGAAGAAGGCTCGGATCCCGCCGATCACCGGATAGTCGCCCGCATCGGCGCGGAAGAACGCCTCGAGCAACCGGCGGAACGGCACGCCGCATTTTTCGTGCGCGACGAGGATCGGGATCTGCAGGAGCTTGTTGTAGTGGACGAGTGCCGCCATCCAAGCGAAGCTGCGCGCGCGCCGCCACTCGCCTGCCGGCATCGACGCGGTCTCGATCACGAGATCCTGCGTCTCGTAGATGCCGTCGGGGTCCACGTCGAGCGAGCCGTGGATGTTCACGATCCGCGTCACGACCGTCCGCATGCCGTACTTTTCCTGATAGGCGGGATCGCCCATCTCCGCGTTCGGCAGGATCGACAGGTTGTTGAACTGGATGCGGTTATGCTGGCCGTTGTCCATCAGCCAGCAGATGCCGTCGACCCACGAATCGTACGTCTCGCCCGGCAGGCCGAGGATCAGATCGGAATAGGTCTCGACGCGGTCGCGCGTGAACCGGCGCTGGAGTTCCTCGTACGTGTCGAGCGCGATGTTCTGCCGCTTGATCGCCTTGAGCGTGCCCGGATCGAGCGACTGCATGGAAAGCGTCACGCCCTTGTTCATGCCGGCGTCGGACAGGATTTTCTGTGTCAGATACGCGCGATCGGTCGCGTTCTTGGTGTTCTGCACGGAGATGGCGCGCGGATAGCCGCGCTCCGCCTTGGTACGGGCGAGCGATTCGGCAAGCTGGATGTCGCGCGCGAGGATGCCGAAATTCGCATCGCAGCAGAAGATGAACTCGATTTTCCGCTCCGCGAACCATGCGATCTCGCGATCGAGGCGCGCCAGGTCGAACTGGAAGACCTTGGCCTGCGTGGCCGAACCCCAGTCGCAGAACGTGCACTGGAACGGACAGCCGCGGTTGGTTTCCCAGAGCACGATCCAGTTCTCGGTCGGGTTCGCCGCCATCAGCGGCGCGAAGATGCCTTCCAGATACGGCGACGGGACATCATTGAGATCCCGGATGCGTGGGCCCTTGGCCTGGCAGACGAACTCGCCGTCGCGGATGTAGGAAAGGTTGGAGATGCCGGACCAGTCGCGCGACGGCCAGGCATCGAGCAGTTTCGTGAAGGCATGCTCGCCCTCGCCATTGACCGCGACGTCGACGAAAGGATTCTCGCGCAGGAACGGTTCGGTGCGGTCGGGGACCTGCGGTCCGCCGAAAACGATCAGGATGCCGGGCTTTCGCGCCTTGAGTTCGCGCGCCACCGCCAGCGACAGCTTTTCGTTCCAGACATAGGTCGAGAAACCGACGACATCGGCCTCGAGCATCTGCTCGACCGTCTGGGCGACGCGCTGGCGTTTGTAGACCGGCAGCAGGAAATCGAAGCGCGCTGGATCGGTCGAGAATTTCCGCACATAGCCTTCGATCAGGCCGACCGCATAGGGCAGATAGTTCTGGCCCGAAAAGCTGTTATTGATCTGGACGAGACCGACCTTGCACGTTCCGGCCATACGCGCATCCGATGTTCCGGTCTGGACTTGCGGGTTCATGTCGCGCGCGATCTCCGTATCTTCCCGGTGCGGTCCGTCATGCGTTGTCCGGCCGATGGATCCCAGCCTTACTCGCGATTAAACCAAAATATCTAAAATCCGATTAACTTTCCTATAAACAACTGAGGAAAATCGGGATTTCATCTCAAAAAGTATGTGAAACCGACCCCCGAGAGCAAGCAGCGCGTCCAAGATGCCCCTTTTTTCGCCAGCCGGTGGTCGATTGATTTCGTGGGTCGCGTTCTGCTAGCAACGGTGCAAGGGCGTGCAGGGAGAGAACGTTTGCCGGATTACATTCTGGAAACCGAAGGTCTGACGAAGGAGTTCCGCGGTTTCGTCGCCGTCAACGGCGTGTCGCTCCAGGTCCGCCGCGGCTCCATCCACGCGCTGATCGGTCCCAACGGGGCCGGCAAGACGACCTGCTTCAACCTCCTGACCAAGTTCCTCGATCCGACGCGCGGCGCCATCCGCTACAACGGTCGCGACATCACCGGCGCCAAGCCTGCCGACATCGCCCGGATGGGACTCGTGCGGTCGTTCCAGATTTCCGCCGTGTTCCCGCACCTGAGCGTGCTGGAGAACGTGCGCGTCGCCTTGCAGCGCAAGCGCGGCAATTCGTTCGACTTCTGGCGTAGCGACAGTGTCCTCGACGCCTTCAACGAACGCGCGCGCGAGCTGATCGACTGGGTCGGTCTGTCCGAGTTCGCGGAGACCACAGCGGTCGAGATGCCCTATGGCCGCAAGCGCGCGCTCGAGATCGCCACCACGCTGGCTCTCGAGCCCGAGATGATGCTGCTCGACGAGCCGACCGCGGGCATGGGACACGAGGATGTCGGGCGCATCTCCGGCCTCATCAAGCGCGTCGCGAAGGGCCGGACCGTGTTGATGGTCGAACACAATCTTTCGGTCGTGTCCGATCTTTCGGACACGATCACTGTGCTGGCGCGCGGCGAGGTGCTTGCGGAGGGCGACTATGCCGCCGTCTCGAAGAACCCCGACGTGATCCAGGCCTACATGGGGGCCGGGCATGCCTGAGCCAATGCTGGCCGTGCGCGGCCTCAATTCGTGGTACGGCGAAAGCCATATCCTTCACGGCGTCGATCTCGACGTGCATCCCGGCGAGGTCGTGACCCTGCTCGGCCGCAACGGTGCGGGCAAGACGACGACGATGAAGTCCGTGATGGGGCTCGTCGGCACCCGCAAGGGATCCGTCAGGTTCGAAGGCAGCGAGACGATCGGGATGCCCGCCTATCGCATCGCGCGCCTCGGCATCGCTTTCTGTCCCGAGGAACGGGGCATCTTCGCCTCGCTCGACGTCGCCGAGAACCTGATGCTGCCGCCGGCCATCGGTGCAGGCGGGATGTCGGTCGAGACGATCTTCGAATTGTTCCCCAATCTCAAGGAACGCCTCTCGAGCCAGGGGACCAAGTTGTCCGGCGGCGAACAGCAGATGCTGGCGATCGCCCGCATCCTGCGCACGGGAGCACGCCTACTCCTGCTCGACGAGCCGACCGAGGGGCTGGCACCGGTCATCGTCCAGCAGATCGGCCACACTATCCGCCGCCTGAAGAAGGAAGGGTTCACCGTCCTTCTGGTCGAGCAGAATTTCCGCTTCGCGGCCACCGTCGCGGATCGGCACTATGTCATGGAGCACGGGCGCATCGTCGACGAGATCGCCAACGACGCGCTCGAGGCGAACATGCACAAGCTCCACGAATATCTCGGCGTCTAGAATCCAAAACATGGGAGAAACGACATGAAGAAACTGAAAAGCATTCTGGCGGGGGCCGCGGCGCTGACCGCGCTCGCCCTGCCGGCCGCGGCGCAGACGAACGTCAAGATCGGCATCCTCACCGACATGTCGAGCCTCTATACCGACCTGGCCGGCGCGGGCTCGGTCCTCGCCGCCCGCATGGCGGTCGAGGATTTCGGTGCCGCCGCCAAGGGCATCAAGGTCGACTTCGTTTCCGCCGACCACCAGAACAAGGCCGACGTCGGCTCGAACATCGGCCGCCAGTGGTTCGACGTCGACAAGGTCGACGTGATCGTCGACGTGCCGAACTCGGGCGTGGCGCTCGCCATCAACGAGATCGCCAAGGACAAGAACAAGGTGTTCCTCGTCTCCGGCGCGGCGTCGTCCGGCCTGACAGGGGCTGCCTGCTCGCCCAACACCGTCCACTGGACCTACGACACCTGGGCACTGGCCAACGGCACGGGCAGCGCCATCGTCAAGACCGGCGGCGACAGCTGGTTCTTCCTGACCGCCGACTACGC
The DNA here is from genome assembly GCA_044356395.1 of Tagaea sp. Classification (GTDB taxonomy): domain Bacteria; phylum Pseudomonadota; class Alphaproteobacteria; order CACIAM-22H2; family CACIAM-22H2; genus Tagaea. Next base: position 9,237 of record JBIKWI010000078.1, on the reverse strand, counting down.
GTTCGGCCACCAGCTCGAGGCCGACACGGCGGCCGTCGTCAACAAGCTCGGCGGCAAGGTGCTGGGGGCCGTCCGCCACCCGCTCAATGCCAACGACTTCTCGTCGTTCCTGCTGCAGGCGCAGTCGAGCCGGGCCAAGATCGTCGGCCTCGCCAACGCGGGCGGCGACACGGTCAACTCGATCAAGCAGGCGGCCGAGTTCGGCATCGTCCGGCGCGGCCAGAACCTCGCCGGCCTGCTCGTGTTCCTGACCGATGTGCACGCGCTCGGCCTCGAGACGGCGCAGGGCCTGATCATGACCGAAGCATTCTACTGGGACCAGAACGACGCCTCGCGCGCGTTCGCCAAGCGCTTCTCGACGGCCAACAAGGGCATCCACCCCACGATGGTGCATGCAGGCGTCTACGCGTCCGTCATCCACTACCTGAAGGCGGTCGAAGCCGGAAAGAGTGCTGCCGACGGCAAGGCGGTCGTCGAGCGCATGAAGGCGATGCCGACCGACGATCCGCTGTTCGGCAAGGGCGTCGTCCGCAAGGATGGCCGAAAGATCCACGACATGTACCTGTTCGAGGTCAAGAAGCCGTCGGAATCGAAAGCGCCGTGGGACTACTACAAGCTCCGCGCGACGATCCCGGCGGCCGAAGCCTTCCGCCCGTTGGCGGACGGCAAGTGCCCGATCGCCGGCTGACGTGACCAGGGCGGGGGAAATTTCCCCCGCCCTCTTTTCCTTCTCCGAGCAACCGGTCCAATGCCCGACATCTTCGGAATTCCGCCCCAGGCCCTGTTCGGCCAGCTGCTGCTGGGGCTGATCAACGGCTCGTTCTACGCGATGCTGAGCCTCGGGCTTGCGATCATTTTCGGCCTGCTCAACATCATCAACTTCACCCACGGCGCCCAGTACATGATGGGCGCGTTCGTCGCGTGGATGCTGCTCAACTGGCTTGGCATCGGCTACTGGTGGTCGATGCTGATCGTGCCGTTCGTCGTCGGCGCCACCGGCATATTCATCGAGCGCACGATGCTGCGCCATCTCTACAAGCTCGATCACCTCTACGGCCTTCTGCTGACCTTCGGGATCGCGCTCATCATACAGGGCCTCTTCCGCAACGAGTTCGGATCGTCCGGCCTTCCGTACCGCATCCCCGAAGAGCTGCGCGGCGGAACGGATCTCGGCTTCATGTACATGCCCAACTACCGCGGCTGGGTCGTCGCCGTCTCGCTCGTCGTGTGCCTCGCCACATGGTTCGTGATCGAGAAGACGAAACTCGGCGCCTATCTGCGCGCCGCGACCGAGAACCCGCCCCTCGTCCAGGCATTCGGCATCAACGTACCGCGCATGATCACGCTGACCTATGGCTTCGGCGTCGGCCTCGCGGCATTCAGCGGCGTGCTTGCAGCCCCGATCTACCAGGTCAGCCCCCAGATGGGCGCCGACCTGATCATCGTCGTCTTCGCCGTCGTCGTCATCGGCGGCATGGGTTCGATCATGGGTTCGATCGTCACGGGCTTCGGCCTCGGCATCATCGAAGGCCTGACCAAGGTCTTCTATCCGGAAGCTTCCGCGACGGTCATTTTCGTCATCATGGCGATCGTCCTGCTCGTCAAGCCGGCCGGCCTGTTCGGGAGGACACGATGAACCTCGGAGCCGGCGGTATGCCGCGCCATCAGCAGGCATTGTTCGCGGCCATGGTCCTGTTCCTGGCCGTGGCGCCTTTCTTCATGTACCCGGTCTTCCTGATGAAGGTGCTGTGCTTCGCGCTGTTCGCGTGCGCCTTCAACCTGCTGATCGGGTTCGTCGGCCTGCTGTCGTTCGGCCACGCGATGTTCTTCGGCGGTGCGGCCTATGTCGCGGCCCATGCGGCAAAGGTCTGGGGCTGGCCATTCGAGATTTCCATCCTCGCCGGCACGGCGACCGCGGCCGCCATGGGCTTCATTGTGGGTTCCCTCGCCATCCGCAGGCAGGGCATCTATTTCGCGATGATCACGCTGGCGCTGGCCCAGATGATCTACTTTCTCGCACTGCAGGCCCCTTTCACCGGCGGCGAAGACGGCCTCCAGAAGGTCCCGCGCGGATACCTGCTGGGTGTCGTCGACCTGCGCAACGACCTGACGCTCTACTTCGTCGTCGCGACGATCTTCCTGGCCGGCTTCCTCGCGATCTACCGCATCGTCCATTCGCCGTTCGGGCAGGTGCTGAAGTCGATCCGCGAGAACGAGCCCCGCGCGATCTCGCTTGGCTACAAGGCGGACCACTACAAGCTCATGGCCTTCATCCTTTCGGCGACCCTCGTTGGGCTGGCAGGATCGGTGAAGGCTATCGTGTTCCAGCTCGCGTCGCTGACCGACGTGCACTGGTCGATGTCGGGCGAAGTGGTGCTGATGACCCTGGTCGGCGGGCTCGGCACGATCTTCGGGCCGATCGCCGGCGCGGTCGTGATCATCACGATGCAGAACTACCTCGCCGAACTCGGCTCCTGGGTCACGATCGTGCAGGGAATTGTATTTGTCGTGTGCGTGCTCGCGTTCCGGCGCGGCATCGTCGGCGAGATCGCCCGCATCATACGAAAGCCGCTCTAGGCACGCTGGCCTTCCGCGCATTGTCCGAATCGGGTCGGTCGACTACCCTGCCTGCAAAATAAGCAGAAGGATTCGCCGGCATGCTCGAACGATATTTCGGCCTCGCGGCCGCAGGTACCACCGTGCGCACGGAAGTGGTGGCCGGGATCACCACCTTCCTGACGATGGCGTACATCATCGTCGTCAATCCCTCGATCCTCGAGATCGCGGGCATGGACCGGAACGCCGTCTTCGTCGCAACCTGCCTTGCGGCCGCATTCTCGACCGCGATCATGGGCCTCTATGCCAACTACCCGATCGCGCTGGCGCCCGGGATGGGTCTCAATGCCTTCTTCGCCTTCGGCCTCGTCAAGGGCATGGGCCTGTCGTGGGAGACGGCGCTCGGCGCCGTCTTCTGCTCGTCCGTCCTGACCGTGGCGCTGTCGGTCAGCCCGGCGCGCGCGTGGATCTTCGACGGCATCCCCCGCGCGCTCAAATTCGGCATCGCCGGCGGCATCGGGCTTTTCCTGGCGATCATCGGCCTCAAGAACGCCGGTCTCGTCGTGGCGCACCCGGCCACGCTGATCACGCTGGGCGACATGCACCAGCCCGCGGCAATCCTCGCCTGCCTCGGCTTCATCGCGATGGTGGCGCTGGAGGCGCGCAAGGTTCCCGGCGCCATCGTCATCTCCATCCTGGGCACGACCGCCGTTGGGATTGCGCTCGGCCTCACGCCGTTCCATGGGATCGTCTCGGCACCGCCCTCGCTCGAGCCGACCTTCCTGAAGCTGGACATCTGGGGCGCGCTCCAGTGGGGCGTGATCTCGACGATCCTCGTGCTGATGTTCGTCGACCTGTTCGACACGGCGGGAACGCTCGTCGGCGTCACCCAGCGCGCCAGCCTGATGACCGAGGACGGCAAGCTGCCGCGACTGCGCCAGGCTCTGGTCGCCGATTCGTCGGCATCGCTCGTCGGCTCGCTGCTCGGCACGTCGAACACGACCAGCTATATCGAGAGCGCTGCCGGCGTCGAGGCCGGCGGCCGGACCGGGCTCGTGGCGCTTGTCGTCGCTGGCCTGTTCCTGCTGGCCATCGTGTTCGCCCCGCTTGCGAATTCGGTTCCCGGCTTCGCGACGGCACCGGCCCTCGTCCTCGTCGCCTGCTACATGGCGAAAGGGCTCGTCGATCTCGATTGGTCGGACATCACCGAGTATGGCCCCGGCATGGTTGCGGCCATCGCGATGCCCTTCACCTTCTCGATCGCGCACGGCATCGCGTTCGGGTTCATAACCTACACGGGCGTCAAGGCGCTCGCCGGGCGTGCGTCCGAGGTTTCCGGGGCTGTCTGGACGATCGCGATCCTGTTCGTGCTCAAGTTCGCGTTTCTCTAGACGACGCAGTAGAATGCCGGAATGGCCAGCAATGTATTCCGCGTACTCGAAACGGGTGACGGCGAGGCGCTTTCGCGGCTTCTCGCCGCCACGCCCGATACGGCGATGTTCCTGCGCTCGAACCTCCTTCAGGCGGGCATCGTCGACAGGGGCCAGCCGTATCAGGGAACCTATGTCGGCGCCTTTGCCGACAATCTCCTGACGGGTGTCGCCGCCCTTTACTGGAACGGCAACATGATGCTGCAATGCGAACCGGGCGACGCGGTGGCACTGGCCAACGCGACGCTGGCCGCCGCTCTTCCGCGGGCCTGCACCGGCCTTCTGGGCCCCCGGACGCTGCTCGAAGACGTGATCGCCCTGCCGCCCTTCTCGCTCCGGCGGGCGCAGATGGCCTCGCGGCAGGATCTCTACGGACTCGATCTGGCCGAGCTTCCGGACAGTTCGCCGATGCTGCCGCGCGTGCGCGCGGCCACGTCGAAAGACCGCGACGAGCTGACCGCCTGGCGCCACGACTACCTGTGCGAGACCCTGGGAGCGACGCCGGGCGAGCCCACGCGCAAGCGCGCCGGGGAAGAGATCGCCCGCGCGGTCGAAGAGGGCCGCGCCTTCGTGCTGGCGATGGCCGACAACATCCTCGCATATGCCGGCTTCAACGCCACGCTGCCGGACATGGTCCAGGTGGGCGGCGTCTACAGCCCGCCGGCCGAGCGCGGACTCGGCTATGCGCGTGCGGCGACGCACGGCGCGCTGCTTGCCGCCCGCGCGCGCGGCGTGAAACGTGCGATCCTGTTCACAGCCGAGGAGAACATCCCCGCGAAGCGCTGCTACGAGGGCCTGGGCTTCCAGCGGGTGGGCGACTACGGGATCGTGATCTACTGATCGTCGAGACGCTTGGCGTCGAGCGTCCGTTCGGCAAGCGCCCGACGCGCGGCTTCGGCATGGCGGTCCGCCTTGGTACGGCCATGTGCGCCCCGGTTGGCGTCGGCGGCCTTCGCCGTCTCTTCGCGCGCCAAGCGCTTGCGTGCACGCTTCAGATTGACGATTTCGCCCACCTTGCCTCCGCCATCCCGTTCGTCTCATAGTCCCCGCGCATGGTGCGCCGCGACACGCCAAGAACCTACGACGGAATCGCCCGGAGCTTCCACTGGCTCACGGCGCTGCTTGTCGCGATCCTGTTCGGGCTTGGAACCTACATGACTGGCCTCGACTACTCCGACTGGAAAGTCCGGGTCTTCTCTTGGCACGCGTGGATCGGCCTGACCGTCTTTTCGCTCACCGGGCTGCGGCTGGCGTGGCGCCTGCTCCATCCGCCGCCGCCGATGCCGCCGTCCGCCTGGGTCGAGCAGATCGCGGCACTCGCGACGCATGGCATTCTCTATTTCCTGATGTTCGCGATGCCGGTCGTCGGGTTCCTCGGCTCGAACGCGTTCGGGTTCCCGGTGAAGTGGTTCGGGCTTGTCGACCTGCCCGATCCGATCGGCAGGAACGAGACACTGGGTGAAGCCCTACTGCTCGTGCACGTCGTCCTTGCATGGATCATGGCCGCGACGCTTGCCCTTCATGTCGGTGCCGCACTGTTCCACCATTTCGTGCGCCGCGATCCGATCCTCGGGCGCATGCTGCCGGGCGCGAAGCCACGCCGGACCGACTAGGCATACTTGCCACTTAAAGTATGATGTTTTGATTATGCAATTTTATATTGATACAATTCGGATCACGCCACATCGAAGCAAGCCGGCGATCCGAAACGCGCGATCCGCGCTCATCCCTCCATCGACGTCCAGCTCTGTTCGCGCATGAACTGCGGCACGTAGAACGGGCCGAGCCCGCCCTTGCCGGTCGTGCCCGACCCCTTCCAGCCGCAGAAGCTCTGGATACCCGGCCATGCGCCGGTGGTGGCGCCCGAGCGGCGGTTGGCGTAGAGCACGCCCGCTTCGGCGCGGGCGAAGAAATAGTCGATCTCGGTCGTGTCCCGAGCGTAGCAGCCGGCCGTAAGGCCGTAGCCGACGCCGTTCGCCTGCGCGATGGCATCGGCAAGACTGTCGAATGCCAGCAGCGACAGCACGGGTGCGAAAAGCTCGTCGCGGTTGATCGGGTGAACGGCGGGCAGGCCCGCCACGATCGTCGGCTCGACATAGACGCCGTGATCGTGGACGCCGCCCGTCAGCCGATTGCCGCCGCGCACGAGGCGGCCGTCGCGCTCCGCCTGCGCGACGGCCTGCGCATGGCGCGCGCCGGCCGCCGCGTCGATGAGCGGGCCCATATAGACGTCGCGCAGCGCCGGATCGCCAATCTTCAGCGCACCCGTCTTCTCGACGAGCCTCACGAGATACGGCTCGAGCACGGAGCGCTCGACATGGACGACCGAGCCGGCCGAGCATTTTTGGCCTTGCAGCCCGAAGGCCGAGCGCATCGTGCCTTCCGCCGCCACATCGAGATCGGCGGTCGCCGTGACGAATGTGGGGTTCTTGCCACCCATCTCGGCAATGACCGGACGCAGCCAGTCGCGCGCGGACGAGCGGCGGACCATCTCCATGCCGACCGCATGGCTGCCGGTGAACACGATCCCGTCCAACCCGGGATGTGCCGCAAGTGCCGGCCCCGCCGGCGCGCCGCAGACGAGATTGACGAGACCGGGCGGGAAGTCGGCCGCCTCGAAGCACTCGGCGAGCATCGCCCCGCACAGCGACGCCTTGGGCGACGGCTTGTAGACGACCGCGTTGCCGCCGAGGATCGCGCCCGCCATCATCCCCGCCGACAGGGCGAGCGGGAAATTGAAGGGCGCGATGACGCCGAACACGCCGAGGGGCCGCAGCACGACGCGCGTCGCCTCGCGCGGAAAGGCGCGCGCCATCTCCCGGCCATAGCCGCCGTTGCGCTCCATTTCGTCGGCGTAGTAGCGCAGCAGGTCGACGGTCTCTTCGACCTCGCCCATCGCTTCGGCACGTGATTTGCCGACCTCGAGCAGGCAGGCGATCCCCAGCGCGTACTTGCGCTTCTCGACGGCTGCCGCCACGGCGCGGATCGCCCCCACACGGCTCGTCCAGTCGCGCAGCCCCCAATCCGTTGCCGCCTTGCGCGCGGCCAGAACGGCACGGTCGACCGCGCCGACATCGGCCGCCACGAAGCTGCCGATCGCCTGGCGCGCGTCGATCGGGCTTGCGGTCGAATAGCGCGTGCCGGCTTCGTCGACGCGGCCCGCGATCCGGTTGGGATGGAACCGGCCCAGCTCCGCCTTGAAGGCCGGGATCTCGCGGTCAAGGAAATCGTGCAGCGGCGCGAATTCGACACCGATGTTCGAGTAGGTCACGCGCGGCAGTACGGTCTTGTCGGCCATTCTTCCGGTCCTCGTCTAAAAAAGGCTTCCCTGCCGGCGGTCGGGTGCCGCCTTGCGCGGCTTCGCGGCCACCGGCTCGGCGTCGGGCGCCGGCTCGTGGCACCCGGCATCGTCGTGACGTACGCTGTTGACGTAGGTCGACACGCGGACATGGTCGAGCCATTCGCTCGGCGGCGCCCGCACGAGTTCGCGCGCGTTGACCGCCGGGTCGAGCCAGGCGGCATAGTCGGCCGGCGACAGGATGACCGGAACCCGGTCGTGGAACTGCGCCATGATCTCGTTCGCCGCCGTGTTCACGATCGTGAACGTCTCCAGCACGTCCCCCTTTGGCGGGATCCAGCGCTCCCACAGGCCGGCGAAAGCAAAGGGTTGGCGGTCGCGCATGCGGAACAGCAGCGGCTGCTTCGTCTTCGCCGCGACCGTCTGCCATTCGTAGAAGCCGTCGGCCGGAACGAGGCAACGGCGCTGGCGGAAGGCCTGCCGGAATGCGGGCTTCTCATGCACAGTTTCGCCGCGCGCATTGATCATGTGGCTTTGCAATGCCGTATCTTCGGCCCAGTACGGGACAAGCCCCCAGTTGAGCATCCGGAATTCGCGCGAACCGTCGCCGGCCAGACGTATGACCGGCGCGGCCTGCGTCGGCGCCACGTTCCACCGCGGCTGAAGATTTGCCGGCGCGCCCTCGAATTCGAAAAGAAGGCGCAAGGCTTCGACGGGGGTGGTAATCGAATATCGACCGCACATGCAGGCTATTGTAAGGCAAACGACAGCAGCGTACGACAGGCCCGATCATGACAGTTTCCGCATCCGAACTCGCCGCCCTGCGCCCCGCCATCGTCGATCTCGCAAGACGTGCCGGCGCCGCCATTCTCGACATCTACGACGGCGCTTTTGCCGTACGCGACAAGGCCGACCGCACGCCCCTGACCGAAGCCGACGAGCGGTCGGAAGCCCTCATCGGAGCCGGACTTGCGGCCCTTGCACCCGGCGTCCCGGTCATCGCCGAAGAAGCGCAGGCGCGCGGCGAAGACGGTTTCGCGAGCGCCGCACCGCCCCCCCTGTTCTGGCTGGTCGATCCCCTCGACGGCACGCGCGAATTCGTCGCGCGTAACGGCCAGTTCGCCGTCTGTATCGGGCTCGTTCGCGAAGGCCGCCCGGTCCTCGGCGCGATCCTGTCGCCGGTCGAAGGGATCGTCTGGTCCGGCATCGTGGGAACCGGCGCCTTCCGCCAGGTACGCGACGGCAACGAGACGCCGATCCGCGCCCGTGCGAAGCCGGCGAAGGGGTTGGTCGTCGTCACGTCGCGCAGCCACGCCTCCGGTGCCGAAAGCGCGGTCGCCTCGGCGCATCGGATCGCCGAGTACAGGCAACTCGGCTCGGCGTTGAAATTCGGCCTGCTCGCCGAGGGCTCGGCCGATCTCTATCCTCGCATGGGCCCGACCAGCGAATGGGATACGTGCGCGGGCGAGGCATTGCTCGTCGCCGCCGGCGGCCATGTCGAACGCACGGACGGACGGCTGCTCGAGTACGGCAAACCCGGCTTCCTCAACCCCGACTTCGTCGCACGCGGGGCGTGGTAAGGCGGAGTTCCGTCCGCGAAAGGCGGCCGGACGCGCGATATTGACCGGGAGCCGACGTCGGTCCAGCATGCTTTGAGCCTTCCCGACGTATCCGAGGAGCGAGAAAACTTGGCCCGAGTCCGTAATGTTCCCGCCGATGAGCTCCCCGACGACGCGGCGGCGGTCTACCGGCGATATGTCGCCGACTATGGCCCCTTCGCAAATCAGGTCGGGATCCTGGCCCACGTGCCCGCCGCGGTGCGCCATCTGCCGGCGATGCTGATGGAGCTTCGGGCCGCCGCGACGCTGCCCCGTCGCTATCTCGAATTGGCCATCGTCGTCGTGTCGAAGCGCAACGCCTGCCACTACTGCGTCGGTCACCATGTCCCGATGC
>JBIKWI010000077.1:0-15620 GCA_044356395.1 Tagaea sp. | reverse complement strand
CCGCGGTCCGGCAGCATGTCGTCGCGGCCGGCTTCGGGCCCGACACGTGGTTCGATGATGCCGACAGTCTGCGCCACTGCTTTTATTCGATTTCCGGCTAGCGGGGCACGATGGACAGGCAGCCGGAAGCGGTCGACGACGAGGATGAGGACGACGACGAACTGGACGAAGCCGAGCGCCGCCAGTTCACCTTTGCGGACGTCCGTGCCTCGCTCGGCGCCTTGTGGCGCTTCCTTGCCCCGTACATCCTGCGCCGCCCGCGCGCGCTGTGGGCGCTGGCGGCATGCATCGGCGTGGAGACGGCCTTCAATGTCGCTTTCCCGCTCTGCCTCAAATATCTGCTCGACTCGGTCCTCGACGAGGGGCGGTGGGACACGCTGGTCCTGCTCCTGTCGTTGCTGGCAGGGCTTGGTGCGGTCGCCGCCGTCGCGATGGTCGCCGGCGAGTGGCTGAACGCGCGTCTGTGCGCCGAAGCGATGTCGGCGATCCGCGTCGACCTGTTCGAGCATATCCAGCGCGTCAGGCTCGGCTATATCGACCGTGCGCAGTCGGGCCGGATCCTGTCGCGGTTGTCGAACGACGTCGGCACGCTCGACAGCATCGTCATGCACGGAGTCGACTGGGGATTGCTGCCGCTGCTGGAGCTTGTCGGCGCAATCGCCCTGCTGTTCTGGCTTTCGCCCGAGATGGCGGTCGTCGCGATGGCCATCTTCCCGCTGACGCTGCTGGGCCCGCGCCTGTTCGCACCCCGCGCGGTCGAAGCCGGCTACGGCCTCAAGCGCCGGATGGCCGATGCGCTGTCAGCGACAGGCGAAAGTCTGGGTGCGCAGAAGCTGGTCCGCGCCTACGGGCTCCAGCGCCATCTGGCGGCGCGCTACCGCGCCCGAAACGCGAATGTCCGCCGCGGCGCCTTCCGCGTGCGGTTCTTCGAGGCTTTGATCGAGCGCTCCGCGGCAATCTCCGTCCTCGTGCTGCATCTGGCCGTTTTCGGGATCGGCGCCGTGCTCACGTTCGAGGACGTCATCAGTGTGGGCACGTTCATCGCTTTCGAATCGGTCTTCTGGGAGCTGAGCTACAACATCGTCCATCTCACGCAGTTCGTTCCCGACGTGGTCGGCGGTGCCGCGGCGCTTCGCCATATCGACGAGTTCCGCGAGGCACCCGCCGCACCGGCCGACATGCCGCATGCGCCCGACGCCGCCCCGTTCGCGCGCGAGATCCGGTTCGAGAATGTCGGATTCGCCTACGACGATTCGACGCCGTGCCTTGTCGACGTGTCGTTCGCCATTCCCGCCGGCAGCCGGGTCGCGATCGTCGGCGAGAGCGGATCGGGCAAGAGCACGCTGCTGGCGCTTCTGCTCCGCCTGAACCTTCCGCAGAAGGGTCGCATCCTGATCGACGGCGCCGACATGGCGCACGTGTCGGGCGACAGCCTGCGCGCCCGGATGGCCATCGTGTTCCAGGACAACGTGCTGTTCGGCACGACGATCCGCGAGAACATCCGGCTCGGCCGCCGGGACGCGCAGGATGCCGACATCGCGGCAGCGGCGAAGCAGGCCGGCATCCACCGTTTCATCATGTCGCTGCCCGACGGCTACGACACGGTGGTGGGCGAGCGCGGCGAAACGCTTTCGCAAGGCCAACGCCAGCGCATCGGCATCGCGCGTGCGATGGTGCGCGATCCGGCAATCCTGCTGCTCGACGAGGCGACCTCGGCGCTCGATTCCGCGACCCGTGGAGAGATCCTCGCCACGCTGGCGAAAGTCGGCAGGGATCGCACGCTGGTGACGGTCACGCACGACCTGGCCGCGGTCGTCGCGTACGACCGGATTTTCGTGCTGGCCGACGGCCGGATCGTCCAGCAGGGCCGCCACGACGAACTTGTCGCCGCCGACGGCCCCTATCGCCGCCTGTGGCGCCAGACGCCTTCGGGCACGGACGACTGAGCGGACGCGACACCGGCCGGATGTCGTGTATAGAGTTCAACTGCCGGAACGGACGCCATTCCGGCCGCAATCGAAGGAGATCGCCATGAATCCGCGAACGATACTGCCGGGGCTGGCGCTTGCCGCCGCGATCCTCGCCGCCCCGTTCGCGCAGGCGGCCGAGAACGTGCGTGCCGACAACAGGCTGTCGATCTGGACGCCCGACCAGTGGGTCGTCATGGCGGGTGGAAAGCGGTTCGAGGCGCACAATCCGCCCACGACAGTCTATGTCGTCGCCGCGCGCATTCCGGGCGGTGCCGCGAATGCGGTCGCGGCGGTGCGCGCCTACATCGAGGAAGAGCTCGACGAGGTCGAGTACAAGGGCGGCGAATTCTCCGGGACAGCCGAGGACGAAGGCGAGGAGGTCGAGTTCGTCGCGCGCACGATCGTCGACGGGGCGGACCTGATCGTCGTGCTGACCTACGGCGAAACCGCCGTGGTCGCCCAGGCCGGCCCGCGACAGGCGCTCGAGCGCATCCGCGCCAGCCTGAAGGCGCTGTAGGACCGGCCGCGCGATGACGGGACCGTCCGTCACCCGCCTCGTCCGGCGCGAACCGGAGCCGGTGGTACGCGTCGTCGAGGCCGACCTCTGCGTGGTCGGCGCCGGTGCCGCGGGCATGTCCGCGGCCCTCGAAGCCGCAGCACTGGGGGCGCGGGTCGCACTGGTGGACGGGGCGGCCCAGCTTGGCGGCCAATCGGTCGGCTCGCTTGTCGGAACCTTCTGCGGGCTCTATTCGAACGGACCGGCACCGGTCCAGGTCACGCACGGCATCGCCGACGGGATAATTGCCGACCTGACGAATTCGGGCGATCTCGAGGCCCTGTCGGGCCGGCGCAACACCCGCATCCTGCGCTATCGGGCGAACGGTCTCGTGCGCTGGTACGAACGGCGCGCGGCGGCGGCCGGGCTGAAGCTGCTTCTGGGCGCCAACATCGTGCAGGTCGCCCGCGCGGGCCGCCGGATCGAGCACGTCGATCTCGCCACGCGCTACGGCGCCTACCGCGTCGCCGCGCGCGGATTCGTCGACGCGTCGGGAGATGCCGCACTCGCCTTCGAAGCCGGTGCCGAATGCCGCGTGCCCGACCGGCCTGTCTACGGGACCAGCATGTTCACGCTTGCCGGCGTCGATCCAGCCTCCGTCGAACTTCCGGCGGTCGAGGCGGCGCTCGTCGCGCGTGGCGCCGACTGGGGACTGCGCCGGCGCGATGGGTTCGCCTTCGCGTCCGCGGCCAGCGGCGAGACGCTCGTCAACATGACCCATATCGAAACGCCGCTCGAAGCACTTGCCGCGGCCGACGCGATGCTCGACGGACGCGACCAGGTCGATCGCCTCGTCGGGTTCCTGAAGGCCGAGTTCCCGCGCGCCTTTGCCAATGCGCGGGTCGACGTCTACGGCCTGCCCGGCATCCGCCAGACGCGCTGGATCGCCGGTGCGCGCCAGCTCGGCGTCGACGACGTGCGCGCGGGCACGCGCTTCGCCGACGCGGTGGCGCGCTGCTCGTGGCCGATCGAACTGCACGACCGGCCGGATCGGGTCACGTGGGAGGTTTTCGGCGACGATCACATGCACTACGTGCCGTTCGGCGCGCAGGTTTCGCCCGCACTCGACAATCTGGTCGCGGCCGGACGCTGCGTGGATGGCGACGTGGCGGCCCTTTCGTCGATCCGCGTCATGGGGCCGTGCATCGCGATGGGGGCGGCGGCGGCCCATGCCCTCGACCTTGCGGGTGCCGGTTCGGTCCACCAGATCGACATCGCCGCCCTTCAGACACGGCTGGCTGCCAATCTCGGCTGATCCGGCCTCCGGTTTCCGGCGTAGACATCCCGACGGAGCACGCGATGACGGACGATGGAATCCTAGGCCAGATCAAGCGCAAGCTGGTCGATACCAAGCGCAAATGGGCGGATGAAGGCAGGCTCCTGACGGGTGCCGCGGCCGATCCGGCGACGCGTCTGCCCCCCGGCCAACGCCAGGTCACGACCTGGCCGGTGCTCGACATCGGCATCCAGCCGCCGGTCACGGCGAAGGACTGGCGCCTGAGCATGGACGGTCTGGTCGACAATCCGGTCGCCTGGGACTGGGCCGCGTTCCACGCCGAGAAGCAGGAAGATTTCGTCAGCGACATCCATTGCGTCACCGCGTGGTCGCGCTTCGACAACCGCTGGCGCGGCGTCTCGACCCGCCGCCTCATGGAGATCGTGCGGCCGAAGGCGGAGGCGAAATACGTGATCCAGCATTCCTACGACGGCTACACGACGAACGTGCCGCTCGAATATTTCGCGGCCGAAGACGTGCTTCTGGCGCATAGCTGGGAAGGCAGGCCAATCAGCCGCGAGCATGGCGGGCCGGTACGCCTCATCCTGCCGAAGCTCTATTTGTGGAAAAGCGCCAAGTGGCTCAACCGGCTTGAGTTCGTCGCCGAGGATAAGGCGGGCTTCTGGGAAGTGCGCGGCTATCACATGCGCGGCGATCCGTGGACGGAGGAACGATATGGCTAAGAGCGACGCCGGACCGATGGCGCGGATCTCGCGACGGGTCTTTTCCGTCGCCACCTTCGCGGTGGCGATGGGCGGCTACTACGGCGACAGGCTGGCCGGCGCCGCGCATGCCGGCCCGATAGCTTCGGGCAAGGGGAAGACGGGAATGACCGCGTTCGATTTCGAGTTCGTCGGCATCGACGGGACGCCGCTCAAGCTGCGCGATTTCGCCGGCAAGCCGCTGCTGGTCGTAAACACCGCCTCGTTCTGCGGCTACACGCCGCAATATACCGAACTCGAGGCGCTATGGCGCGCCTACAAGGACAAGGGGCTCGTCCTCGTCGGCGTGCCGTCCGACGATTTCGGCCGGCAGGAGCCCGGTACCAACGCCGAGATCAAGGCATTCTGCGAGGGCTTCGACGTGTCGTTCCCGCTTGCCGAGAAGCAGGTCGTGTCGGGTACCAAGGCCCACCCGTTCTATCGCTGGCTTGCGGCCGAACTGGGTGAGGGCGCGCTGCCGCGCTGGAACTTCTTCAAGTACCTGATCGGGCGCGACGGCATGCCGCGCGGGACCTGGCCATCGCGCGTGACGCCGATGTCGGCCGAGATGCGCAGGGCGATCGATGAGGCGCTCGCGGCCCGCCCGCATGTCTGAGTTCGGAGCGGCGTGCCGGGACGAGTTCCTGCTCGATCCGGCCGTCACGGTCCTGAACCATGGCTCGTTCGGCGCCACGCCGCGCGCGGTGATGGATGCCGCCGAAGGCTGGCGCAGGCGCATGGAAGCCGACACGACGGGATTCATCCGCCGCATATGGCCGTCGGCCGTCGCGGCCGCGCGCAATGCCGCCGCGGCGTTCCTGAAGGCCGATCCCGACGGAGTCGTGCTGGTCGATAACGCCACGCAAGGGGCGAACGCGGTGCTGCAGTCGCTGGCATTCGCGCCCGGCGACGAGATCGCGATGACCACGCACGGCTACCGGGCGGTCGCCAAGACGGTCGAGCTCGTCTGCCGGCGCACCGGTGCGTTCCCGCGCGTCGTGGCACTGCCGTTCGACGGGATTTCCGACGACGCGGTGGTGGCTTCCGTCGGGGCGGCCATCGGGCCGCGCACGAAGCTCGTCATCGTCGACCACATCACCTCGCCGACTGCGCTGGTGCTGCCGGTCGCGCGCCTGGTGGCGGAGGCCCGCAGGCACGGGGTGCCGCTCCTCGTCGACGGGGCGCATGCACCGGGCCAGGTCGAACTCGATCTCGGCGCACTCGATGCGGATTTCTACGTGGGCAACGCGCACAAGTGGATGTTCGCCGGGAAGGGGGCGGCGATCCTGTCGGTCGCGGCGCGCTGGCGCGGGCGGATCCATCCGACGTCGATCTCGCACGGGCTGGACAAGGGCCTGCACGCCGAGTTCGACTGGACGGGCACGCGCGACGTCGGCAGCTGGCTTTCGATACCCGACGCCATCGCGTTCGGTACGCGCTACGGCTGGTCGCGCATCCGCGCCCACAACGACGGTCTGTGTGCCCGCGCCGCCGCCCGCATCGCCGCCGCCTACGGGACCGAAATCTGCGGACCTGCCCACATGCGCGCCCATCTTGCGGCGATCCGCCTGCCGCTCGACGGCCCGGCAGACGAGGCGCGGGCACTCACGCTCTACTCGGCCCTCTACGACCGCCACCGGATCCAGGCACCCGTCATGGCGTTCGGCGACCGGCTGTGGGTGCGCGTCTCGGCGCAGATCTACAACGACATGGCCCAGTACGAGCGGCTTGCCGCGGTCGACTGGACGGCGCTCTAGGCGCGTTTGAGCGATGCGGTCAGCAGGCCGGCACCGATCAGCATCGCCCCGCCCGCGCGGTTGAGCATGCGCATCGCCGTGGGGCTCACGACATTCCGGCGTGCGGTGCCGAGCGCCAGGATGTAGCCGCCCTGGATCGCGGTCGCCAGCGCGTTGAAGGTCAATGTCAGCACGACGACCTGGGGCAGCAGCGGGCGGGCCGGATCGACGAACTGCGGCAGGAACGCCGCGAAGAACAGGATGCCCTTGGGGTTGAGCAGCGTGACCGTGAAGCTGCGCAAGATCGCCTCGCGTGCCCGTGTCCGGGCGGCGGGGGCAGCGTCGAGTGCCGCGGACGGCGTTCGCCAGAGGCCGATGCCGAGCCATACGAGATAGACGGCCCCGAGCCATTTGAGGATCTCGAAGGCGAGGGCGGATGCCGACAGGATCGCGCTGAAGCCGAGGACCGACAGCCCGATCGCGCAAACGTCGCCTGCGGCAACGCCGATCAGGCTGACGAAACCCATCGCGCGTCCGCTGGAGAGCGTGTGGCCGAGCACGACGAGCGTGGTCGGCCCGGGGATGGCGATCAGGATCGCGGCGGCCGCAGCGAAGGCGAGCCAGAGGTCGGGGCTGACGGGCATGGCGCGGACAGCCAGCCATGGCCCGGCCCGGTCTGGCAAGTCCTGCTTGCCCACGCCCCGCGTCCTGGGCGATTGTCGCGCCAACCAAGAATCAGGGGAGCGACGACCGTATGCCCGGCCAGTATCTGCTTGCCATCGATCAGGGAACCACTTCGACGCGCGCGATCGTGTTCGGCACCGACGGCGCACCCGTCGCGTCGGCGCAGGTCGAGCTCAGGCAGCATTTTCCGCAACCCGGCTGGGTCGAGCACGATGCCGAGGAGATCTGGACCGCGACCGTCTCGGTCGTGCGCCGCGCGCTTGCCAACGCGCGGCTGACGGCGGCGGACGTGGCGGCGCTGGGCATCACCAACCAGCGCGAGACGACCGTGCTGTGGGACCGCGCCACCGGCAAGCCGATCCACAACGCGCTCGTCTGGCAGGACCGGCGCACGGCCGACTGGTGCCGGCGCATGCGCGACGAGGTCGGCGATGCCGAGCTTGGCAAGCGAACGGGCCTGCTGTTCGACGCCTATTTCTCCGGCTCCAAGATCGCATGGCTGCTCGACAACGTGGCCGGCGCGCGCGCCGCGGCCAAAGCGGGCCGGCTCGCGTTCGGCACGATCGACACGTTCCTTCTGTGGCGCCTGACCGGCGGCAAGGTCCATGCGACCGACGCGACCAATGCCGCGCGCACGATGATCTTCGGCATCGGCCGGCAGGAATGGGACGCCGAACTGCTGAAGACCTTCGACATCCCCGCCTCGCTGCTGCCCGACGTGCGCGACAGCGCCGCCGATTTCGGCACGACCGACGCGGACCTGTTCGGCGGCGCCATCGCGATCCGCGGCATCGCGGGCGACCAGCAGGCCGCGACGGTGGGGCAGGCGTGTTTCCAGCCCGGCATGGTCAAGAGCACCTACGGCACCGGCTGTTTCGTGCTGCTGAACACCGGCACGAAGTTCGTGCGCTCGAAGAACCGGCTGCTTTCCACGGTCGCCTACCGGCTGAAGGGCAAGGTCGCCTATGCGCTCGAAGGATCGATCTTCATCTCGGGTGCCGTCGTGCAATGGGTCCGCGACGGGCTCAAGGCCGTCGCCAGGGCGGCCGACAGCGAGGCGATCGCCATGTCGATTCCGGACAATGGCGGCGTCTATCTGGTTCCTGCCTTCACGGGACTGGGGGCACCCTGGTGGGATCCCGACGCGCGCGGCGCCATCTTCGGCCTGACGCGCGATTCGGGTCTGCCGCACATCGTGCGTGCGGCTCTCGAATCGACCGCCTACCAGACGCGCGACCTGATGGGCGCCATGCGGGCCGACATGGGACCGAAGGCGGTGCTCAGGACGATCCGGGTCGACGGCGGCATGGTCGCCAACAACTGGGTCATGCAGTTCCTCGCCGACCAGCTCGACCTCGAGGTCGACCGGCCGCTGGTGACCGAGACGACGGCGTGGGGGGCCGCGGCACTCGCCGGGCTGGGTGCAGGTGTATACGCGTCGACCGACGACATCGCGAAGGCAAGACAGGCGGAGCGGTGCTTCAGCCCGCAGGGCGCACGTACCGTAAATGATAAATTGTATGCAGGATGGCAGGATGCGGTCGCGCGCGTGCGTTCCGATTTCGGCGCAAAACCCGCGCGGAGGGGCTTGGGGACCAAGCGGGCCCGTGCTAAAGCTACGTCATAAAAGCTTCACGGTTCCGTCCCTGAGAGGACACGCCGGAAGCCTAAACGACGCGACATCGGCTCGAAGTTCGATCCGTCGCGCGAAAATGAGGAGAGGAAGAAACCCATGTTTCTAGGCCGTTCGCTTTCAAGGACTTTCCAGGCTGCGCTGCTGGCCGCCACGGCACTGACCGTCGCGACCCCCGCGTCCGCCCAGGTCGAAATCCAGTGGTGGCATGCCATGACCGGCGCCAACAACGACGTCATCGTCAGACTTGCCGACGAGTTCAATCGTTCGCAGAACAACTATCGCGTTGCCGTATCATACAAGGGTTCGTACGCCGACACGATGAACGCCGGAATTGCAGCCTATCGAGCCGGCAATGCGCCGCATATCCTTCAGGTGTTCGAAGTGGGCACGGCGACAATGATGGCGTCTCGCGGCGCGATCCGGTCGGTTCAGGAGATGATGAACGCTGTTGGCGAACCGTTCGATCCGAAGTCCTATCTGCCTGCCATTACGGGCTATTACTCGAGCCGCAAGGGCGAGATGCTCTCGTTCCCGTTCAACTCGTCCTCGACCGTCATGTGGTACAACAAGGACGCGTTCAGGAAGGCCGGCCTCAACCCCGACGCACCGCCGAAGACTTGGCCGGAAGTTTTCGAGGCTGCAAAGAAGCTGCGCGCCAACGGTCACCCGACTTGCGGCTTTTCTTCGGCATGGGTCACTTGGGTCAACATCGAGCAGTTTTCTGTTTGGCACAATGTCCCGCTCGCAACACGCGGCAATGGCATTGACGGCTTCGATACGCGCCTGACCATCAACTCCCCTTTGCACGTTCGCCACTTGCAGAATCTTGCCGAGCTTCAGAAAGACAAGACGTTTGACTACGGCGGACGCACCAACACTGGGGAAGGTAGGTTCACATCCGGCGAGTGCCCGATTTTCCTGACCTCATCTGCGTTCTACGGCAACGTCAAGGCGAACGCCAAGTTCGACTGGGCGAACGCGCCGATGCCGTACTATCCCGATGTGGCGGGCGCCCCGCAGAATTCCACTTTGGGCGGAGCATCCTTGTGGGTGATGGCAGGCAAGTCGACCATCGAGTACCAAGCTGTCACGAAATTCTTTACCTTCCTCTCGGATGTGGATCGGCAAGCTAAGTTGCATACGGACTCCGGATATCTGCCGATCACGAAGGCTGCATACGAGAAGGTCCGGTCCGCAGGTTTCTACAAGGACAATCCTTACCTCGAGACGCCGTTGAAGCAGCTAACCAACAAGCAACCCACGGAGCACTCCCGCGGCCTTCGCCTCGGAAATCTCGTTCAGATGCGCGATGTCTGGGCGGAGGAGATTGAAGAAGCCCTGTCGGGCAAAAAGTCTGCAAAGCAAGCGCTCGACGACGCTGTCAAGCGCGGAAATGCGATGCTCCGACAGTTTGAGCGAACCGCTCGTGGCGCCGAGGGTTGAACGACTGGGCCGGACCCGCAAGGGTCCGGCCCGTATCGCTTTCGGACAGAACGCATAGGGGCTGAGCGGAAATGGATCGACGCGCGTTGTTTGCCGGAAAACTATTGCCTTGTTGCCTTCTGCTGCCTCAGTTTGCAATCATTGTCGTATTCTTCTACTTTCCGGCCGCACAGGCGGTCTGGCAGTCTTTCCTCGTCCAAGACGCCTTTGGCACCTCGGTCGAATTCGTCTGGTTCGAAAATTACGAAGAGCTTCTTTCGAATCCGGACTACTACAAATCCATGGCGACGACAGCTTTGTTCTCCGCACTCGTCGCCTCTTTGTCGCTGTCGATCGGACTTCTGCTGGCAGTTATGGCTGACAAGCAGATCAAGGGTGCCACGATCTACAAGACGATGCTGATCTGGCCGTATGCGGTGGCGCCTGCCGTCGCCGGGGTGCTGTGGCTTTTCATGTTCCAGCCGTCGCTCGGCATGCTTGCCCAGCTGCTGCGCAGCTGGGGGATCGACTGGAACCCGCTTCTCAACGGCAACCACGCGATGACGCTGGTCGTGCTCGCGGCGACATGGAAGCAGATTTCCTACAATTTCCTATTCTTCCTCGCCGGCCTCGCCGCGATCCCGAAGAGCGTGATTGAGGCCGCCGCCATCGACGGCGCTAGGCCGCTGCGCCGTTTCTGGACGATCATCTTTCCGCTGCTGTCGCCGACGGCCTTCTTCCTGCTCGTCGTCAATATCGTCTACGTGTTCTTCGACACCTTCGGCATAATCGATTCCGTCACGGGCGGTGGCCCGGCGGGTGCCACGGTCACAATGGTCTACAAGGTCTACGCGGATGGGAAACTCGGAGCGGATCTTGGCGGATCTGCCGCGCAGTCTGTTGTTCTCATGGCGATCGTGATTGGTCTGACCGCCTTCCAGTTCCGCTATGTCGAACGTAGGGTTCAGTACTGATGGTCGAACGCCAAACGCTGATCGCCCGGGTCGTTCCGCACATTATATTGGTGCTCGGTGTCTGCATCGTCGCGTTTCCGGTTTATCTCGCACTTTTGGCTTCGACCTACGACGCGCGGACGGTTTCCAACGGCCAGATGACGTTGGTTCCGGGGGGACAGTTCATCGAAAACTATACCCGGATCATTTTCACCGGTACTTCGTCCTCGACACGCGAGCCGGTCGGAACGATGCTGCTGAACAGCTTCATCATGGCGATGGTGATCGCACTCGGAAAGATCGCGATCTCGCTGATTTCGGCCTACGCAATCGTCTTCTTCCGCTTCCCGTTCCGGATGGCGGCGTTCTGGCTGATCTTCATCACGCTGATGCTGCCCGTGGAAGTGCGCATCTACCCGACCTACAAGATCGTCGCCGATCTGCAGCTTCTCGATACCTACACGGGCCTCACGCTGCCGCTGATCGCGTCGGCGACCGCCACGCTTCTGTTCCGCCAGTTCTTCATGACCGTCCCGGAAGAGCTCGTCGAGGCGTCGAAGATCGACGGGGCCGGGCCGTTCCGCTTTTTCAAGGACACGCTGCTGCCGCTGTCGGTCACCACGATCGCGGCGCTGTTCGTGATCCAGTTCATCTATGGCTGGAACCAGTATCTCTGGCCCCTGCTGATCACGACGCGCGACAACATGCAGACCATCGTCATCGGCATCAAGAAGATGATCGTCACCCAGGACGCGCTGACCGAATGGCAGCTCGCGATGGCGACGGCGGTACTTGCCCTTCTGCCGCCGGTCTTCGTCGTCGTGGTCATGCAGAAGCTGTTCGTGAAGGGTCTCGTCGAGACCGAGAAGTGAGTCCGGCAGGCAAGGGGAATCGGGTATGGCGAGCGTAATCCTCGACACGGTCAAGAAGGTCTATGCCGGCGGCGTCGAGGCCGTCAAAGGCATCTCGCTGACGATTCCCGACGGGAACTTCACCGTCCTGCTCGGGCCGTCGGGCTGCGGCAAGTCGACCCTGCTGCGCATGATCGCCGGACTCGAGCATATCAGTTCGGGCACGATCGCCATCGGCGACCGGGTCGTCAACGAGATCGAGCCGGCCGAGCGCGACATCGCCATGGTGTTCCAGAACTACGCGCTCTATCCGCACATGAGCGTGTACGACAACATGGCCTACGGGCTGCGCAACCGGAAGACGCCTCAGGCGGAGATCGAGCGGCGCGTGGCCGAGGCCGCGCGCATGCTGGCGATCGAACCCTTCCTGCAGCGCAAGCCGCGCGCCCTTTCCGGCGGCCAGCGCCAGCGCGTGGCGATGGGACGCGCCATCGTGCGCGAGCCGGCCGCCTTCCTGTTCGACGAGCCGCTCTCCAACCTCGACGCCAAGCTGCGCGTGCAGATGCGCCTCGAGATCCGCAAGCTGCACAACCGCCTCAAGGCGACGTCGATCTTCGTCACCCACGACCAGGTCGAGGCGATGACGCTCGCCGACCAGGTCGTCGTCATGAACGGCGGCCGGATCGAACAGACCGGCACGCCGCTCGAGATCTACCGCCGCCCGGCCAGCAAGTTCGTCGCGACCTTCATCGGGTCGCCGGCGATGAACCTGTTCACCGGCACGGTCTCGGCGCTTGGCCAGGTCGCGCTGGCCGACGGAACGAAATTCTCCTTCGATGCCGCGTCGATCGACGTCCGGCCGGGCTCCAAGGTCGATGTCGGCCTCCGTCCGGAGGATGCCAAGGCCGAGACGCGCCCGTCGCCCGAGACACCCGTCCTCAAGTGGGACGTGACGGAAGAGCTTGGCGCCACGCGGCTCCTGCATGGGGCGATCGCCGGCGAGCCGTTCGTGCTGGCCATGCCGGCCGACGTCACGAGCCCTGCCAAGGAGATCGCCATCGGCGCCGACGCGGGTGCGGTGCACCTCTTCGATCCGGCCACCGGGCAGAGCCTGCGTCGGAGCTGAAATGGACGGGGCTCCGACCGGACTGGAAACGAAGGTGCCGCCGGTTGTCGTCCTTGCGCTGGCGGCCACGCTCTTGTGGCTCGCGCCTATGCTGTCGGGACTTGCCCCTTTCGATTTTCCCTACCGGCGCGCGTGCGCCGTCGCCACCGCCATCGCAGGCATCGCGATTGCGGCGGCAGGGGTCGTCGGCTTCCGCCGCGCCGGAACGACGGTCGATCCGCGCATTCCGGACAAGGCGACGAGCCTGGTGACGGGCGGGATCTACCGGCTTTCCAGAAACCCGATGTATCTCGGCATGGCGATCCTCCTTGCCGCCTTGGCCCTCGCACGCGCCGACGCGGCTGGCCTGCTCGCCGTGCCGCTGTTCGTCGCCTATATCGGCCGGTACCAGATCGCTCCGGAGGAGCGGGCGCTGGCGCAGCGGTTCGGCGACGAATTCTCCGGCTGGTGCCGACGCACCCGTCGGTGGCTCTAGAGATCGATCTCCGTCCAGATCGGCTGGTGGTCGGAGCCGGCGGCCTCGTTGTCGATCCAGGCCCGCCGGATCTTCCCCGCGATGGAAGCGCTCGCGAAGCAGTAGTCGATCCGCTGGAGCGGCTGCGTCTCGTGACCGTCGCAGGTGACCCCGCTTTCCTCCGCGTTGCCGGCCGCCACGAAGGCGTCGACGAGGCCGCTCATCGCGGTCATGCGGCCGTATTCGGCCGATTTCGGCCCGGCCAGTTTCGCATAGAGCGGCGAATCGGCCTTCAGATTGAAGTCGCCCATGAAGACGGCCGGCTGCGGCATCGGGGGCGGGGGCAGGCCTTGCGTCCAGTCCGTGCCCTCGCGCGCCCCGCACCAGGCGCCGCCTTCGGCGGGCGCATCGCGATGGATCGCCAGCAGCCGGTCGACCTGCGCTTCGCGGTCGCCGTCGCCGAGATGCGACAGATGCAGCGAGTAGACCCGGATCGGGCCGGATTTCGGCGTGTCGATCACACCCTCGATCGTCGAGCGCTGCAGGCAATAGAGGTTCGTCGCGCCGAATTTCGGCAGCAGATGGTGGCGCGAGCTGATGATCGGGGTCCGGCACAGCAGCATGTTGCCGAACTGGCGGCGCCGGTTGCCCGGCAATCCGTTGGTGGCATCCATGTCGTAGCCTGCCCCGTAGACCCAATGGTAGCCGGGCAGCGCTTCGCCAAGGACCGCGACCTGGTCGACATCGTTCGAGCGAGGCCAGTGGCGTTCCACCTCCTGAAGTGCGATGACATCGGCTCCCTTGACTGCGGCGGCGACGCGCCACAGGTCGATTTTTCCGTCCTTCCCCGTCCCGTACTGGATATTGTAGCTCGCGAACAACATGGCTGAATCCTCTCCCCCGCTTCACGGCTCCAGACTCTATCTGGCCCTGTTCTACATGCTGTGCATGGGACTGGTCTGGGGCCTGCAGTTTTCGATGGCGAAGATCGCCATGCAAGGGGGAATTCATCCGCTCGGCTTCACGCTTGCGACGTCGATATCGGGAGCGGTGATCCTGCTCGCCGTCGCGCGGCTGCGCGGTGCCGCGATTCCGCTGCGGCGCGACTATCTCGTCTATGCGCTGGTCGCGGGCGCCACCGCCATCTCGATCCCGAACTCGATCGCGGCACTTGTCGTCAGTCACGTGCCGGCGGGCCTCGCGGCGGTGCTCAACACGCTTTCGCCGGTCATCACCTACGCGATGGCCTGGGGGATCGGCATGGAGAAGCGCCACAACCTGCGGCTCCTCGGGATCGGCTTCGGCCTGGCGGGCGCCCTTCTCGTCATCGGTCCGCGCGCCAGCCTGCCCGATCCGGCCATGGCGCCGTGGGTGGCGCTGTGCCTGCTGGTCCCGTTCTTCTACGCGCTGTCGAACGTCTATATCGCGCGCGCCCGCCCGAAGGACGTCGACTCGGTGGCGCTCGCCGCCAGCATGCAGCTCGGTTCGGCCGTCTGCATCCTGCCGGCGGCACTGGCGCTTGGCGTGCCCCACCTGCCGGTCCCCCCGCAGGGGGCGGCCGACTGGGCGCTGCTCGTCCAGTGCGTGCTGTCCGGCTTCGGCTCGCTGCTGTTCTTCGAGGCGATCCGCATCGCCGGCCCCGTCTTCTTCAGCCAGACGGGCTTCATCGTGACGCTTGCCGGCGTGTTCTGGGGCTGGCTGCTGTTCGGCGAGACGCACAGCGCCTGGATCTGGGCGGCGATGGCGTCGATCTTCATCGGCCTTGCACTGGTCACGCGCGCGGGCCGGCGCTGAAGTTCAGCGGTTCTCGCGGATGAAGCCGCGCACCTGCGGCAGGATCTCGGTGCGCCAGCGCCTGCCGTTGAAGATGCCGTAGTGGCCGACATCCTTCTGCAGCCAGTGTCGGTGCTTGTCGGACGGCAGGTTGGCGCACAGCGCGTGCGCCGCGAAGGTCTGGCCCACGCCCGATATGTCGTCGAGCTCGCCTTCGACCGTCATCAGCGCCGTATTGCGGATCGCGCCCGGATCGACCTTGCGGCCGCGCGAAACCCATGTGCCGTTCGGCAGGTCGTGGTCCTGGAAGGCGACCTTGATCGTCTGCAGGTAGAAGGCCGCGTCGAGATCCATGACGGAAAGATACTCGTCGTAGAATTCGCGGTGCCCCTGCGCGCCAAGCCCGTCGCCCCGCACGAGGTGCTGGAACTGCTTCATCGCCGAACCGACATGCCTGTCGAGGTTCATGCTCATGAAGCCGG
>JBIKWI010000242.1:0-4584 GCA_044356395.1 Tagaea sp. | reverse complement strand
CCCCACATGGCTCTCGGCGGCTTGACGCCGAAGGCCTTCGCAGACCAAATAGACCGTGCTCAAAAGATCGCTTAGCGAGTGGACCTAAGTTCGGGGCAGGATCATTGGCTCTTGGAGAGGGATCGTATCTCTATCTTTCTGGTAGCGAGAGCTCAATTGGAGTGCCTATCGACTATTAATAACCGGTTCGCTCTGGTCTGCCCCGAGTTGCTCGGACGAGAAGCTAGGCTATGTCGGATGAATCAAATGTACTCATGACCAAAGGATCACTAGATCCGCGGTCATGATCACGGGACTAGTAGTCCTATGGACCATGAGCTCGAGAATCAGCCTCCCTCATTCGATAGTTCGTTTCATTGGGCTGCCCTGATTTCGGAAAACTCCAGTCGGAGGTGCCCATGGCACTGAAGGGAGTCCATGGGCGTGAGAAAGCGTATTAGCCCGGTGTTCAAGTGAAGCTGGTCGGGATCGGGGCGTGCCGGCCGCAAAGGCCGATGGTATCTGCGGGGCGCCATGACCGGCATCCGTGCACCAGCGGTGCAGGCTGGCGGTGACTGCCGAAAACATACATAATTTCATGTATTTAATGTTCGAACGCGCGTCCTTGGTAAGGACGAGGTCCGGAGTTCAATCCTCCGAGGCAGCACCAGCCCCGCTACCCCCGCCGGACTTTGCGGCGCGACATGTCGCATGCCGTCCTGGCGTCGGACGCGATAGTATCCGGGAATGTCGGTCGTCCAGAAAATCCCGTTCCGCTCCATCCTCGCGCATCTCGCCATCGGCGTGGCGAGTGGCTGGCTCGTGCTCGGCGGCGTTCTGTGGTTCGACGTCGGGGGCTTGGGCCGGCTGCTCGCCGCTGCCCCTTCGCGCGGCCTGATCGTCGCCATGCTGCTTGCCGTCTTCGCGATCACCTGGGGATCGGCCGCGATGGGTGCCGCGATCATGTCGATGGACCGCGACGATTCGCCGTCCGGCGGCCTGCCGGCCGCCGCGCACCTTGTCCTGGCGCCCCTGCGCCGGACACGCGCGCGTTCGCGGCCCTAAGAGATCGGCACGCGGCCGTCAGCCGCAGCGCCGGCAGCGGATCGACATGAAGATCTTCTCCTCGTCGGCGTCCATCATCGCGTGATCGAGCGCCACGCGCAGCGCCTTGCTCGCGTCCTTGAGGCCGTACGTGGCGGCCATGTCCTTGAGCCAGGCGAACTGGTCCGCCTCGATCTCGAAATTCTCGACGACCTTTCCCTTGTTCATGCGCGAAGGGGCTCCAGGATCGAGACGTAGTTGGCGACGGCGGCGCCGCCCATGTTGAACACGCCGGCAAGTCCGGGCCTGGGCACCTGCATGTCCCCGGCAAGCCCCGTGGCCTGCATCGCGGCCATGATGTGCATCGAAACGCCCGTCGCCCCGATCGGGTGGCCCTTGGCCTTGAGGCCGCCCGACGCGTTGACCGGCAGCCGGCCGGTCTTCTCGGTGACACCTTCGAGCGCGGCGCGCCCGCCCTGCCCCGGTGCCGCCAGCCCCATCGCCTCGTACTGGATGAGCTCGGCGATCGTGAAGCAGTCGTGCGTCTCGACGAGCCTGAGGTCGTCGACCGTGACGCGCGCCTCGGCATAGGCCTTCTTCCATGCGGCGGCACACCCTTCGAATGCCACGATGTCGCGCCGGCTCATCGGCAGGTAGTCGTTGACCTGGGCCGTTGCGCGGAACGCCACCGCCTTCTTCATCGAAAGAGCCGTGCCGAAATCCGCGAGCACGAGGGCCGCCGCCCCGTCCGAGACGAGGCTGCAGTCGGTGCGCCGCAGCGGCCCCGCCACCAGCGGGTTCTTGTCGGAAACCGTGTTGCAGAACTCGTACCCGAGATCCTTGCGCAGCTGCGCGTTCGGATTGGCGCAGCCGTTCTTGTGGTTCTTCGCCGCGATCCGCGCCATCGCGTCCGACGGGTCGCCGAAGCGCTGGGCGTAGAGTTGTGCGATCTGGCCGAACACGCCGGCGAAGCTCATGCCCGGGCGGTCCTCTTCCTTGACGTAGGAGGCCTTCATCAGGATGCCGCCGACGACGTCGCCCGGCGTCTCGGTCATCTTTTCGACGCCGGCGACCAGCACGATACGCGCCTTCTTTGCCGCGATCGCGTTGAGCCCCATATGGACCGCCGCCGAACCCGTCGCGCACGCATTCTCGACGCGCGTCGAGGGCTTGAAGCGGAAGCCGTCGGCCGTCTGCAGCACCAGGGACGCGGGAAAATCCTGCTTCACGAAGCCGCCGCCGAAATGGCCGACATAGATCTCGTCGACGTCTTCGGGGGCAAGGCCGGCGTCGGCGAGGGCGCCCACGCACACCTCGGCGAGCAGCGCCTCGAGGTCGAGCCCCTCGCGTTTGCCGAATTTCCCGTGCGCCCAACCGACGATGCAACCGCTCATGTGTTTTCTCCGACGACGACGTATCCGACCACGTTATCAGGCCTTTGGGCGCCCGGCAAATCGCGGGGGCCCGACATTCGGAGAAAGCTCCGGCGATGCGGGTTTGACCTGTGTCAAACACAAGCGGCACCCGTCCGACCTATTATGGTCCCTAGGGGGCGAAGAAATGACCAAACCTCGCGACATCTGTTCGATCCGGGCCGGGCTTCATCGCACCTTGGGGATCCTCGACGAGGCGCGCATCGCGGCCGCGACCGGAAAATCCGCATCCCTGTTCCGCAAATGCGCCGACCCCGACAATCCGCGCCACCGGCTCCAGGCTGAAGACGCGCTGGCGCTCGACGCCGCATGCGTCGTCGCGGGCGAACGCCCTCAGATATTCGACGCCTACCGGCAGGCGCTCGATGCGCGGGTCGCGGCACTTGGCGGGCCCGGGCCGCACCGGGCACTCGATCCGCGCGTACGCATGATCGAAGTCGTGCGCGACCTCGGTTCGGTCGCTGCGGTGGTCGGTTCGGCTCTTGCCGATCGCGACATCACGCCCGAAGACGCGCAGCATTGCGCCAGCCAGATCGACCGCACGCTCGACACGCTGACCCGCCTGAAGCTCGACCTTCGCGATATCGCGGTGCCCCGCGCGCGCCTTGCTGCAACCGGGGACTAGCCGACGATCCCCTCGAAGCGCCAGCCGAGATCCTGCCCGCCGAGATAGCAGACGACGTCGCCGGGGGCGGCCGGGACGCGTTCGGGCGCCTTCACGCTCGCGCGCACCAGCGCGACGCGAGCGGCATTGAGCGGCAACCCGTAGAACTTCGGCCCGTGCTCGCTGGCGAATCCCTCGAACCGGTCGAGCGCGCCCTCCTCGTCGAACACGCGCACATAGGCCTCCAGCGCCACCGGAGCATTGAAGATACCGGCACAGCCGCAGGCGGCTTCCTTGGTGTGGACGGCATGCGGGGCCGTGTCGGTGCCGAGAAAGAACTTCGGCGAGCCCGAAACGGCCGCCTTGCGCAGCGCCGTCCGGTGGATCGAGCGCTTGGCGATCGGCAGACAATAGAGATGCGGCCGGATGCCGCCTTCGAAGATCGCATTCCGGTCGATCGCCAGATGGTGCGGCGTGATCGTCGCGGCAAGCGTGGCGGGGCCGGCTGCCACGAAATCCGCCGCTTCCTTCGTCGTGATGTGCTCGAAGACGATCTTCAGGCCGGGAAAATCCTTCACGAGGCGGCCAAGCGTGCGCTCGATGAACACCGCTTCGCGGTCGAAGATGTCGACCGCCTTGTCCGTGACCTCGCCGTGCACGAGCAGCTTCATGCCGATGCGCTGCATGCGCTCGAGGGCCGGCGCGATTTTCGCGATGTCGGTCACGCCGTGGGCGGAGTTCGTCGTCGCGTGCGCCGGATAGAGCTTCGCAGCCACCCACACGCCTTCGGCGTAGCCGCGCTCGATCTCGTCGGGCGAAATCCCGTCCGTCAGGTAGCACGTCATCAGCGGTTCGAAGCCGGGGCCTGCCGCCTTGCGGATGCGCGCGGCATAGTCGCGCACGGCCGCCACGCTGGAGGCAGGCGGCACCAGATTGGGCATCACGATGGCGCGCGCGAACTGGCGGGCGGTGTGCGGGGCCACCGCCTCCAGCATGGCGCCGTCGCGCAGATGCACGTGCCAGTCGTCGGGCCGGCGGATCACGAGGCAGTCGGTCAAGTCGTCCTCCCTTTCAGAACAGGGAAGACAGCATGCGAAGCCCCACCGCCGCAAGCACGATGCCGAAGACCCGGCGCAGGGCCGGTTGCGAGATCGCGTGCGCGATGCGGGCGCCCTGCCGCACGCACAGCAGCATGGCCGGCAGTACGGCCGCAAATCCCACGAGATTGACGTAGCCCAGCGACAGCGGCGGCAGGCCGGGCGCCGCCCAGCCGCCGATCACGAGCCCGACGGTTGCCGGGATCGCCACATAGAGGCCGAGCGAGGCGGCCGTCCCCACCGCAAGACGGATCGGATAGCTGAAAAGCGAAAGGACCGGCACGGCGAGCGTGCCGCCGCCGATCCCCATGATGGCCGAGAATCCGCCGATCAGCCCCGCCATCGCGAAGCTCGCGGCGCGACCGGGAAGTGCGGGGCGAAGCGACAGGCCGCCCGGAAACGCGACCATCTGGAAGGCGACGAGCAT
>JBIKWI010000241.1:0-4598 GCA_044356395.1 Tagaea sp. | reverse complement strand
GAAGGCTGTGCGTCGATCCTGTGGCGTGCGGGCGACCAGGCCCAGACGGCGGCCGAGGCGCTGAAGCTGACGGCGCAGGATCTCTACAAGCTCGGCATCATCGACGGCATCGTGCCCGAGCCGCTGGGCGGCGGGCATCGCGGCAAGGCCGAGACGGTCGCCGCACTCGGCGAAGCGATCGGCCGGGCGCTGGGCGAGATGAAGGGTGTGGACGGCGGCGTGCTGCGCGCGCGCCGGCGCGAGAAGTTCCTCGACATGGGCCGCAAGGGGCTGTGAGCGGCCCGGGCGCCCTGTCGGCGCTTGCGGCTTCGATCCGCGCCGGCGACCGGCGTGCCCTTGCCCGCGCGATCACGACGGTCGAATCCACGCTGCCCGAGCATCGCGTACAGGCCGATGCACTCCTTGCCGAGCTGCGCCCCGACGCCGGCCACGCAGTGCGCGTGGGCATCTCCGGTCCGCCCGGGGCCGGCAAGTCGACCTTCATCGAGGCGTTCGGCCTGCATCTGCTGGCGCTGGGCCGCAAGCCCGCCGTGCTGGCGGTCGATCCGTCCTCGCCGGTTTCCGGCGGCTCGATCCTGGGCGACAAGACGCGCATGGAGCTGCTGGCGCGCGACGAACGCGCCTTCATCCGTCCCTCGCCGTCCGGCGGCACGCTTGGCGGGGTCGCGCGGCGTACGCGCGAAGCCTCGTTCGTGTGCGAGGCGGCGGGCTTCGACACGGTGCTGATCGAGACGGTCGGCGTGGGCCAGTCGGAAACGGCCGTGGCCGAGATGGTCGACCTCTTCATGCTGCTGCTGCCGCCGGCGGGCGGCGACGAGCTGCAGGGGATCAAGAAGGGCATCGTGGAGCTGGCCGACCTCGTGGTCATCAACAAGGCCGACGGGGACCTCGCCGCCGCCGCCGGGCGCACCGCGTCGGACTACGCGGCCGCGCTGCACATGCTGCGCCCGGCCAGTTCCGCCTGGCACCCCCCGGTCCTGACGATTTCCGCCCTCGAACGCCGGGGGATCGACGGGGTCTGGACGGCCATCGAGGCCCACCGGGCCGCCATCGGGCCGGCCGGGATCGCCACCCGGCGGGCCGCCCAGGCCAAGGCGACCCTGTGGCGGGAAATCAGCGATCTGGTGCGCGAGACGCTGGTCGGGGAACCGGCCCTCGCCGCACTCGTCGAAAGCCTGGAAACCAAGGTTTCCCAAGGACTTGAAAGCCCCTACGGGGCTGCCGGGCGGGTCGTGGCGGCCTTGCGCGAAGGCGGCGGTTGACGCAAGCCCCCGAAGCCCGTAAAACCGCGCCTCTTCGCTTTCGCCCCCCGAAGGGGGCCATTTCCACGGGGATACGTACAATGGCGCGCCGCTGCATGGTGACCGGCAAGGGTCCGATGGTCGGGAACAACGTCTCGCACGCGAACAACAAGACGAAGCGCCGCTTCCTGCCCAACCTGCAGGACGCCACGCTGCTGTCCGACGTGCTCGGCCGCTCGGTGCGCGTGCGCATCTCCACCAACGGTCTCAAGACCGTCGAACATGCCGGCGGCCTCGACGCGTGGCTGTCCAAGACTCCGGGCGCAAAGCTCGACAAGGAAATGCGCCGTCTCAAGGAACAGGTCGAGACGGCCCTCGAGAAGCGCGCTGCCTGAGCGGGCGGCGCGTGACGGAATAACCAGAAAACGTCACTCCTTGTTTCCGATACAAGACCTTCGGGCCCGCCGGCGACGGCGGGCCCGCTTCATTTGAAGTTCCGCATACTTTTGTAATCTAGCCTTGGCGCACCGACGCCAGGAACCGGTCGGCCTCGCTGCGCAGGTTCTCGCCGAGGCGCGCGAACTGGGCGGCGACATCCGACACGTTGGCCGCCGCATCGCCCGTGCGCCCGGCCGCGTCGTTGACGTCGCCGATCATCGCCGACACCCGCGCCGTCCCGTCGGTCGCGACCTCCAGATCGCGCCCGATCCCGCGCGTGGCCGCCGTCTGTTCCTCGACCGCCACCGAAACCGCGGCCGCGATCTCGCGCATCCGCCGGATCGTGCGCGCGATGGCGCCGATGGCATCCGCCGTATCGCCGGTCGCCGACCGGATGCTGGCGATCTGCTGGGCGATCTCGCCGGTGGCGCTCGCGGTCTGGGTCGCGAGGGTCTTCACCTCGTTCGCCACGACCGCAAAACCCTTGCCGGCATCGCCCGCACGCGCCGCCTCGATGGTGGCGTTGAGCGCCAGCAGGTTGGTCTGCCCCGCGATCGCGTTGATGAGCTTGACCACGTCGCCCACCTTCTGTGCCGCTTCCTCCAGCGCCTTCACGCAGGCGTCCGTGCGATCGGCCTGGATGCCGGCCTCGTCGGCGATGCGGGCACTCTCGCTCACGCGCCGTGCGATCTCGTCGGTCGATCCGGCAAGCTGCGTCGTCGCCGTGGCGACCGACTGCACGCTCGCGGCCGCCTGTTCGACCGCCCCGGCGGCCGAGGCGGTCTGGGCGCGGGTGTCCTCGGCCGTGTGCGTCATCGAGCCGGCGGCGCGCTCGAGCTCGCCCGACGACGTCCCGATGTCGCGCACGACGGCCCCGATGCTGGCTTCGAACGCGCCCGCGAGCCTTGCCAGCGCCGCGCGCTTCTCGGCGTCGGCGGCTTCCTTGGCGGCCGCCTCGCGCCTTGCGGCGTCGCGCGCATGGAGGGCGGCGGCGCGGAACGATTCGAGGGCCGCGGTCAGCGTGCCGATCTCGTCGGCGCTGGCCGGCGGGATGCGTGCGGCGAGGTCGCCGCCGGCGATGGCGCGCATGGCGGCAGCGAAGGCATCCAGCCGCGACAGCAAGCGACGGCCGACATAGAGCCACGCGATCGCGATCGCCAGCAGCAGGCTCGTGGCCGCGATCGCCGCGACGAGCCGGATGCCGTCGTCGATCGCCCCGCCGGCATCCGCCGCCGCCGAACGGCTGGCGGCCTGCGCCTGCGCCGCGATGGCCTCCACCCGCGCGACGAGTTCGGCCGTGATGGCGCGGCCCTGTTCGAGGGCGGCGCGCGCCTGCCGGTCCATGTCGATCTCCTGTTCGCGCAGCTCGAACAGGTTGCGGTAGCCGTCGCCGAAATCGGCGACGGCTGCCGCCGCGTTCTTGAGTTCGGTCCCGTCGAGGCCTTCGACCTTCAGGCCCGCGAACACCGCGTCGACCGTCGCAAGGAACCGCTCGCGCACCTCTTCGAGCGCCGCAGGCGTGTCGGCCGCGACGACTTCGGCGAGGATGGCGACCGCCCGGTTGATACCCGCCAGTGCCTTCATCGCGTTGTCGTAGAGCACGAGGTCGGCTTCCGCGCGCGCGGCGGCGCGCGCGGCCGCCTCGCCCGCACCAGACCTGGCAAGACCGCCGATGCCGGCGGCCAGCGCCGCGGCGCGCGCCTCGACGAACGGGACGGCGAGTTCGACGAACCTGTCCTTCGCGGCGGCGAGCTGGGCTTCGAGCGTCACGCGCTCTTTCTGGCTGGCCACGCGCCGCTCGGCCGTCTTGTCGATGGCCGCGATCCGCTCGGCGACGGCGGCGGCAAGTTCGCGCAGTTCCTGCAGTTCCGTGCCGGCATCGACTTGTTCGATCTCGCCGGCGAGCTCCGCGAGCCGCTCCTGGCTGCCGGCAAGCTTCGAGAGGATCTCGCTGTGGGCCTGCTCCTCGGCGACCGTGGCGAGGACCGGGGCGAACGCCGAGATCTCCGATGCGATCTGGGCCATGCGCAGCGAGGCCGCGAGCACGGGCATGCGCCGGTCCGTCATCGTGCCGAGCGTGTCGCCCACGCCCGAGAGCAGCAGCGCCGCGACGACGGCGGCGACGCCGGAGCCTGCGGCGATGGCACCCATCGCAAGGAAGATCTTGAGGCGGATGCTCGAACGCCAGGAAAAGCGTGTCTCGGGCGGGCGGGTGGCGGCGTCGGCCGGCGTCGGGGTCTGTTCTGTCATGACGCGCGAAGTCTAGGTGCGCAGGGTAAACAATCTGTTATCTTAGATTGTAGTACGTCGTCACGCCGCGTCGCGTATCGAAAAAGCCACCAGCAGCGTGCGCTGAAGCAAGCTGTAGTTATCGTCGGACAGGAGCCACACCATTTCCGATCCGTCGGGTGCGCGCAGGCTCGCAATACCTTCGTAGTTGTCGACGGCCATCGGCGGGCGCAGGCGGGCAAGTTCCGCGCCCTCGGCGATACCCTGCGCGCGCCAGGCACCGGCCGCCACCCGCACGACGCGCGCGCCGAACCCGCCGAAGAAGGAGAACGACCGTTCCAGCACGACCGTGTCGCCGCCGGAAAGCTGGCACGCGCCGACCGGCGCGAAACCCGGCGCCGCGCGATAGCCGATCTTCGTCCAGCCGTCGGCCCCGCCGGCGAAGCCGACATGCACGCCGTCTTCGACGAGATCCTCGACGAGGACCAGGAAGCGTCCGTCGGCAAGCCGCGTCAGCGCCTCGATGCCGCCGTTGCGCGGGGCGGCCGCGACGGCCGGCGGCAACGCAAGCGCCCGCGGCCGGCGGGCAAAAGGCGGGTCGGACGGCGGATAGACGAGGATGCGGTGCTGGCGTTCGAAGCTGACGGCGAAGCCGCCGTCGGGCAGACGGACCAGCCCTTCGGCATCGGC
>JBIKWI010000076.1:0-15741 GCA_044356395.1 Tagaea sp. | reverse complement strand
ACATCGAGGACCTGATCCAGCCCGAGGACATGGTCGTCACCGTCACGCATGCCGGCTACATCAAGCGCACGCCGCTGTCGAGCTACCGCGCCCAGCGCCGCGGCGGCAAGGGCCGCTCGGGCATGGCCACGCGCGAAGAGGATTTCGTCAGTCAGGTGTTCGTCGCGAACACGCACGCCCCCGTGCTGTTCTTCACGACGCGCGGGCTCGTCTTCCTGCTCAAATGCTACAAGCTGCCGCTCGGCAATCCGCAGAACCGCGGCAAGCCGATGGTCCAGCTGCTGCCGCTGGCCGACGGCGAGCGCATCGCCACGGTGCTGGCCCTGCCGACCGACGCCACGCTGTGGGACAAGCTCCACATCGTGTTCGCGACGTCCGCCGGCAACGTGCGGCGCAACGCGCTGTCGGATTTCACGAACATCATGTCCAAGGGCAAGATCGCCATGAAGCTGGAAGAGGCGGGCGAGCGTCTCGTCGCCGTCCAGCCCTGCCAGGACAACCAGGACATCGTGCTGGCCACGCAGCTGGGCAAGTGCATCCGCTTCGCGGTCGACGACGTGCGCGTGTTCGCCAGCCGCAACTCCACGGGCGTGCGCGGCATCCGTCTGGCCGAGGGCGACGAGGTCATCTCGATGGCGCTGCTGCGCCACATGGACCTCGAAACGTCCGAGCGCGAGGCCTTCCTGCGCATGGCCCGCCAGCGCCGTGGCAACGCCGACGACGCGGCGGTCGAGACGGCCGAGGCGGATGCGCCCGAAGCGGTCGCGGGTGCGGCCCTCGTGCTGTCGGAAGAGCGCTATGCCGAGCTTGCGGCGGCCGAGGAAGTGCTGCTCGCCATCACCAGCAAGGGCTACGGAAAGCGCAGCTCGTCCTACGAATACCGGCTCACCGGCCGCGGCGGCTCGGGCATCGCCAACATCGAGACGACCGACAAGAACGGCGTCGTCGTGGCCTCGTTCCCGGTGCGCGACGGCGACCAGCTGATGATCGTGTCGGACGGCGGCACGCTGATCCGCACGCCCGTCGACGACATCCGCATCGCGCGCCGCCAGACGCAGGGCGTGACCGTCTTCCGCGTCGGCGACGGCGAGAAGGTGGTTTCGGTCGCGCGCCTGGGCGATCTCGGCGGCGACGACAGTGCCGAAGCGCCGGGGGCACCGGCCGGGGAGGGCAAATGACCGAGCCGCGCGTCGCGATCTATCCCGGCACGTTCGATCCGGCCACCAACGGGCATATCGACATCATCCACCGCGGCGCGCTGGTCGTGGACAAGCTGGTCGTCGGCGTGGCCGTCAACGCCGGCAAGGGGCCGCTCTTCTCGCTGGAAGAGCGCGTGGCGATCATGCGCGCGGAAGTCGCCGCGATGCCGGACGTCGCCGCGCGCATCGAGGTGCGCCCGTTCGAGACCCTTCTGATGAAGTTCGCGCAGTCGGTGGGGGCGCGCATCATCCTGCGGGGCTTACGCGCCGTTTCCGATTTCGAGTACGAGTTCCAGATGGCCGGCATGAACAAGCGCCTCGATCCGAAGGTGGAGACGCTGTTCCTGATGGCCTCGGAAACCCAGCAGTTCATTTCCTCGCGCTTCGTCAAGGAAGTGGGGCGGCTGGGCGGCGACATCTCGCATTTCGTCTCGCCGCGCGTGGATGCGGCCATGCGGGCCAAGTTCGCCGCCGCAAGGCCCGCCGGCGGCGAGGGCGAACCCACGCTGCTGCCGGTCTCCGTCGCGCGCGCGCCCCTCTAGGCGGATGGCGCGCCAAGGCGGTTGACCCCGGGCAGGTGCGGCCCTAGTTTTCGCACCGTCTCGTCGAGGCATGAGCCCGTAGCTCAATTGGTAGAGCACGACACTTTTAATGTTGGGGTTCCGGGTTCGAGTCCCGGCGGGCTCACCAGCGCCGGGTACGGAAACTGCAGGGCAGGGTCGATGTCGTTCTTGGAAGGTCGCTGACATGCCGCTCGATTTCAGTGCCGGGCGCGCCCACTACGATGCGGTCCAGAACGGGATCGTCATCGACGTGCGCGACGGCACCAAGCACGTGCCCTGCGTGATCGAAAAGCAGGCCCTTGCCGATTTCGAGGGCGTGTCGAACGTGTCGCCCGGTTCGCTCGTGTCGATCTACCGCAGCCACGCCGAGCGCATCCACAAGCTGATCGCCACGCTCTATGCCGGCGGCCATGCCGACGCGAAGCACGGCCTGAGGATCACCAGCAAGGTCCTCAACGGCGTGCGCCGGAAGACCTGAAATGAACATCGACAAGATCAAGATCGGCACGAAACCGCCGCACGACGTCAACGTCATCGTCGAGATCCCGCTGGGCGGCGAGCCGGTGAAGTACGAGATCGACAAGCGCTCGGGCGCGCTGTTCGTCGACCGCTTCCTGCACACGGCCATGCACTATCCGGCGAACTACGGCTTCATCCCGCACACGCTGTCGGGCGACGGCGATCCGGTCGACGTGGTCGTGGTCGGCCATGTGCCGGTAGTGCCGGGCGCGGTCATCCGCTCGCGCCCGATCGGCGCGCTGCTGATGGAAGACGAGGGCGGTGCCGACGAGAAGATCCTGGCCGTGCCCGTCGACAAGCTGCACCCGTTCTATTCGGGCGTGCGCGACTACACGGATCTTCCCCCCATCCTGATCGAGCAGATCGCCCACTTCTTCAAGCATTACAAGGATCTGGAGAAGGGGAAGTGGGTGACGATCGTCAAATGGATCGACGCCAAGGCGGCCGGCAAGATGGTCATGGACGGCATTGCACGCGCGCGAAAAAGCCGCAAGAAACGCGGCTAACAGATTGTAGTTGAAGAAAATTATAGAGATATTCGAAACGATACTTGGTGACAGGCAGCCATTTCGGCGGGATTCTTCGGATCGAACAAGGTCCGTCTTTTTGGAGAATCCCAGATGGCAGCATCATCGGCGACCGGCGCTTCCGGACTTACCGCCAGCTTCCTGCCCGTGCTGAAAGCCAGCCTGCAGCGCGGCGAAGAACAGAACAGCGTTTCGCGGGCCGTGACCCAGACGATCGAACAGCAGGTCCAGTCGAACATCTCGTCGGCGGCAAGCGAAAGCAACGACGTCGCGAGCGTGGCGCTGACGGGCCGCGGCCAGAAGCTGAACATCTCCGCCTGAACGCCTGACAAGGCGGCGGCGCGGCGTTAAGCTCGAGACCTGATGATTCGCGTCGTCGTTCTCGGAGCTACCGGTTTTGTCGGCCGCAACATGACCGAAGCGTTCGCCGACGACCCGGCCTATTCCGTCGCCGGCATCCGGCACCGCCGGCCCGCCTTCTCCCATCCCCGCATCCGCTGGATCGACGCCGACCTGACGACCGAGCCGGGCGTGACGGCGGCGCTCGACGGTGCCGACCTCGTGATCCACGCGGCCGCCGCCACCGCCGGGTCGGGCGCCAATCTCGGCGATCCTCTGTCGATGATCGTCGACAACCAGGTCCTCAACGGCCGCGTGTTCGCCGCCGCCAGCCGCCTGCGCGTCCCCCATGTCGTGTGGTTCTCGTGCTCGGTCATGTACCGCTCGTCGCCCAAAGCCCAGCGCGAGGAGGATTTCGATCCGGCCGCCGAGATCCACCCGGCCTATGCGGGCGTCGCCATCACGAAGGTCTATTTCGAGCGGATGTGCGCCTGGTACGCCGGGCTGGGCGGAACGCGCTTCACGGTGCTGCGCCATTCGAACGTCTACGGGCCGCACGACAAATACGACCTCGCGCGCAGCCACGTGTTCGGCGCCACCGTGACCAAGGCGCTGACCGCGACCGACGGGCGCCTCGTGCTGTGGGGAACGGGAAAGGCGGCGCGCGACCTGATCCATGCCGACGACCTGTGCGCGGCCGTGAAGGCCGTCGTGGCCGGGCCGGCGAAGCCCTACGCGCTCTACAATGTCGGGAGCGGGACGGCATTGACGACGCGGGCACTTGCCGAACGCATCGCCGCCGCCGCCGGGCATCCGCTCGAGATCGTGCTCGATCCCGGCCGGCCGACGATCGACACCGAACTGTCGCTCGACTGCACGCGCATCGCGACCGAGCTCGGCTGGCGTCCGCGCATCGGCCTCGACGAGGGGATCGCACGGACGATCGCGTGGTGGCGGCAGAACCGGCCGCTCGACCGCACGGACGCGGTGCCGGCGGCATGAAGGTCAGCCTCGTCCTGCCAAGCCTGTTCCCGACCCTGATCGACGGCGCCATCGCGGCCGCGCACGAGGCGGCCGAAGGCATCGAGCACGAGATCGTCGTCGTCTCGCCCTACGAGATCTCGCGCCCCGGCGTGCGATGGGTTCCCGAAACGTCGCCGCGCGGCTCGATCGCGGCCTGCAATCTCGGCTTCGCGCACGCCGACGGCGACGTGATCGCGCTGATCGCCGACGACAACCGGCTGACGCCCGGCGCGCTTCGCCTGTCGCTGGCGCATCTGGCCGCGCGCGAAGGCGCCTGTCCGACGCTGCTGCTCGGCTTTCCGCGCCAGGTGCGCCATCTCACGTTCGTCGGCTCCGTCTACGGGCGCTACTACCCGTACTTCTTCGTGGCGCGGCCTTCGACGCTGGCGCGCGTCGGCGGCGCCTTCGACGAGGGTTTCCGCAAGCACTTCGCCGACCCCGACCTGGGCATGCGGGTCTGGGCGGCCGGCGGGCGCTGCGAAGTGGTGCGCGACGCGACGATCGTGGATGTCGACACGCGCGGGGCGGCGGGCACGGCGCCCGACAAGGCGCTGGGTTCGCAGGCGGCCGATTTCGCGCGCTTCGCCGGGCGCTGGGGGCCCGGATTTCCGGGCTGGGGCGACACGTCCGACGGCATCAATCTCGACCTTGCGGTGGACCTGCTGCCGCTGCTGGGCGCCGGCGACACGGTGGAGGTGCGCGATCCGGCCAGGATCGTGGACCTGCGCATCCTCGGCGCGTTGACGCTGATTTCGCTGCACCACGGCGTTCCGGTCGGAATGGGCCGGGCGCTGCAGGCACTCGAATACCTGCGCTGGCTTTCGGGCATTGCCCCGGATGTCCTCAATATCGTGGTATCCGGCGGCAATCGGGCCACCCTGGCGCGTCCCTGAGCGCGCTTTTATCCCGCGCATTCGCCGAGTCGTTCGTGATAAAATCCGCTTCATTGGTGGAGCGGCGGGTGCCGTCTGCCGCAGGAATGCATTTGGTTTCAGGGGTTTGTCGGGACATGTCGCCGCCGCAAAAATCCGTCTTCACGGCCGAGAAGCTGCTGATGCGCAATGGCGCCATCAGGCCGAACGGGGCGGCAGCGCCCGTCGCCGCGCCCGCGGCCAACGGTGCGGCGCATGCCGACGACGGACGGACGGCCGCCGCGATCGAGGGAATGCGCGCCGACATCCAGAACATCGCACGCAAGATCGACAGCTTCGTCAATCTCGACCACAACGAGATCGACCGCGTGCGCAACGAGGTGCTCGGGATCGCCGGGCGGATCGAGCAGACCAAGCGCGAGATCGGCGCCCTCAAGCATCCGCTTGCGCGCGAGGACAAGCTTTCGACCGCTTCGATGGAACTTTCTTCGGTCGTGGCGCAGACCGAGGATGCCACGTCGCGCATCTTCGACGGCGTCGAGCGCATCGAGGAGATCTCGCGCGAGGTCCGCGCGATGAACATCGACGATTTCGCCAAGGACCGCGTCTCCGAGATTTCCGACATGTGCACCGGCATCATCGAGGCCTGCTCGTTCCAGGACCTGACCGGACAGCGCATCAACAAGGTCGTGCGCACGCTCGCCTTCATCGAGGAGCGCGTCCAGAAGATGCTGGAGATCTGGGGGCCAGGCGAGATCGAACGCATGCCGGTTCCCGACGAGGACCCGCTCCACATCAAGGATACCGGCGGCGTCGTGCTGCACGGGCCGCAGGACGCGGACAAGACGAATTCCCAGGCGGATATCGACAAGCTGTTCGACTGATGAGCGACACACCGGACATGCTGCTGGCCAAGGCGATCCGCAAGGCCGACACGCGATACTTCTTCGAGGACTACACGAAGCAGGCCTATGCCGCGATCGAAGCGCTCGACCGGGCAGGGTTCACGATCGTGCCCAAGGTCCCCACGCGCGAGATGTTCGAGGCGGCCAAGAAGGCGATCGTCTACGGGCAGAACAAGCCCGGAAACATCGTGCTGCCGATCTGGGAGGCGATGGTCGAGGCCGCCCCCGGTCCCTACGGCGACGAGTAGGGCTGCGTCACTCGACCCGTCGGGGCATCTGCGGACGGCGATCCGGGGCAAGACGCATGAGCCGCGTGGTCGAAGTGGCGCTCAGCGTCGTATAGCCGTAGGCGGCGACCACCCCGTTCGCGTCCAGTGCCGCGACTTCGAGCCGGTAGTTGAAGCTCTGCGTCTCGCCCGGACAGGGCCCCCGGTAACCGTCGAGGCCGCCTTCCGCGATGGCGGGCCCTGCGGCGACGACTTCGAAATTGGCCGGCGGGGAATAGAGGACGCTCGTGTTGACCATGCGGACCCGATAGCGTGCGGCTGCGGGCGCGTTGTCGATCTCGATCGGCGGGGACACGCCCAGCGAGCACATATGCCGGATGTCGAGAAAGCTGCGCACGCCCATCTGGGGGACGTTCGCGGGACCGGGGCGCACGTTGCCGCACGCGGCGAGGGTGGCCAAGGCGGTCGCCGCGACGATCGCGGCGCGTATGGTTCCAAATTCCATCCGACTGTTCTACCTTGCCCGTCCGATTTGGCAAACTGGGTTCCAGCACCGACATGAGTCCGACGGAAACAGCCGACTGCATCGTGATCGGCGCGGGTGTCGTGGGACTGGCCGTCGCGAGGGCACTGGCGCTGGCCGGGCGCGACGTCGTGGTGCTGGAGGCGGCCGACGCAATCGGTACCGAGACGTCGTCGCGCAACAGCGAGGTCGTCCATGCCGGGATCTACTATCCCACGGGCAGCCTCAAGGCCCGGCATTGCGTCGCCGGCAAGAATTTCATCTACGCCTACTGCGCCGCGCGCGGCATCGAGGCGCGCCGCACGACCAAGCTGATCGTCGCCACGACCGAAGCACAGGTCGCGTATCTCAAGAACCTGAAGGCCCAGGGAGAGGCCAACGACGTGCACGACCTGCAGCTGCTCGACGCTGCCGAGGCGCGGAAGCTGGAGCCGGAGCTTGTCTGCGTGGCGGCACTCCTGTCGCCTTCGACCGGCATCGTCGACAGTCACGGCCTGATGCTCGCCTTCCAGGGGGACGCGGAATCGCACGGCGCCATGATCGCGTTCGAAACCCCGGTCGTGGGCGGGGCCGTCGCCAACGACGGCATCGTCGTGGAGACGGGCGGGGCGTCGCCCATGCGCCTCAAGGCGCGGACGGTCGTCAACGCGGCTGGGCTGGGGGCGATGACGGTCGCGCATGCCATCGACGGGATCCCGCCCGCATCCATCCCGCCGCTGCACTATGCCAAGGGTAACTATTTCGCGTTGCAGGGGCGCACGCCGTTCTCGCGGCTGATCTACCCCGTGCCGGAGAAGGGCGGGCTCGGCGTCCACATCACGATCGACCTTGCCGGGCAGGCGCGCTTCGGTCCGGACGTCGAGTGGATCGAGACGCTGGACTACGACGTCGATCCGCGACGCGCCGA
The DNA here is from genome assembly GCA_044356395.1 of Tagaea sp. GTDB lineage: Bacteria > Pseudomonadota > Alphaproteobacteria > CACIAM-22H2 > CACIAM-22H2 > Tagaea. The sequence goes on along the minus strand of JBIKWI010000076.1, from coordinate 8,137 downwards.
CGTGTTCTACGCCGAGGTGCGCCGCTACTGGCCGGGGCTGGCCGACGGGGCGCTGATCCCGTCCTATGCCGGCGTCCGGCCCAAGATCGTGCCGAAGGGCGCCCCGAACCCGGATTTCGTCGTCCAGGGGCCGGAAACGCACGGCGTTCCGGGGCTCGTTGCGCTCTACGGCATCGAATCGCCGGGCCTCACCTCGTCCCCGTCGCTCGCCGAACATGTTGCCCGCATCGTCGCGGAAATGTCGTAGAAAAGCACAAGAATCGCCAAGGGAAGGAACGCGTCGATGGACATGCCGGTCAACCAATTCAAGAAGGCCCTCAAGGAGGGCCGCCCGCAGATCGGCCTGTGGTCGACGCTGTGTTCGAATTTGGGAACCGAGGGCGTCGGCGGCTCGGGTTTCGACTGGCTGCTGCTCGACACCGAGCATTCGCCCAACGAACTGCCCGGACTGGTCAACCAGCTCCAGGCGCTACGGGGCGGGACGACCGCGCCGATCGTCCGCCCGGCCTGGAACGACGCTGTGCTGCTCAAGCGCCTGCTCGACATCGGCTTCCAGACGGTGCTGATCCCGTTCGTGCAGACGCCGGACGAGGCGCGCAAGGCCGTCGCGGCGACGCGCTACCCGCCGCAGGGCATCCGCGGCGTGTCGACGTCGGCACGCGCGTCCAATTTCGGGCGCGTCACCGACTACCTCAGGAAGGCCAACGAAGAGATCTGCGTGCTCGTGCAGGTCGAGACGACCGAAGCGCTCGCCCGCATCGGCGAGATCGCGGCGGTCGACGGCGTGGATGGCGTGTTCATCGGTCCGTCGGATCTTGCCGCCTCGATGGGCCATCTGGGCAACTTCCAGCACCCCGACGTGCAGAAGGCGATCTCGGAGGCGATCAAGCCGATCCGGGCGGCCGGCAAGGCCGGCGGGTATCTCACAGGCAACGAGGACGAGGCGAAGAAGCGGCTGGCCGAAGGCTACCAGTTCGTCGCGGTCGGCAGCGATTTCGGCCTGCTGCTGAAAGCCGCCGACGCGCTCGCCAAGCGCTTCAAGGGCTGAGGGGGATCGAGGATGGCTGCCAAACCCGACGTCATTTCCGGTGCGCCGCTGCCGCTGAACTGCGGCGACCGGCTGCACGAGCGCTTCACGGTCCACAAACTGCCGGCGGAGCCGGAGCGTCCGGCGTTCTTCGCCGCCCTCAAGGACAAGGTGCGCTTCCTGCAGTGGAGCGGCTCGATCAAGACCGGGCCCGAGATCATGGATGCGCTTCCCAAGCTCGAGCTGATCTCGTGCTTCGGCGTGGGCTACGACGGCATCGACGTGCCGGCCGCGAGCGCGCGCAAGATCGCCGTCACCAACACGCCCGACGTGCTGAACGACTGCGTGGCCGACACGGCCATCGGGCTCGTGCTCAACATCATGCGCCGCTACGTCGCGGCGGACAGATACGTGCGCGTCGGCGACTGGGTCGCCAAGGGCATGCAACCGCTGACGACGTCGGTCCACCACAAGAAGATGGGCATTGTCGGTCTCGGGCGCATCGGCAAGACGATCGCGAAGCGCGCACTCGGCTTCGACATGGAGGTCGGCTATTTCGGCCGCAACCGGCAGGCGGGCGTGCCGTTCCGCTATTTCGAGAAGCTCGCCGACATGGCCGCGTGGTGCGACGTGCTGGTCGTCATCACGCCGGGCGGTGCGGAAACGAAGAACATGATCGACGCGCGGATCCTCGAGGCGCTGGGGCCGAAGGGCTATCTGGTCAACGTCGCGCGCGGTTCGGTCGTGGACGAGCCGGCGCTTATCGCGGCACTCAAGGCCGGAAAGATCGCCGGTGCGGGTCTCGACGTGTTCGCCGACGAGCCGCGCGTGCCGGCCGAACTGATCGCGATGGAGAACGTCGTTCTCGCCCCGCATGTCGCCTCGGCCACGGTCGAGACGCGCAAGGCGATGGGCGACCTCGTCGTCGACAACCTGATCCATGCGCTCGAAGGCAAGCCGCTGCTGACGCGGGTGAACTGAAGTGACTGCCCTCAAGCCGTCGGCGCGCGTGGTCGTCATCGGCGGCGGCATCGCCGGCTGCTCGACGGCCTACCATCTCGCCAAGCTCGGCTGGAAGGACGTGCTGCTCGTCGAGCGCGCGCGGCTGACCAGCGGCACGACGTGGCACGCGGCCGGCCTTGTGGGGCAGATGCGCCCGAACCGCGCGATGACGCAGATGAGCAAGTACGGCATCGAGCTCTATTCGAGCCTCGAGGCCGAGACGGGCCAGGCCACCGGCTGGAAGCAGTGCGGCTCGGTCAACGTGGCGCGCACGCCCGAGCGCTGGGTGGCGCTGAAGCGCCAGGCCGCGATGGCGCGCGGCTTCGGCGTGGACATGGAGCCGATGACGCCCGCCGAGGCCGGCAAGAAGTGGCCGCTGATGCGCACCGACGACCTGACCGGCGCCATGTGGGTGCCGGGCGACGGCAAGGCCAATCCCGCCGATCTCACGATGGCGCTCGCCAAGGGCGCGCGCCAGATGGGTGTCACGATCGCCGAGGGCGTGGGCGTCACGGGGTTCGGCTTCAAGGGCAACCGCATCGCGTCGGTCGAGACCACGCAAGGCTCCGTCGCGTGCGAGACCGTCGTGCTCGCCGCCGGCCAGTGGACGCGCCAGCTCGCCGCCAAGATGAACGTCGCGGTGCCGCTGCATTCGGCCGAACATTTCTACATCGTCACGAAGAAGATCGACGGCATCACGCCGGACCTGCCGGTCATGCGCGATCCCGACGGCTACATCTATTACAAGGAAGAGGTCGGCGGCCTCGTGATGGGCGGCTTCGAGCCCGTCGCCAAGCCCTGGGGCATGGACGGCATCCCCGAGGACTTCGCCTTCCAGCTGCTGCCCGAGGACTGGGACCAGTTCCAGATCCTGATGGAGAACGCGCTGCACCGCACGCCTTGCCTGGAGACGGCCGAGGTGCGCCAGCTCCTGAACGGCCCCGAGAGTTTCACGCCCGACGGGAACTTCATTTTGGGCGAAGCGCCCGGCCTTGCCGGCGTGTTCGTTTGCGCGGGCTTCAACTCGGCCGGGATCGCCAACGGCGGCGGGGCCGGGCGGCTCGTGGCCGAATGGATCGCCGGCGGCGAAGCGCCGTGCGACCTTGCGGATGTCGACATCCGCCGCTTCGCGGATTTCCATGCGAATGGGCGCTTCCTGCGCGAGCGCACGGTCGAAAGCCTCGGCCTGCACTACATCATGCGCTGGCCGCGCATGGAGATGGAGAGCGCGCGCGGCCTGCGCCGCTCGGCGATCTACGACCGGCTTGCCGCCAAGGGTGCCCGCTTCGGCTCCAAGATGGGCTGGGAACGCGTCAACTGGTTCGCGCCGCCCGACGAGAAGTTCCCCTACGCGTGGAAACCCGCCTGGCTCGACCGCGTGCGCGCCGAACAGACGGCCGCGCGCGAGGGTGTGGCGATCATCGACCAGTCAAGCTTCGCCAAGATCCGCGTGCAGGGCCGCGATGCGGTCGCGTTCCTGCAGCGCGTGTGCGCCAACGACGTCGACGTGCCGGTCGGCAGCACGGTCTATACCGGCATCCTGAACGCGCGCGGCGGCTTCGAGGCCGACGTGACGCTGATCCGCACGGCGCCCGACTCCTACCTGCTGATCACCGGCAGCGCGCAGCTCGTGCGCGACATGGATTGGCTCACCCGGCGCCTCGACGGGGCCGCCGTCACGCTCGCCGACGCCAGCGCCCTCACCACCACATTGTCGCTGCTCGGGCCGAAGTCGAAGGCGCTGCTGGCGAAGATCTGCCCGGCGGTGCCCGATCTCAAGCTCGGCCAGAGCGCGGAAGCCGACGTGGGCCTCGCGCGCATCCGCATCCTGCCGATGGGCTATGCCGGCGGCCCGGGCTACGAGATGCACGTCGCGACCGACTGTGCGGCCGGTGTCTACGACGCACTCGTCGAGGCGTCGGGTGGCACGCTTGTCGATATCGGCTATTACGCGCTCGACGCGTTGCGCATCGAAGCCGGGCGGCGCGCCTTCGGTCCGGAGCTGAGCTCCGACGAAACGCCGATCGAGGCGGGCCTCATGCACGCGGTCGCGCTGGCCAAGCCCGATTTCATCGGCAAGAAGGCGATCCTCGTCAAGCGCGAGGCAGGTGTGGCCAAACGGCTCGTCATGCTCGCCGTCGACAATCCGGACACCTGGCTGTGGGGTGGAGAAGGGATCCTCGCCGACGGCCGGCCGGCGGGCGAGATCTCGTCGGCGGGCTGGAGCACGACGCTTGGAAGCTGCGTGGCCATGGGCTACGTGCGGGCACCCAAGGTGTTCACGCGCGAAGAGATGCTCTCGTGGCGCTTCGAGATCGACATCGCCGGCGAGAGAGCGCCGGCGCGCGTGCTGGCGCGCGCGGCCTTTCCGCCCGCCCCCTCTTCACCCAAGATCAGTTGATCGTCGGGAACAGGCCGAGCAGGCGGCTCGGCTGCTGGTTGGCGATGGCGAGCGACTGGATGGCGAGCTGCTGGCGCACCTGAAGCGCCTGCACCGCCGCCGACGCCTTGCCGATATCCGCATCCACCAGTGCGCCCACGCCGATGGTGATCGCGTCGGTGATCGAGTTCGTGAAATTCGACTGCAGCGTGAGCGAACGCGATTCCGAAGCATTCTGCCCGAGCGACGACGCCACCGCCGTCGAGAAGGTCGACAGCGACGTGAGCGCCAGCGTGGCTTCGGAAGCCGAAGCGACCGACGAAGTCGCGAACGTCGTGAAGGCCGCACTGACCGACGACTGGCTGGTGATCGTCAGCGTGCTCGCCGAAGCATCCGCCAGGAACGTCTTCGACGCCGAGCCGGCGGACAGCAGGTTCGTTCCGTTGTAGTTCGCCTGGCTGATGAAGTTCGAGATCTGGCTCGTCAGCGCGTTGTAGTCGACCGTGTAGATCGCGCGCTGGCCGGCCGAGATACCGCCGTCGGCCAGCTGGGTGATCTTCGCTTCGAGATTGCCGACAAGGTCGCTGATGCCGGTGAGCGCGCCCTGCGTCACGCTGCCGAGCCCCACGCCGTTGGCCAGCGACGCCTGGACGGCCGCATAGGCCTGCAGTTCGCCGCGCAGGCCCTGTGCCACCGAGAAGGTCGACGCGTCGTCGTATGCGTCCGCGACCCGATAGCCGGTCTGCAGCTGCTTCTGGGCAACCGAGAGGTTGTTGTTGATCGTCCGAAGCGACGCGAGGGCGGCGATCGAACTCGTATTCGTGTTCACTGAATTCTGCAGTGAAGCGACCATAGCAATACCCCATGCGGGCTAATTCTTGCCCGACTAGCGTTTGCTTGGGTTGCGGGGGCGCTTCTCACCCGACGGCAGTTCTATGCCGCCACAGCTCAAGTGATTTCAATTGTAGTTTACTGACGGTTAACGCCGTTGGCAAGGCCCCGTCTTTTCAAACGGATACGGGGCGCCAATCATTCGCCAGATCAAGCCTGGCCCCGGTTTTTGCCTGCAATTCCGCGAAGCTGACGCCGGGGGCAAGCTCGCGGGCGACCAGCCCCGATTGCAGGACGTCGATGACCGCAAGATTTGTGTAGATGCGCTTGACGACCCGCTTTGCGGTAAGGGGATAGGTGCACTTCTCGACGATCTTCGCGCTGCCGTCCTTGGTGTTGTGCTCCATCAGCACGTAGACACCCTTCGCACCGGCAGCCAGATCCATCGCCCCGCCGACGGCCGGCGGCATCTTCTCGTCGCCGGTCGACCAGTTGGCGAGGTCGCCCTCTACCGACACCTGCATGGCGCCGAGCAGGGCAAGGTCGATATGGCCGCCGCGGATCATCACGAACGAGTCCGTGTGGTGGAAGATCGACGCACCCGGCACGAGCGAGATCAGCGCCTTCGACGCGTTGATGAGGTCGGGGTCGCCTTTGCCCGCTTCCGGCGTCGGGCCGACGCCGAGCACGCCGTTCTCGGAGTGGTAGACGATCTCGCGCCCGGCCGGCACGTAGTTGGCGACCAGCCCCGGCACGCCGATGCCGAGATTGACGACCGCTCCGTCCCAAAGGTCGGCGGCGGCACGCTTGGCGATGTCGTCGCGGCTGAGACCGGTCATGGCGTGCCCGCCTGTCTGGGGTTGGGGACATGCACGACGCGGTCGACGAAGATGCCGGGCGTGACGATCTGTTCGGGATCGATGGCGCCAAGCTCGACGATCTCGCGCGCCTGCACGATCGCAAGGTCTGCCGCGGCCGCCATCGTCGGCCCGAAATTGCGCGCGGCGAGCCGGTAGGTAAGATTGCCCCAGCGGTCCGCGCGCTCGGCCTTGACCAGCGCCACGTCGCCCTTGAGGGGCATCTCCAGCACGTATTCGCGCCCGTCGATCATGCGCGACTCTTTCCCCTCGGCCAGCTTCGTGCCGGCAGCCGTGGGCGTGTAGAAGCCGCCGATGCCGGCGGCGGCGGCACGCATGCGCTCGCTCAGCGTGCCCTGCGGGACAAGCTCAAGCTCGAGCTTGCCGGCCGAATACATCTCTTCGAAAACGACCGAGCCCGACGTGCGCGGATAGGAGCACACGAGTTTGCGCACGCGGCCTGTCCCGAGCAGCTTGGCGACGTCGGTGCGCCCGGAGCCAGCGTTGTTCGAGACGACCGTCAGGTCCTTGGCACCCTGTTCGATCAGCCCGTCGATCAGCTCGACGGGGATTCCGGAATTGCCGAAACCGGCGATCAGGACGACGGAACCGTCCTTCACGTCCTTCAGCGCCTCGGCCATCGATGCCACGGACTTGTCAATCATGGGCGGCACACTAGCGGGCCGCGCGGGCGTTGCGCAACGGCGGCAAGTCGGGCCTACTCGGCCGATGTTCGAAGGCTTCGAGACCGGAACGCGCGCGCCCGAGGGCATCGCGATCCACTATCGCAAGGGCGGGAGCGGGCCCGGCCTGCTGCTGCTCCACGGCTATCCGCAGACGCACGTGCTGTGGCGCAAGATCGCTCCGGCACTTGCCAGGCGCTTCACGGTGGTCTGCCCGGACCTGCGCGGCTACGGCGCTTCGGGAAAGCCGCCGGCCGGCCCGGACTTCGCGGCCTATTCCAAGCGGACGATGGCCAAGGACATGGCCGGTCTGATGCGCGATCTCGGCCTGCGTCGGTTCGCCGTCTGCGGCCACGACCGGGGCGCGCGCGTCGCCTATCGGCTTGCCTTCGACCATCCGGATGCCGTGACGAAGCTCGTCACGCTCGACATCATCCCGACGCATGCGACGTGGACACGCATGGACCACAGGCTCGCGCGGTCGATGTATCACTGGCAGTTCCTCGCCCAGCACGACGGGTTGCCCGAGCGGATGATCGGCGCCGACCCCGACTATTACCTGACCGAGAAGCTGCGCCGCTGGAGCAAGGATTTCTCGGCGTTCGAGCCGGAAGCGCTCGATGCCTACAAGAAGGCGTTCCGCGATCCCGAAACGATCCGCGCCACGTGCGACGATTACCGCGCCGGTGCGTCGATCGATTTCGACATCGACGCGGCGGATTTCGGCCGGCGGAAGATCGCGGCACCCACGCTCGTGCTGTGGGGGCAGGGCGGCCTTGCCCGGCGCGCGGAAGATCCGCTCACGGTCTGGCGCGAATGGGCATCCGACGTGCGCGGCCATGCGCTCCAGTGCGGCCATTTCCTGCCCGAAGAGGACACGGCGGGCACGCTCGCGGCGCTGGACGCGTTTCTCTAGCTTTTGAACACCGTCATGCCCGCGCTTGTCGCGGGCATCCACGACTTCGTTCGCCGCAGTCCAAGTCGTGGATGCCCGGCACGAGGCCGGGCATGACGGTTCAGCCGACCCTCGCCAGCTTGAACGCGGCATCCCGCCCGAACAGGTAGAGCAGCGTGCGCAGGGCCGCCGAGCGCGGGCCTTCGAGTTTCGGGTCGCGCTCGAGGGCGAGGCGCGCGTCGTCGCGTGCGATCTCCAGCAGGTCGGCGTGGACGGCAAGATCGGCAAGCCGGAACTGTGGCAGGCCCGACTGCTTGGTGCCCAGCACTTCGCCCGCACCGCGCAGCTTCAGGTCCTCCTCCGCGATGCGGAAACCGTCCTCGGTCTCGCGCAGGATCGACAGCCGCGCCTTGGCCGTCTCGCCCAGCGGCTGGCCGTAGAGCAGCAGGCACGAGCTTTCGC
>JBIKWI010000239.1:0-4636 GCA_044356395.1 Tagaea sp. | reverse complement strand
CACGGTCATCGCACTTTCCTATGCCAATCTGCTCGAAGGCTCGGTGCTGACCGAAACGGTGTTCGCGTGGCCCGGTCTCGGCCTCTACATCACCCAGTCGCTGCTTGCCGCCGACATGAACGCCGTGCTCGGCGGTACCGTCGTCGTCGGCACGGTGTTCATCGGGCTGAACCTGATTTCCGACATCCTCTACCGGATCGTCGATCCGCGGGCGCGGCGATGAGCGGCCGCACGTTGCAGGCCTGGCTTCTCGACGAAGCGCCCGCCAGCCGCGGGCAGGCGCGCGCGGGGGCGTTCTACCGCAGCTGGCTCGCCTTCCGGCAGAACGGGCTGGCGATGGTGGGCCTGTCGATCGTGCTCGGCCTCGTGCTCGTCGCGATCTTCGCGCCCTATCTCGCCCCCTACGGGCCGACCGCGCAGGATCTCGATTTCCGTCTCAACCCGCCGTCCGCCCGCCATTTGCTGGGCACCGACGAGCTGGGCCGCGACATCCTCAGCCGCATCATCTGGGGCTCGCGCATCACGCTCGGCATCGTGCTGCTCGTCGTCGTGACGGTGGCCCCCGTCGGCCTCGCGGTGGGTACGCTTGCCGGCTACTTCGGCGGCTGGGTCGATGCGGTCTTGATGCGGATCACCGACGTGTTCCTGGCCTTCCCGCGCCTGATCCTGGCCCTCGCCCTCGTCGCCGCACTCAAGCCCGGCATCGAGAACGCGGTGCTGGCGATCGCGCTCACGACATGGCCGCCTTATGCGCGGCTGGCGCGCGCCGAAACGCTGGTCGTGCGCAAGGCCGACTATATCGCGGCCGTGCAGGCGCAGGGCGCGTCGGGCCTGCGCATCGTGCTGCGGCACGTGGCCCCCATGTGCGTGTCGTCCACCATCGTGCGCATGACGCTCGACATGGCCGGCATCATCCTCACCGCCGCGGGCCTCGGGTTCCTCGGGCTCGGCGCCCAGCCGCCCAGCCCCGAATGGGGGGCCATGATCTCGTCGGGCCGGCGCTTCCTGCTTGACCAGTGGTGGGTGGCGACGATGCCGGGTATCGCGATCTTCGTCGTGTCGCTGGGCTTCAACCTGCTGGGCGACGGCTTGCGCGACGTGCTGGACCCGAAGCGCGACTGATGGAAAAGCCGCTCGTCGCCATCGAGGACCTGCACGTCACGTTCCGCCTGCGCAACCGCACGGTCGAGGCGGTGCGCGGCGTGTCGCTGACGATGGGCAGGGAGAAGATCGGCATCGTTGGCGAGTCCGGCTCGGGCAAGTCGGTCACGGGCCGCGCGCTGCTGGGCCTGACGCCGCCGGCGGGCGAGGTGCGCGCGAAGCGGCTGGAGTTCGACGGGCAGGATCTGCGCGGCCTCGATCCGGCAGGCTGGCGCAAGCTGCGCGGGCGGCGCATGGCGATGGTCATGCAGGACCCCAAATTCTCGCTCAACCCGGTGATGACGGTCGGCCAGCAGATCGGCGAGGCCTATCGCGTGCACGTCAAGGCGGGCCGGGCGGAAGCGCGCGAGAAGGCGCTGGCCGTGCTCGAAGCCGTGCGCATCCGCGACCCAGAGCGCGTCTACGACCTCTACCCGCACGAGGTGTCGGGCGGCATGGGCCAGCGCGCGATGATCGCGATGATGCTGGTGGCGGAACCCGAACTGCTCATAGCCGATGAGCCGACTTCCGCGCTCGACGTGACCGTGCAGATGCAGGTGCTCGCCATCCTCGACGAGCTGGTGTCGCGTCGCGGCATGGGCCTCATCTTCGTCAGCCACGATCTGGATCTCGTCGCGGCGTTCTGCGACCGCGTGCTGGTCATGTACGGGGGGCGCGTGGTCGAGACGCTGAAGGCGTCCGAGCTTGCCGGTGCGAAACACCCCTACACGCGCGGCCTGCTCGACTGCGTGCCGCGCCTCGATCGCGCGCAACGCGAGCTGCCGGTGCTGACGCGCGACGCCGCGTGGCTGGAGGGCACGTGATCCTTTCGGTCGAGCATCTGGGCGTTTCGTTCGGCGACATGCGCGCCGTCGACGACGCGGGATTTTCCGTGGCGCGGGGGGAAAGCTACGGGCTGGTCGGCGAGTCCGGCTCGGGCAAGTCGACCGTGCTGCGCGCGTTGGCCGGCCTGATCGACGACTGGACCGGCACGATCCGCTACGACGGCCGCGAACTGGCCAGGAAACGCGACCGCGCCTTCTATGCCCGCGTGCAGATGGTCTTCCAGGACCCCTACGGCTCGCTGCATCCGCGCCAGACGATCGACCGGGCGCTGGCCGAGCCGCTGGCGATCCACGGGCTCGACCGGCGCGAGGAGCGCATCGAGAAGGCGCTGGAGGAGGTGGGGCTGGGTCATGGCTTCCGCTTCCGCTACCCGCACCAGCTTTCCGGCGGCCAGCGCCAGCGCGTGGCGATCGCGCGCGCGCTGATCGTCGAGCCGGAAATGCTGCTGCTCGACGAACCGACCTCGGCGCTCGACGTGTCGATCCAGGCCGAAGTGCTGAACCTGCTCGACGCCCTGCGCCGCAAGCGCAACCTCACCTTCGTGATGGTCAGCCACAATCTCGCGGTCGTGGCCCACATGTGCTCGCGCCTGGCGGTGATGAGCCGCGGCAAGATCGTCGAGGAAATGGATACCGCGTCCTTGCGCACCGGTGCCGCGCGCGACCCCTATACCCAGCGCCTGATGGCCGCCTCGCGCGGCTACGACCGGGCACTTGCCGAAAGCTTCCGCGCGCTGGACTGAACGGGCGTCGTGGTAGCCTAGGGGCGCCATGGATTCGCCCGCCACCCGCCTCGGAACGCTGCCCCAATGGGCCACGATGGACGCCACGCGCGACGTGCTGGCCGCCCTTGGCGGCGAGGCGCGCTTCGTGGGCGGCTGCGTGCGCGATGCGCTGCGCGGCGAACTGCCCAACGATCTCGATCTCGCCACGCCGCTGGTTCCCGACGCGGTCATGGCGAAGCTGGCGGCGGCGGGCCTGAAGGCCGTGCCCACGGGCATCGCGCACGGCACCGTCACGGCCGTGGCGCGCGGGCGCACGTTCGAGATCACCACGCTGCGCCGCGACGTGGAAACCGACGGGCGGCACGCCACCGTCGCCTTCACCGACGACTGGCGCCTGGACGCCGCCCGGCGCGATTTCACGATCAACGCCATGTCGATGTCGGCGGACGGGTCGGTCCACGACTATTTCGGCGGGCGGGAAGATCTGGGTGCCGGTCGCGTGCGCTTCGTGGGCGATGCCGCCACGCGCATCCGCGAGGACGTGCTGCGGGCCTTGCGCTTCTTCCGGTTCCACGCGCGCTACGGGGCGGACGGGCACGACGCGCAGGCACTCGCCGCGTGCCGCGAACTTGCCCCGCTGCTGCCCCGCCTGTCGGCGGAGCGCGTGGCGGGCGAACTCTTCCGCCTGCTCGAAGGGCCGCGCGCGGCGGCGTGTCTCGACGCGATGCGCGAAGCGGGCGTGCTGGCCCACTGGCTGCCGGAACTTGGGGAAACCGCGACGCTCGCCCGGCTCGAATCCATCGTGGCCGCGACCGGGGCGGCACCGTCGGCGGTGCGCGCACTTGCCGCTGCCCTTCCGCCCGATGGCGCACCGGCGGTCGCCGTGCGCCTGAAGCTGTCGAACGAACATGGCGAGCGGCTTGCCGCTCTGGTGCGGCCGGCCGCGCGCATCCTGCCGTCCGCACCGGTGCCCGAGCGGCGCGCGGTGTTCTACCGGCTGGGCGGCGATCCGGCCGATTTCGTGCTGCTCGCCTGGGCGAAGTCCGCCTCGGACGAGGGATTTGCCGAACTGCTGGAGGCCGCACGCCGCTGGGTGCGGCCGCGTTTTCCACTCAACGGCGAGGACGCGCGCGCGACGGGGATCGAGCCCGGCCCGGCGATGGGCGCGTGGCTCCGGCGCTACGAGGAAGCGTGGGTCGCCTTCGGCGCGGTCGAGAGCCGCGATGCGTTGTTGGCCCGCCTGCGCCGCAACCATGCGCTGCATTAGTCGCGGGGATAGCCACAATTTTTGAATTTGATGGTGGTGTGCCGACGCTGTATCTGACTGGGCCGACAAGGGTGCTCGCAGAGCGCGATTCTCGAACCGCACGGCAGCTTTCGGGATGGCAGGGGGGACTGATCACGAGGGGGGCTACCGTTTCGCTTCGCGGCTCCTGCCCGAAGCGCAGGCCCCCGCGCGTCTGGCCCGTCTGCTCGCCACGTGGCGCGGGCAATGCGACGGACAGGCGATTCCGCCGCCGCATCTCGCGCGATTCGAGCCGTTCACCTTCGCGCTCGGCTATATCCACCTGATCGACGTGCTGCCCGAAGGCCGGTTCCATTTCCGGATCTTCGGCGCGGCGACTTCCCTCCCGCTCGACCTTCACAAGCGCGACACGGCCGACATCCGGCCGGTGGCGTTCCGCGACCTCGTCGAGGCCGACTATGGCGCTGCGGCGGAACGGGGCGAACCGATGCTGCACGACGTCGAAATCACCGGACCGCGCCGCTCGGGCCTCTACCGCCGGATCCTGCTTCCCTACGGCGAGCCCGGACGCAAGGCGAGCCTGCTCGTCTCGGGCATCGAGGAGGAAGCCGGCGTCGCGGACGTCTTCCGCGACCCGGTCTTCCGGGCCGACCCGGTCGTTCCCGCCGCCTGACTCAGGC
>JBIKWI010000075.1:0-15834 GCA_044356395.1 Tagaea sp. | reverse complement strand
GCGCAGCTCGGCGGCACGCCGGTTGGCGTCGGCGAGCAGCACGGTGCGCTCGCGGTCGGCCTCGCCGCGGATCCGCTGGGCAGCTTCGGCACCCTCGGCGCGCAGCTGGGTGGCCTCGCGCACGCGCTCGGTCTGCATGCGCGCGAAGATGGCCGGCGCGTTGTCGGGGTGCAGGTCGGCGCGCATGATCCGCACGTCGACCACCTCGATGCCGAACGCGCGGCCTGCGGACACCACGCGGTTGGTGACGTCGCGCATCAGTTCGCCGCGGCGCGGCGACAGCACCTGCTCGAACGTCACCTGGCCGAACGCGTCGCGCGTGGCCGACTGGACGATCGAGGAAAGGCGCTGGCGCATGCCCAGCTCGGTGCGCACCGACTGGAAGAACAGCAGCGGATCGACGATGCGGTAGCGCGCGAAGCTGTCCATCACGATGCGGGTGCGGTCGCCGAGGACGACTTCGGTCGGCTCGGCGTCGAAGTCGAGCAGGCGCTTGTCGAACAGCAGCACGTTCTGCAGGAACGGGATCTTCATCTTGAGGCCCGGCTCCTGCACGACGCGCACGGGCGCGCCGAACTGCAGGACCATCGCCTGCTGGGACTGGCCCACCGTAAAGAACAGCGAGGTGCTGAGGAAACCGAACGCGACGACGACCGCGCCGAGGATGATGAGAATGCGGTTCATCGCGTGGCTCCTTGCGCCGGTGCCGCAGCACCGCCGGCGGGTGCTGGCGGGGGACGGCGGACGATGTCGTTGAGCCCCAGGAACGGCACGACGCCCTGCTGCGCGCCGGGCCCGGACTGGTCGAGGATGACCTTCTGGTTCCCGCGCAGCATGGTTTCCATCGTCTCGAGATAGAGGCGCTGGCGCGTGACTTCGGGGGCGATGCGGTAGGCTTCGAGGAGGGCGAGATAGCCCGCCACGTCGCCCTGCGCGCGGGCGATGACCTGCTGGCGGTAGCCTTCGGCCTCCTGCAGCAGGCGCTGCTGCTCGCCGCGTGCGCGCGGCACGATGTCGTTGCGGTAGGATTCCGCCTCGTTCTGGGCGCGCTCGCGGTCGGCGCGCGCGCGCTGCACGTCGCGGAACGCGTCGATGACCTGCGCCGGCGGATCGACGGCACGAAGCTCGATGCGGCTGACCTGCACGCCCGACTGGTAGCTGTCGAGCATCGCCTGGATGAGCTGGGTGCCGCGTTCCTCGAGCTTGGCGCGGCCTTCGGTGAGCATGTCCTGCGCCGTCATCTGGCTCGCGGCCTCGCGCATGGCGCTTTCGGCCACCGCCTTCACGGTCGCTTCCTGGGAGGCGATGTTGAACAGGAAGAGGCCTGCATCGCGGATGCGCCAGAAAACGGTGTAGCGCACGTCGATGATGTTGGCGTCGCCCGTCAGCAGCAGCGCTTCCTCGGGCACGGGCCGTTCGCGGCCGCGCCCGTCGGGCGCGTCGCGGAAACCGATGTTCAGCGTGTTGATCGCCGTGACCGACGGGGTCAGCACGGATTCCACGGGCCACGGGATGTGATAGTTGAGGCCGGGCTGCGCCGAGCGCACCCACTCGCCGAAGCGCAGGATCACGCCCTGCTGGTCGGGGCGCACGGTGTAGAAGCCGGTGGCGAGCCAGAGCGCCACGAGGGCGAGAAAGCCCAGTGCGATACCGCGCCCGGCACCCACGCCGCCGGGCAGGATCTGGCGCAGCCGGTCCTGTCCCTGCCGGATGATGTCCTCGAAATCGGGGCCCTTGCCGCCGAACGGACCGCCGCCGCCGCCGCCGCCAGGCCGGCCGCCCCACGGATTGGGCTTTTGGCCGCCACCGCCGCCACCGCCGCCCCAGGGACCGCCACCGCCACCTTGATTCCACGGCATCGCTTTTAAGTTCCTCTCGTCCGAACCGACGTTCTGAGTGATTGGCCTGACCGGGCCGCCCGCCTATATAAGCGTCGGCCCCGACCGGGCCAAGCCTGCAAAGCTTCCCACGCCCCCGACATTTGGGGTGTAATTACCCCGAATCAAGACAGGAAATCTCGTGAACGCCGCTGCGCCCCCGACCGAAGCCCAGATTCTCGACGCTTTGAAGAAGATTCCCGATCCCGACCGGCGGCAGGACATCGTCGCGCTCGGCATGGTGCAGGGCCTCGTCGTCAAGGACGGGCACGTGATGTTCTCGCTCGAAGTCGATGCCAAACGCGGGCCCCACATGGAGCCACTGCGCAAGGCCGCCGAAAAGGCCGTCGAAGCGCTGCCCGGAATCCTCAGCGTCACGGCGGTGCTGACGGCACAGAAAGCCGACCCGAAAGCCGCCCCGCCGCGCCAGGCCGGGACCGGCCCCGCCGGCGGTCCCAACGCGGCCGGCGGCAAGATGCTCGTGCCCGGCGTGAAGGCCATCGTGGCGGTCGCGTCGGGCAAGGGCGGCGTGGGCAAGTCGACGACCGCGACGAATCTGGCGCTCGCCCTCGCCGTGCAGGGGCTGAAAGTCGGCATGATGGATGCCGACATCTACGGCCCCTCGCAGCCGCGCATGATGGGCATCTCCGGCCGCCCGAACTCGCCTGATGGCAAGACGCTCACGCCGATGACCAATTTCGGCGTCAAATGCATGTCGATGGGCTTCCTCGTGCCGGAGGACACGCCGATGATCTGGCGCGGGCCGATGGTGATGGGCGCACTCGAACAGATGCTGCGCGACGTGGCGTGGGGCGAACTCGACATCCTCGTCGTCGACATGCCGCCGGGCACGGGCGATGCGCAGCTCACCATGTCCCAGCGCGTGCCGCTGGCCGGTGCCGTCATCGTGTCGACGCCGCAGGACATCGCGTTGCTCGACGCGCGCAAGGGCCTCAACATGTTCCGCAAGGTGGACGTGCCCGTGCTCGGCATCATCGAGAACATGAGCTTCCACATCTGCTCGAACTGCGGCCACCGCGAGGAGATCTTCGGCCATGGCGGTGCAAGGCGCGAAGCCGAGAAGCTCGGCGTGGAGTTCCTGGGCGAAGTTCCGCTGCACATCGCCATCCGCGAGACCTCCGACGCCGGCACGCCCATCGTGATGAGCCAGCCCGATGGCGAGCACGCCAAGGCCTATCGGGCGATCGCCGCAAAGATTTGGGCGAAGGTCGAGAAGGGCCTTGCCGGCGGGGCGACGACGGGACCGCGCATCGTCATCCAGTAGTTCGACGAACGCCTCCGGCTTGGGTAGACTCCACGTTCATCGAGTCGAGTCGGGATCCCCTTGCCCATGGCGCTGCGCCCGTCCACGAAGTTCGCTTTCGCCCTCGCCGCACTCGGCGCGCTGACGGCCTGCGCGGACCTGACCACGTCGCGCCAGGCGGTGACCGTCCTCCCGCCCCCGCCCGCACCGCCCTCGCTTTCCCAGGCGCCCGCCCCGCCACCGCAGATGGCCCCGATGCAGGCGCCGGCACCCGCCACGGCGCCGACGCCGCGCACGGGCAACGGCGCGCTCGCGGGGCACCTCGCCTCGTACCGCACGGCCGAAAGCGCGCAGGCCGGCTGGCAGCAACTCGTGCGTGCGCAGCCCGCGCTGCAAACTCTCAAGCCCTATTTCGTCGCCGCCACGATCAACGGCCAGCCTTGGGTGCGCGTGCTCGCGGGCGACTTCCCCAACGCCGAAGAGGTCAACCGCTTCTGCAACTGGGCGCGTGCGCAGCGTCTCTACTGCGCGCCGATGACGATCAATTCGGCCGGGCAGGCCATGCCGGCGGCGACCGCCGCCCCGCGCCCGCAGCGCCAGCCGCGCGGCACGCCGCAGCCGGCCGCCCCCGCAGCACCCGCCGGCCAGTCGATGATGACGCCCGCCCAGCCCGAAGCGCCGCCGCCGGTCGCGGCAGCCCCGGCTGCCGTGGCGCCGCCGCCGCCCGCACCGGCCCAGCAGGTCAGCAACCCCGCCGCACAGCCGCCACAACCGCTTGCTCCGCCGCTGCCCCCGCGCCGCCAGCCGAGCCAGCCGGCGGTCCCGCAGTAACATCCTCACCCTAACCCTCTCCCGCTAGCGGGAGAGGGTTAGGGTGAGGGCCTTCCCAGCGTCTCCATCAGTTCCGTCCACTCGCGCTTCGACAGGCCGGATTTTTCCTGCGTGACGGTTTCGCCGGCCAGCAGGCGCTTGATCACGCCGAGGCCCGGGCCCGAGACCGACACCCCCGACATGCGGTAATCCTCGAACGCCTCGTAGGCGATCGGGCACCAGCGCTTGACCACGTCGCGGATCGCGTCGGCATAGACGCGGATCTCGTACTGCGCGTGGCTGTCGGCGCGCAGGCTGAGGAAGTGGAAGAGGTTGTTGAGATCGATCTTCCAGTACCACTGCGTATACCAGTTGGTCGGCAGCACCATGCGGGCGAGCTCGCGCGCGAGACCGGGGCGCGAGGCATCCGCCCCCTCGCCCTCGTTGAGCAGGTCGGTGTACGCCGCATAGGCGTCTGCCGACAGCTTCTCGATCGCGGCGAGTGCCCGCTCGGCGTTGCTGCCTTCGAGCAGGTCGCCGCGCCCCTGGCGGTTGGAGGTCGACTGGGCCGCGAGCTGGTCGGCCGCCGGCACGTAAAACTCGCGGTCGAGGATCGAGTAGCGGGCCGAATACTCGTTCACGTTGGCCGTGCGGTGGCGGATCCACTGGCGGGCGACGAAGATCGGCAGCTTGACGTGCAGCTTGATCTCGCACATCTCGAACGGCGTCGAGTGGCGGTGGCGCATCAGATAGCGGATCAGGTTGCGGTCGTCGGAGATCTTCTTTGTGCCCTTGCCGTACGAGACCCGTGCGGCCTGCACGATGGCCGCGTCGTCGCCGAAATAGTCGACGACGCGCACGAAGCCGTGGTCGAGCACCGGCAAGGCAGAAAAGAGGATTTCCTCCAGCGCCGGCACGCTCGGGCGGCGCGTGGATGTGGACTGGGCGCGCGCCGCATCGATTTCGGCGCGTTGTTCGGCAGACAGGGAAGACGGCATGGGACGGGCTTTCGGGCACGAATCGGAGGGGCCTGAGTCTAACGCGCACGCGGGCTTGCTCCCAAGGCCCCTTCCCCCGAGGCCCGATAAATCCTATATTTGAAGGGTCGGGCAACCGACTATGGCGATAAACGGCTTGCGTAATAGCCGATGCGGACCCGGGGGCAGTGCCCGGCGCCTCCACCATCTTCCTCGATGGGGGCGAACCAGGATCGACGCGCGGGTAAAGGCATGACTTTCGCTCGGCATGGTTCCGCCGTTATCGGGCCATTCTAGAGATGCCAATGACAACGTGGCTCTCGCTTCGGAAGCCCGTCTCGCGGCCTAACGGCCACTTGACAGGTAACCTGTAGCGCGGTTCGGGGGGCACCGGGCAACAGAAGCCCCCCACTTTTTGGCGGCAGGCCGCACCCGAAGGGGCGTAAGCTTGCCGCAAGGACGAGGGGTTCCGTGGCCGATACGCCGACAGACAAGCTGCACTACGAACGCATGATGGAAACGGCGCTGCGCGGCGTGATCCGCGAGGCGCTGACCGTCGCCGCCACGACCGGCCTGCCGGGCGAGCACCATTTCTATCTGACCTTCCGCACCGAGGATCCGGGCGTGGACATCCCGGCGCGCCTGCGCGCCCGCCATCCCGAGGAGATGACGATCGTCCTCCAGCACCAGTTCTGGGGCCTGGAGATCGGCGAGGAACGCTTCTCGGTCACGCTTTCCTTCGACCGCGTGCACGAGCGGCTGACCGTGCCCTACGCCGCGATCACCGCCTTCGTCGATCCGTCGGTCCAGTTCGGCCTGCAGTTCCCCGGTTCGGGAGCCGCCGCCACCACCGCACCGGCGGGCGATGCCCGGAAGCCGGCGGAAACCAAGGAACCCGCCGCGACCGCCGGCGAGACGCCGGCCGAGCCCGCCGATCCGTCGGGGCGCGTCGTCGCCCTCGACGCCTTCCGCAAGAAATAGGCCCCCCCTTCCGACCGACGAGAGAATGCCGACATGGCCGAGTTCGCCTACCGCGAGATGATCGACGCTGCCCACGACGACGTGCCCTTCAGGAAGCTGACGGGCGACCATGTCTCGACGGCGAAGTTCGAAGGCCGCGAGATCCTGAAGGTCGGCGCCGAGGCGCTGACGCTGCTGACGCGCCAGGCCTTCGTCGACGTGGCGCACCTGCTGCGCCCGGCGCACCTGGCGTCGATGCGCGCGATCATCGAGGACCCGGAAGCCTCGCCCAACGACAAGTTCGTCGTCTACGACCTGCTCAAGAACGCATGCATCTCGGCCGGCGGCGTGCTGCCGATGTGCCAGGACACCGGCAACGCCATCGTCATGGGCAAGAAGGGCCAGCAGGTGTGGACCGGCTACGACGACGCCGAGGCGATCGCCAAGGGCGTGTGGCGCAGCTACGGCGAGACCAACCTGCGCTATTCGATGGTCGCTCCGCTGGAGACCTTCAAGGAGGCCAACACCGGCGACAACCTGCCCGCCCAGATCGACCTCTATTCGACCGAGGGCGACGAATACGAGTTCCTGTTCGTCGCCAAGGGCGGCGGGTCGGCCAACAAGCAGTTCCTGTTCCAGGACACGCCCGCGCGCCTGACCGAAGCGGGCATGCTCAAGTTCCTCGACGAGAAGATCAAGACGCTGGGCACGGCCGCGTGCCCGCCCTACCACCTCGCGGTCGTCATCGGCGGCACGTCGGCCGAGATGACGATGAAGACGCTGAAGCTCGCCACGACCAAGTATCTCGACGGGCTGCCGGCACAGGGCAACAGGTTCGGCCAGGCGTTCCGCGACCGCGACCTCGAAGCCAAGATCCACAAGCTGACGCAGGCCAACGGCATCGGCGCGCAGTTCGGCGGCAAGTACTTCTGCCACGACGTGCGCGTCGTGCGCCTGCCGCGCCACGGCGCAAGCCTTCCCATCGCGGTCGGCGTGTCGTGCTCGGCCGACCGGCAGGCGCTCGGCAAGATCACGCGCGAGGGCGTTTTCCTCGAACAGCTCGAGACCGATCCCGCGAAGTACCTGCCGGACGTCGACGTCTCGAAGCTCGCCGGCACGCCGGTGAAGATCGACCTCAACAAGCCGATGTCCGAGATCCGCGCCGAGTTGTCCCGCTTCCCGGTGACCACGCGCGTCATGCTGACCGGCACGCTGATCGTCGCGCGCGACCTGGCGCACGCCAAGCTGCGCTCGGAGCTGGAAGCCGGCAAGCCGCTGCCCGACTATTTCAAGAACCACCCGATCTACTATGCCGGTCCCGCCAAAACGCCGGCGGGCTACGCCTCGGGCGCCTTCGGTCCGACGACGGCCGGCCGCATGGACAGCTTCGTCGACCAGTTCCAGGCCGCCGGCGGCAGCATGGTGATGGTCGCCAAGGGCAACCGCAGCCGTGTGGTGACCGACGCCTGCAAGAAGCACGGCGGCTTCTATCTGTGCTCGATCGGCGGCGAAGGCGCGCTTCTCGCCGAACAGTGCATCAAGAAGGTCGAGTGCATCGCCTATCCCGAGATGGGCATGGAAGCGATCTGGCGCATCGAGGTCGTGGATTTCCCGTCCTTCATCGTCGTCGACGACAAGGGCAACGACTTCTTCGCCAAGTGGATGGGGTGAACCGGCCGCCGCCGGAACCGACCCGATGGCACGCCGAGCCGGAAGGCGCGGCGTTCGATACCTCCGACTGGAACGAGCGCCTGGCGCTTCTGTACGCGCACTGGCGCCGGATCCGTCCGGCGCCGGACCTGCTGCCCGGCCGGCGGCATTTCGACCCCATCGACGTGCCCAAGGCGCTGGCGTCGATCTGGCTGCTCGACGTGCAGCGCGAGCCCTTCCGCCTCAAGTACCGGCTGGTCGGAACCAACATCGCGCGCATCCAGGGCGGCGACTTCACCGGGCGCTGGTACGACGAGGCACGCCCCAACCTCCTCAAGACCTCGCCGGGCATGGAACGCTACCGGCTGATGGCCGAGACGGGCCGCGCCACCTGGCGGCGGGGTGCGCCGGTCCTCGCGGTCGATCCCTACTGGAAAACGTCCGAGAACGTGATGCTGCCGATGGCGAACGACGGGCGGAACGTCGACCTCTTGATGTGCTGCTCGGTCTATTACAGCCACGACGGGCGCGTGCTTTAGGCGTCAGTTCAGCCGCCGCGCAGGCACGGCCTCGCCGCCGGTCGCGGCCGCGGCACCGCCCGTTCCCCACTCGGTCGGCAGTTCCCACTCGGCCTTGCGCGCGGCGTCGCGCAGGATCTTGAGGAGGCCGAAAACGCCTTCGTCGACGAGGCCGAGTTCGACGCGGGTGGTGTCGGTGGCGATCAGTACGATCTTGTTCATGCCCTCGGCGCTGCGCGCCACGTTGAAACCCCACAGCAGCTTCGCCCCCGCCAGCGCCTCGGCCGGCAGCGGGCCCGCGGCCGGGCCGGCCGGGGCCGCCGGCTCGGCCGGCCGGCCCGGCTCGCGGAACGGCGTGCTGAAATCGGCCTTCGCTGTGGCACGCGTCTCGGCCATGTCGAGCAGGAAGTCGCGCGCCGCCGGGTTCTTGGTGTCGGCCATCGCCTTGCGCAGCTCGCCCGTCAGCGCCGTCCAGACGAGGCGCAGGAACCGGCGCGTCAGCAGCAGCTTGACGCTGGCCGGCTGGCCGCTCGCGTTCATGCGCAGCAGGAGCCGGTCTTCGACGGGCAGGTGATCGATGGCGAATTGCTGGATCGCGTTCGTGGACATGCCGGGCTAGTTTGAGCCGCCCGGCGGATATTGCAAGGACTGGCCCTCGCCCCATGGACGGACCCGATCTCGACCTGCTGTGCGCGGGCGCGCTTCCCGAAGGAAGGCTGCTTTTCCTCAATGCGGCCCCCCATCCGGCGCTGGCGGCGGTCAAGGACCGGCTGAATTGCGTGCAGCGCTGGAAGCCGACGGCCGACGCGCTGGTGCGCGCCGGCTTCGCGACCGGCGGAATTTCCGGGATCTACGCCGGTGCCCTCGTGCGCCTCGGCCGCCAGCGCGAGGTCAACCGCGCGATGCTCGCCGCCGCCCTCGATGCACTGGGTCCGGCGGGCGAACTGCGCGTGGCGGGCACCAACGCGCTGGGGGCCGCGAGCTACGAAAAGGACTTGCGCGCACTGGGCCTTGCGCCCTCGTCGCGCAGCAAGGCCAAGGCACGCGTCTTCTCGACCGCGCGGGGCGCCGCCGATCCGGCCGCATGGCGCGATCTCGCGATGCCGCGCCCCATCGTCGGTACCGATTTCCTGTCGGCCCCGGGCGTCTTCGCGTGGGACCGGATCGACGAAGGCTCGCGCCAACTCGTGCGCCACCTGCCGGACGGCCTTTCGGGAAGCGTCGCCGATCTCGGAGCCGGCTGGGGCTATCTCGCCCACGCCGCCCTCGCGCAATGCGCCGGCATCGCGCGGCTCGACGCGTTCGAGGCCGATGCCGTAGCCGTCGACTGCATGCGGATCAATCTCGCGCGGTTCGGCGCCCGCGCGACCTGCCATTGGCACGACGTGGCGGCAGGGATAGACCGGGCGGCCTACGACGCCGTGCTCGTCAATCCGCCCTTCCACGACGCGCAAGGCGAGGACCGGGCGCTGGGCGTGCGATTTATCGAGGTGGCGGTCGGCGCGCTGAAGCCACATGGAAGGCTCCTGCTTGTCGCCAACCGCCACCTCCCCTACGAGGCGGCCCTGCGCGCGCATTTCACGCGCGTCGAACTCCGCCTCGAGGACAGCTCTTTCAAGGTCTACGCGGCAAGCGCCTGAACCGGCCCGTCGACGCCGTCGAACGCGCCGGCGACGAGTTCGAGACCCAGGAAGCGCTTGCGGTCGACCGGACCCGGCAACGTGAGACGGCCGGTATGCCGTGCCTCGAAGCCGAACCGCCCGTAGAAGGCCTCGTCGCCGACGAGGAACACGCGGCGGTGGCCGAGCTTGCGCGCGAACGCGAGCCCCTCGGCGACCAGCCGGGCGCCAAGTCCGCCGGAACGGGTGTCCGCATCGACCGCGAGCGGTCCCAGCATCAGCCCGTCCTTGCCGCGCCCGAACGCCACCGGCCAGAACCGCACGGTGCCGACGATCCGTCGCCGCGTGCGGGCGACCAGGCTCACGCCGCGCAGCGGCGAGCGGCCCGCCCGCAGCGCGTGGCAGGTCTTGCGCCGCCATGCGCCGTCGAACGAATCGTCGAGCAGCGCCTCGACCCCCGGATCGTGCTCCGGCAGTTCCATCCCGATTTCCATCGCGGGCGCCCTCAGATGCAGTAGGACTTCAACGGCTCCAGGCCGTTGAAGGCGACCGCCGCGTACGTCGTGGTGTAGGCGCCCGTGGCCCGGATCTCGAGCCGGTCGCCCGGCTCGAGATCCACCGGAAGGCGGTAGTCGGCCTTCTCATAGAGCACGTCGGCCGAATCGCAGGTCGGGCCGGCGAGGATCACGCGCTCGACTTTCGAACCCTTCCTGGCCGAGGCGATCGGATACTGGATCGCCTCGTCCATCGTTTCGGCGAGACCGCCGAACTTGCCGATGTCGAGGAATACCCAGCGGCGCGCATCCTTCTTCGACTTGCGCGAGACCAGCACGACTTCGGTGTCGATGACGCCCGAATTGCCGACCATCTGGCGGCCCGGCTCGACGATGATCTCGGGCACGCGGTTGCCGAAGTGCCTGGCCAGCGCCGCGTGGATCGCCTCGCCGTAGCTGCCCATGGCCGGGATGTCCTTGCGGTACTTGGTCGGGAATCCGCCGCCCATGTTGAGCATGTTGAGCTGCACGCCCGCGTCCTCGCACTCGCGGAACACCCAGGCGGCCTGCGCCACCGCGTCGTCCCACGCATCCACGTTCTTCATCTGCGAGCCGACATGGAACGACACGCCGTGCGGCACGACGCCCTTCGAGGCGGCCGCGATCAGCAGTTCGCGCGCCATTTCGGGATCGCAGCCGAACTTGCGCGACAGCGGCCAGTCGGCCCCTTCGCCCGAGGTGAGGATGCGGCAGAACACGCGCGCACCCGGTGCGGCCTGCGACAGCTTCTCCAGCTCGGCCTCGGAATCGAAGGCGAAGAGACGCACGCCGCGCGCGTAGGCTGCGGCGATGTCGTCCTTCTTCTTGATCGTGTTGCCGTACGAGATGCGCTCGGCCGAAACGCCCGAACGCAGCGCCATGTCGATCTCGTTGACCGAGGCGGTGTCGAACGACGAGCCGAGCTTGGCCAGCGTGTCCAGGATCTCCGGCGCCGGATTGGCCTTGATGGCATAGTAGATGCCGGCCTGCGGGACCGCGTCCTTCAGCTTGCGGAAGTTGTCGGCGACGACGTCGAGGTCGACGACCAGGTAGGGGGTCGGGCGTCGTTCGGCAATGAAGTCGCGGATCTTCTTGGTGGTCATAGGTCAGCTCTCCCATGCGGTGCTGGATTGGCTACCAGCTGGTTCCGACAGGACGCATGACGTCGTTGCTTGACCGGAATTTCGGACGCACTGGCGAATTTCGCCGGCCGTCTCGGGCCTTGGGCACGCTCGTTGGCGTCGCGGATTTCTTTTAGGCGTATTCTTTCCGGATGAGTGAACGTTATCCGAAATACTTGGCATGCAGATTCGTCATGGCTTTCGCCGACGATCCATCACAACCTCAGATGCAGTAGCACTTCAGCGGTTCGAGACCGTTGAAGGCGACGGCCGAGTAAGTCGTCGTGTAGGCGCCCGTGGCCCGGATCTCCAGCCGGTCGCCCGCTTCCAGGTCGATCGGCAGGCGATAGTCGGCCTTCTCGTAGAGCACGTCGGCCGAATCGCAGGTCGGGCCGGCGAGCACGACGCGCTCGACCTTCGAGCCCTTTTTCGCGGACACGATCGGATACTGGATCGCCTCGTCCATCGTCTCGGCGAGACCGCCGAACTTGCCGATGTCGAGATACACCCAGCGGCGCGTGTCGCGCTTGGACTTGCGCGAGACGAGCACCACCTCGGTGTCGATCAGGCCGGCATTGCCGACCATCTGGCGGCCCGGCTCGACGATGATCTCGGGCACGCGGTTGCCGAAATGGCGCGCGAGTGCCGCATGGATCGCCGCACCGTAGCTGCCCATCGCCGGGATGTCCTTGCGGTACTTGGTCGGGAATCCGCCGCCCAGGTTGAGCATGTTGAGCTGCACGCCGGCGTCCTCGCACTCGCGGAACAGCCAGGCCGCCTGCTCGACCGCCCGGTCCCAGGCGTTCGGGTCCTTCATCTGCGAACCGACATGGAACGACACGCCGTGCGGCACCACGCCCTTCGAAGCGGCCGAGATCAGCAGCTCGCGCGCCATCTCGATGTCGCAGCCGAACTTGCGCGACAGCGGCCAGTCGGCCCCTTCGCCCGAGGTGAGGATGCGGCAGAACACCTTGGCGCCCGGTGCGGCGGCCGAGAGCTTCGCAAGCTCGGCTTCCGAGTCGAACGCGAAGAGCCGGACGCCGCGCGCGTAGGCGGCCGCGATGTCGTCCTTCTTCTTGATCGTGTTGCCGTACGAGATCTTGTCGGCGGACACGCCCGCGCGCAGCGCCATGTCGATCTCGTTGACCGAGGCGGTGTCGAACGACGAGCCAAGCTTCGTCAGCACGTCGAGGATCTCAGGCGCCGGGTTGGCCTTGATGGCGTAGTAGATGCCGGCCTGCGGGACCGCGTCCTTGAGCTTGCGGTAGTTGTCGGCGACGACGTCGAGGTCGACGACCAGGTAGGGGGTCGCCCGTCGCTCGGCGAGGAAGTCGCGGATCTTCTTGGTGGTCATCCCGAAGTACTCCAGTTCTCCAGAGGTAGCGTCAGGCGACGCGGAAGTTGGTGAATTGCCAAGGGTCGTCGCGCTCGAGCGGTTCCGGGAACAGCTTTTCGCGCCCGGAAAGCGGCGTCCAGTCGGTGTATGCGCCGACGACGTCGCCCAGATAGGGGCGGCAGACTTCCATGCAGCGCGCATGGTCCATCTCGTCCGCTTCGACCGGGCCCGCCTTCGGATTCTCGATCGCCCACACGATGCCGGCCAGCACCGCGACCGTCACCTGCAGCGACGTCGCGTTGTTGTGCGGGCAGAGCTTGCGGGCCTGCTCGATGGTCAGGCGCGAGCCGTACCAGTACGCACCCTTCTTGTGCCCCATCAGCAGCACGCCCAGCTCGTCCATGCCCGAGACGATCTCGTCCATCATGAGCCGCTTGGCCGGCTGCATCGTCCAGTTCTTGCCGGCCAGCTCGTGGACCGACAGCACGGCGTCGTCGCAAGGGTGGTAGGCATAGTGGACGGTCGGGCGGTAGGCGACCGTGTCGCCGTTCCTGAGCGTGTAGTAGTCGGCGATCGAGATCGCCTCGTTGTGCGTGACGAGAAAGCCGTGGAACGGCCCTTCGAGCGGCGTCCAGGAGCGCACGCGCGTGCCCGCACCCGGGCGCATCAGGTAGATCGCGGCATCGCAGCCGAACTCGTGGCGCTTGCCGTCGGCCGGAAAGGTCTTCTCGTGGCTGCCCCAGCCGAGTTCGGCCGGCTGCGAGCCCTCGCCCACGAAGCCGTCGATCGACCAGGTGTTGACGAACTCGCCGACCTTCTTGGGGTACTTGGCGACCTGCGTGTCGCGCTCGGCGATGTGGATGACCTTGACGCCTAGCCTGGCGGCAAGCCCGGCCCACTCGCCGCGCGATGCCGGCGTCGCCGCCGGTGCGGCACCGGTGTCGTTGGCGATGTTCAGCAGCGCTTCCTTGACGAGGTGCGAGACCAGCCCCGGGTTGGCGCCGTGCGTGAGTACCGCGGTCGGGCCGCCGGCGAACTTCGCGCGCAGCGCGCGCGCCGACTCGCGCAGCGCGTAGTTCGAGCGCTGCGAGGGCGTCAGCGACGGGTCGGTATAGCCGCCCGGCCACGGCTCGATGCAGGTGTCGAGATAGAAGGCGCCGCGCTCGTTGGCGAGTTCGATCAGCGCCACCGACGAGACGTCGACGGACAGGTTGAGCAGGAAGTCGCCCGCCGACAGGCGCGGTGCGAGCACGTCGCGGTAGTTCGCGCGCGTCAGCGCCTGCTCGACGAATTCGACCCCGTATTCGGCGGCGACTTCGCGCCCGCGCGGCTCGGCGGTCACGATCGAGATGCGGCTGACCGGCATGTCGATATGGCGGATGACGAGCGGCAGGACACCCTGGCCGATCGAGCCAAAGCCCACGATCACCAGACGCCCGGAATACGCCACATGCTTCTTGTCGTACAAACCCACGTATGTGAACTCCCGCGGCGCACGCCCAACGGTGTTCGATCACCGTTTCGGCGGAGCCATGCCCGTTCGAGCGGGGCCCGATGGTCGGGCCGACACGTCGAAAGCGGATGTTTGGAACTGTGCGGAATTCGGACGTCCCGCAGCGGAGGGCCTCTCCCGGACGCCGGCCGATCGTTCGATCGGGTGAGCGCGTCCGGACGCCGACGGTGCCATAAAGCGGGGCACCGTCAGGCGGCGGTCATCCTTTTGTAAACGGAAGGCGCGAGGCCCCGTTCTCGGTCGCAACCATGTCCACATCCCTAAAGGAACACCGGCCCACTGTTGACCGGTTCGTGCCGAAAAGGACGCGTCTACGTCGTTGCTTGACCTCGAGCGCTTGGTGGTCGAGAGGCGTGAGTGCTCTTCGCGAGCTCTCCGCCCTACCTCTTAGCGCTTGCCTCGTGGGCCTGGGGCACGTGCGATTGGCGTCTGAAACGCTAGATATCACAATTGTCCCGCCGCGCAAGAGTAAATCGCGGATCGGGCCGCATGACTCGTCAACGCGGCCCCGCGCTGACGTCATGGCGAGGCGTCACTTGAATTTCGTCGACGCGGCGCGCAGCGCCTTCAGCAGTTCCGCTTCGATGCGTCCGCCGAGGCCCGTGATGCGCTGGGCAAGGACGACGTAGAGGGCGTCGATGTGGTGGCCGACGATCACGGTGTTCCAGGCGTTGGGCTCGTGGATCTGCGTAGCGTAGTCGTGCAGCGACTTGGCGATCTGGGTGAGCAGCGGGAACTTGAAGGTGCCGCCCATTCCCTTGATCTCCAGCGCGTCGGCGACGATGCGCGCGATCAGCGACATCGGCGGCGCCTCGCCGTCGTCGAACTTCGCCATCTCCTCGCGCAGCGCCTTCAGCCGTTCGCCGATCTTGCGCGTGAACTCGTCCGACGACTTCTCGACGACGGCCTGCAGCTTCTGCGTTTCCTGCGGCGACAGGATGACGCCGAAGCCGGTCTTGAAGTTGACCGCCCGCTTGCGCAGGTCGGTCGACGGCTGGATGATCTGGACTTTGCCCTTGCTTGCCACGCGCGATTCCCCCCGGACCCGAGGAGCTTAGCCCTTCGGGGCGTTGGGATCGACCCCCCGCCGCTCGGGCCCGTTGAAGGGCATCTGCTTGCGCCGCCGCTCGGGCCCGAAATAGCCGGGCGCGTTCACGAAGGCGCGGGGATACGCGATCACGGCGGAAAGCCGCTTGTAGAGCGAATCGACCGTATAAGGCTTGGCGACGAACTCGTTGGCCCCGTGGTCGCGCGCCTCGACGACGAACGGCTCCTCGGAGCGCGCCGTCAGCACGATGATCGGCAGCATGCGGTCGCGCGAGCTCGGGTCGTTCCGGATGTAATCGACGAGTTCGATGCCGTTCTTGGGCGTGATCTCGCGCTCGGTGATCAGGATGTCGATGTTGCCCTCCTTGAGGACCTCCATCGCCTTGTCGTAGTCCGTCACCCGGCGCACGTAATTGGCCCCCAGCATCGAGAGGATGTCGTTGAGCATCTGGAGGGCGAGCGGGTTCGGATCGACGATCAGAAACCGGACCTTGCTGAAGTCGATTTTTTCCGGCATTGCCGCCTGTCGGAGTAGAAAAGCCGGGTACTCTAATAGGAAATCGGCCGGGCAATGACAAGCCGACCCTTTTTACGACTTGAATAATTCGG
>JBIKWI010000238.1:0-4654 GCA_044356395.1 Tagaea sp. | reverse complement strand
CGTAGAGCTGGACCGTGCGGGCACTCTGCCCGTGTCCGACCAGCACGATCTCGCCGAGGTCGGGGAAGATCGCGCGGTCGGACAGGTACAGGAGCAGCGCGTCGAGCACGGCGAAGCTCGACACGAGCGCCCCCGTATCGCGCAGACTCGACGGGCGCGAATTGCCGCCGTCGCGCCAGCCTTCGATGGTCCAGCGCGCGAAATCGGGGCCCAGCCCGTGCTTCTCCGCATCCTGCGCGGCGAGGAACTGCGGCACGAGGACGATGGCCTCGTCGCTTCCGCCGGCAACCTGCCGCAGCGTGTCGAACACGCCACCGGCGTTGCGCGCGACGTCCTGGATACCGATCACCGCGCGCTTCACGCCGGCATGCGGATCGACGAGCTTCCTGTCGGCGAAGACCGGCAGCAGGGCGGAGGCCCCGCCCTCGACCGGGACCGCGAAGTCCTGGTCGGAGATGCGGTCGATGGCGCGCAGCAGCAGCGGATTGGGGCCGCGCAGCGGCTGGTCCGAGCCGCAGGCCGACACCGCGAGACCGAGGGAGACCAGCACGGCCGCAAACGTCGCTTTCATCGCCCCACTCCTTCGAGCCGCGCGCCGAACTCGGGCGGCGGCGTGTCGAACTGCAGGGCCGCGAGGCGCGCATAGAGCCCGCCCTGCGCCACCAGCCGCGCGTGCGGCCCTTCGGCGAGCTTGCGCCCGCGATCGAGCACGATCAGGCGGTCGGCGCGCACGACGGTCGCAAGCCGGTGCGCGATCGCGATGACCGTGCGCCCCTGCCCCAGCGTCTCGAGGGCGGCCTGCACGTAGCGCTCGCTTTCGGCATCAAGGGCACTCGTCGCCTCGTCGAGCAGCAGCAGGGCCGGATCGCGCACGAGTGCGCGCGCGATTGCGATGCGCTGGCGCTGGCCGCCGGAAAGCCGCACGCCGCGCTCGCCAAGGAACGTGTTCCAGCCCTGCGGCAGCCGTTCGGCGAACTCGTCGACATAGGCGGCCTTGGCGGCGGCGCGCACGTCGGCGTCGCTGGCGTCGGTCCGGCCGTAGCGGATGTTCTCCATCACGTCGGCGGCGAAGATCGTCGGTTCCTGCGACACGAAGCCGATGCGCGCGCGCGCCTGTGCCGGGTCGGCGTCGCGCAGGTCGATCCCGTCGAGCCGGACGGCCCCGGCCTGCGGATCGTAAAAGCGCATCAGGAGCTGGAAGACGGTCGTCTTGCCCGCGCCCGACGGGCCGACCACGGCCACCGTCTCGCCCGGTGCCACCGCGAACGACAGGTCTTCGAGCGCCGCGCGGTCGGGCGCGCTGGGATAGCGGAACGTCACGCCCTCGAACGCGGCCGCACCGCGTGCGGGGCTCGGGAAGACGGCGGGTGCCGCCGGGGCGCGGATCTCGGGCACGGCATCGAGCAGCTCGAACAGCCGCTCGGAAGCGCCGGCCGCGCGCTGCAGGTCGGCCATGAATTCGCTGATGGCGCCGACCGAGCTTGCCACGACGACCGCGTAGAAGACGAACGCGCTGAGCTGGCCCACCGTCAGTTCGCCGCGCATGGCGCCGTGCCCGCCGACCCACAGCACGAAGCCGACGGCCCCGAACACGAGCAGCATGACGAGTGCGATCAGCGCCGAGCGCGCCGCCGCGCGCCTGGCGTTGGCGGCGAACGCCTCCTCGACGCGCCGGTCGAAACGCGCCCCGTCCACGTCCTCGCGGTTGAAGGCCTGCACGGTGCGCACGGCATTCAGCGTCTCGTCGATGTCGGCACCCACGTCGCCCAGCCGGTCCTGGCTTTCGCGCGACAGGGCGCGCACCTTGCGCCCGAACAGCACGATGGGGGCCACGACGAACGGCACGACCGCCAGCGTCATCGTCGCAAGCCCGGGTGCCGTGATCGCCATCATCGTGGCGCCGCCGACCATCAGCAGCACGTTGCGCAGCGCCATCGACGCGGTCGATCCGACGATGGTCTGGATGGCCGTGGTGTCGGCCGTCAGGCGCGACAGCACCTCGCCGGTGCGCGTGGTCTCGAAGAACGCGGGCGACAGGCGCAGCGTGCGCGCGAAGACCGCCTTGCGCAGGTCGGCGGTCACGCGCTCGCCCAGCCACGTGACGAGATACGAGCGCGAATAGGTGGCGCCGGCGAGCAGCAGCACGAAGCCGATCAGCCCCCACAGCGCCGAATCCAGCAGGCCCGCGTCGCCGCTGGCGAAGCCCGCGTCGATCAGCCAGCGCAGTGCCGTGCCCAGCCCCAGGACCGAACCCGCCGCCAGCGTCAGCGCCACGAACGCCGCGGCCATCCGCGCACGGTAGGGCAGCAGGAACGCGCCGAGGCGCGCGAGCACGCGGAAGTTCCGGCTGGTCGCGCGCGCTGGCGCATTGGCTCCGGTCTCGACCGTCTTTTCGCTGCGCTCGGCCATCGTGGATGCTGTCCGTTCCTTCAGGCGATCGCGACCGGCCTGCCGGTCGCCTGGGCGAGGTCGGCGGCAAGTCTTGCTTCGAGAATGTCGGGGCCGCGCGTCGAACGCCAGCAGCCCTGAGCGCTGTCCCAAGCGTAGTGTGCCGCTCCCGATACAGGCGAGGATACCCAGATCTGCCGGGTCGGCGCGTGCCTGTTGACGACGAACTGCCCGCCGCCGGCAAGGTCGATCGTCAGGATGCCGCCGCGAAGTTCGATCTCGGGATCGTCGTCGGCCAACGCGCGCTCGACCGCGTCCTGCAGCCGCTGCAGCGTTCGGTCGGCCTCGGCGGCGAATTCGCGGTCGTCCATCGGCGGCAAAACTCCGGGAAAAATCAATGCGTTCTGCGCTTTAGCACGCTGGGGCGCAAAGGTCGAGAGGCTGGGGCGGGTCGGCTTGCACGCGCGCCCGCAAGCCTGTATAAGCCCCGCTCTTGCAAAGGCGCCGCATGTGGCTGCCTGGCGACCGATTGGGAAATCCCGGAGCGCGCGATGAAGGCCCAGATCCACCCCGACTACCACGAGATCAACGTCGTGATGACCGACGGCACCCAGTTCAAGACCCGTTCGACGATGGGCAAGCCGGGCGACACGCTGCGCCTCGACATCGACCCCAAGACGCATCCGGCCTGGACCGGCCAGCAGCGCATGATGGACACCGGCGGCCAGGTCGCCAAGTTCAACAAGCGCTTCGCAGGGCTCGGCATCAAGGCAGCGCCGACCGGCGAAGGCACGGCCGCCGCTTCGACCGGTGCGCCCGCCGTCGCCGCACCGGCGAAGGCCGCGGCTCCGGCCAAGGCCGCCGCACCGGCGAAAGCCGCCGCGAAGAAGTAATCCGCTTTCCGCCCCCGGGCGGTCGGCAAAGGACGGGCGCCCCCGCAACGGGGCGCCCGTTTCGCGTTTCAGGTGCCGAGCTGGCTGTCGAGGCGCGCCACGCGCTCGAATAGCCGGCGGCTCTGGCCCATCAGGTCGCCGAGCCTGGGGCTGGACCGCGCGACCCGCGCGTCGGTGTCGGCAAGGCAGAGATCG
This sequence comes from Tagaea sp., assembly GCA_044356395.1. Taxonomy (GTDB): domain Bacteria; phylum Pseudomonadota; class Alphaproteobacteria; order CACIAM-22H2; family CACIAM-22H2; genus Tagaea. The sequence goes on along the minus strand of JBIKWI010000238.1, from coordinate 1,178 downwards.
TGCGCGCCCAGGCGGTATCGCTCGTCGCGCACCTCGTCGCGCGTCAGCTCGCCCGCCGCGACCGCCTTCTGGGCCAGCAGCCACGCCATGACCTGCGCAAGGCGCGTCGTCAGGCGCATCGCCTCGCAGTTCATGTGCAGCCGTTCGTCGGGATCGGTCTGGAAGGGCTCGCCGGGCTGGACATTGGCCACGTAATGCCGCGCCGACAGCAGCAGGCTCATCGTCTCGTCGTATGTCCGTCCGAAGAACGGGGCGATCCGCTCGAGCGCACCGCCGCCTGTGTCGGTCAGGGTCACTTGCGAAGCTCCTTCGCCGACAAGTTTCGGGTCGGACCCCGGAAAACGCAAATGCGTTTTTTACCCATGCCGGGGGCTTGAACCCGCCGCCGGAACGCCTAAATCGCCGGTGTCCGACGGTGCCCATCCGGGGCCGGCGGCATCACCAGCGTCCCATCGCTCAAAGGAGGATAGGATCATGAACCACTTCGATTTTTCGCCCCTTTTCCGTTCCAGCATCGGCTTCGACCGCCTTTCGCGCCTGATCGACGAGTCGATGCGCGGCGCCGAACAGGTCGGCTACCCGCCGTACAACATCGAGAAGACCGACGAGAACGGCTATCGCATCGCGATGGCCGTGGCCGGGTTCGGCACCGACGAGATCACGCTCGTCCAGCAGGAGAACACGCTCGTGATCGCCGGGCAGAAGAAGGACGGCGACGCCGCCGGCAGCGCCTTCCTGCATCGCGGCATCGCGCAGCGCAGCTTCGAGCGCCGCTTCCAGCTCGCGGATTTCATCCGCGTGACGACGGCCAAGCTCGAGAACGGCCTGCTGTTCGTCGAACTCGTGCGCGAGGTGCCCGAGGCGATGAAGCCCCGCCGCATCGCGATCGAGACCGGCGCAAAGCCGCAGGTCCTCGAGGCGAAGGCCGCCTGACGACACGGACCCGATGACGAAGCTCCGCCCGCCCCGGCGACTGCCGGCGGCGGGCGGAGCGATTCATGCGCGGAAATGCGCCTTGATGCGCTGGCGCACGTGCGGGTCGGCGCAGGTGTAGCGCGCGCCCACAAGCCCGTCGACGAAGCGCACGATCTCGAGATCGGCCTCGAAGCCCATCGAGATGTAGCCGTTGCGCAGCATGACGGTCGCCTTCATGCGCTGGCCGGGCTGGGCAAGGCCGC
>JBIKWI010000074.1:0-15905 GCA_044356395.1 Tagaea sp. | reverse complement strand
TCGCCTTGTTGTATTCGCGCTGCTCCCAGTCGCGGGTCCCGGCGTAGTGCTCGACGAACGCCTCGCCGAACAGCTCCTTGGCTGCCTTCGACGCCGCGAGCCGTCTGGCGGCATCTCCCAGCGTGCGCGGCAACTGGAGCTTGGTCGGCGCTTCGACCGCATAGGCGTTGCCCTGCACGGGCTTGGTCGGCTCGATCCGGTTGGCGATGCCCCACAGGCCCGAACCAAGGGCCGCCGAAAAGGCGATGTACGGATTGATGTCGGCAGCGGCGACCCGGTACTCGACGCGCTGCGACTTGGCCGAACCCGGAATGACGCGCAGCGCCGTCGTGCGGTTCTCGACCCCCCACATCGACGCGGTCGGCGCCCAGAAGCCGGGGATCAGGCGGGTATACGAGTTGACCGTGCACGCGATCATCGCCAGCAGTTCGGGCATCAGCATCTGCTGGCCGCCGATGAAGTGGCGCATCGTGTCGGAGATGGCGTGCGGCTTCTTCGGGTCATGGAAGGCCGACTTGCCCTTCCTGTCCTTGAGCGAGATGTGCAGGTGCCCGCTCTGGCCCGGCCAGTCGTGCGACCATTTCGCCATGAACGTCGCCATGCGGTTCTGCCGCTGGGCGAGTATCTTGGTGTAGGTCTTGAACAGCGCGGCCTTGTCGGCCGCGGCAAGGATGCCGTCCACGCCGATGGCCGCTTCCAGGACGCCGGCGCCTGTCTCGGTGTGCAGGCCCTCGATCGCCACGTCCATCGCGCGCATCGTGTCGAGCAGGTGATGGTAGAAATCCGCGTGCACGGAGTTGCGCAGCATCGAATAGCCGTAGTAGCCCGGCGTGATCGTCTTGAGGTTCCGGTAGTTCTTCTCGCGCACCGTATCGGGCGTCTCGTCGAAGACGAAGAACTCGAACTCGGCGGCGGCCGACGCGGTCAGCCCCATGTCGGCGGCGTACTTGATGACGCGCCGCAGCGTGCCGCGCGGGCAGACGGCCTCGGCCTTCTCGGCGAACTCGGCCAGGAACAGCAGCGTCGAGGGCTCGAACGGGATGTCGCGGCACGTGTCGGGCAGCACGCGCACCGGCGCGTCGGGGTAGGCCGTGTGCCAGCCCGTGTACTTCGCGTTGTCGTAGAGCTGGTCGTTGGAATCCCAGCCGAGCACGACGTCGCAGAAGCCGAAGCCGCCCGTCAGCGCGGACAGGAACTTCTCGCGCGACATGTACTTGCCGCGCATGATCCCGTCGACGTCGAAGACGCCGACCTTGACGTTGTCGATCTTGCGCGCGGCGATGAGGGCAGCCGCATCTTCGGCGGTCTTGACGCTTCTCGGATCCATGGACTTCCCCGTTTCGGACGACGGCGCAGAATGCCGTATCGGGGGGCCGTGCGCTAGCAGTTCGGCCGGTTCGGACAATCGCCGTTTTCGACGCCGTAGGGCTTGTAGGCCGGCATCAGCTCGACGATCAGGTCGCTCATGAATCGGCGGAACGCCGGGTCGTCGGCGCGGGCCGGGCGCGGCGCCATGCCGGTCGTGCGCGACAGCAGGCCGCCGGACCGGCAGAAGGCGGCAACGACGCCGATCGTCGAAGGGCCGGCATCGAACGGCATCGAGCTGGCGCTGGCGGAGTTGCACGGGCTGGACGTATTCGCCGTAAAATTGAGCGTGATCCGGTAGCCGGCCTGGGCCGGAGTGGCGTCGGGCACGAAAATGAGGCCGTACATGTTCGGCGTTGCGTTCAGGGCAGCGACGATTTCGGCGGCCGGGAACGGGCTGCCGTCCAGCGTCACCGGCAGGGGCCCGGCTGCGCGGACCTGACGGGGAAGCGTCGGATCGTAGGAGGGGTAGGACGACCCGTATGTCCGGCTGGCGTCCGCGGCACAGCCGGCGAGGGCCAGTGCCAGGAGCGGAGCGGCGAGGGTTCGGAACCGCGCGAAATTCATGCGGCCTTGCTTAATTCCAACCGGCCCCAGACGTCAACAAGCGCCTCGACCAGCCGGTCCATCAGCGCATCGTCGTGGAAGGGCGTGGCCGTCAGCCGCAGGCGTTCGGTCCCGCGCGGCACGGTCGGATAGTTGATCGGCTGGACGTAGATGCGATGGCGCTCCAGCAGGTCGTCGGACGCCCGCTTGCACGCGCGCGCGTCGCCGACCAGCAGCGGCACGATATGCGTGGACGAGGCCATCAGCGGCAGCCCGGCGCCGGCCAGCAGGCGCTTGAGCCGGGCCGCGCGCTCGGCAAGCGCCGTGCGCTCGGCCGTGCTGCGCTTGAGATGTCGGATCGCCGCAAGCGCGCCGGCGGCGATGACCGGCGGCATCGAGGTCGAGAAGATGAAGCCGGGTGCCACGCTGCGCACCGCATCGCACAGGGCGGCCGATCCGGCGACATAGCCGCCGACCACGCCGAAGCCCTTGGCGAGCGTGCCCTGCACGATGTCGATGCGTCCTTGCGCGCCGTCGCGCTCGGCGATGCCGGCACCGTGCGCGCCGTAGAGCCCGACCGCGTGCACCTCGTCCAGGTACGTGATCGCGTCGTACCGCTCGGCAAGATCGCAGAAAGCGTGGATGGGGGAGACATCCCCGTCCATCGAATAGACGCTCTCGAAGGCGACGACCTTGGGCCGCGCGGGGTCGATCGCGGCCAGATGGCGTTCGAGATCCGCCTGATCGTTGTGCCGGAAGACGCGCTTCTCGGCCCCCGAATGCCGGATGCCTTCGATCATCGAGGCGTGGTTGAGCTCGTCGGACAGGATCACGACGTCGGGCAGGAGTTTGCCCAGCGCGGACAGCGTCGCCTCGTTGGCGTTGTAGCCGGACGAGAAGACGAGGGCGGCCGGCTTGGCGTGCAGGTCCGCCAGCTCGGCCTCGAGCAGGACGTGCTGGTGGTTGGTGCCCGAGATGTTGCGCGTCCCCCCGGCACCCGCACCGTTGGCGCGCAGCGTCGCGGCCATCGCCTCGAGCGTCGCGGGATGCTGGCCCATTCCCATGTAGTCGTTCGAGCACCAGACGACGACGTCGACCGGTCCCTGCGGCGAATGCCAGACGGCGTGCGGGAACTGGCCGCACTTGCGTTCGAGATCCGCGAAGACGCGGTATCGTCCTTCGGCCTTCAGGTTGCCGGTGACGTCGGAGAAGTAGCGGTCGTAATCCCTGCGCATCGTCGAAATCCCGGTCCGGTCAGTCCAGCAGGCCCTTCGCCCTGGCCGCCGCATGGCCGTCGTCGAGGCCCTTGCGGAAGCGCGCGAAGAGTTCGTCGATCTCGCTCTCGGCGATGATGAGCGGCGGGCAGACGGCGACCCGGTTGTCGAACAGCCCGCGCACCATCAGCCCCGCCGCCTCGCACGCCTTCGCGACGAGCGGGGCGACCGCCTGGGCCGGGGCGAAGCACGTCTTCGTCGCCTTGTCCTTGACGAGCTGGAGACCGCCGATGAGTCCCACACCGGACGCTTCGCCGACCAGCGGATGTTCGGCAAGGGCGCGCAAGGCCGCCTGGAAACGCGGCGCCATGCGCCGGACATGGCCGACGATGTCGCGTTCCTCGTAGATCTTCAGCGTCTCGAGCGCCACGGCCGCCGGGACCGGATGCGCCGAATAGGTGTAGCCGTGCCCGAAGCTGCCGATCTTGTCGCTCTGGCGCTGCATGGCCTGATAGACGGGCTCGGAGATCATTACCGCCGAGATCGGCACATAGCCGCTCGACAGCGCTTTGGCGCAGGTCAGGATGTCGGGCTCCATGCCGAAGGTCTGGCTGCCCCACATGTTGCCCGTGCGCCCGAAGCCGCAGATCACCTCGTCGGCGACGAGCAGGATGCCGTACTTCTTCAGCACTTTCTGGATCTTCGGGAAATAGCCCGCCGGCGGGACGATGGCGCCGCCGGCTCCCATGACGGGCTCGGCGAACATCGCGCAGATCGTCTCGGGATCTTCCGCCAGGATCAGCTTCTCGAGGTTCGCCGCAAGGCGCGTCGAATAGGCGTCCTCGCTTTCGCCGGGTTCGGCCCCGCGATAGTGGTGCGGCGTCTCGGCATAGGCGACGGGGAAGATCGGCAGGTCGAAATCGCGCTGGTTCACCGGCAGCTTGGTCAGCGAGGCCGCCGCGATCGTCACGCCGTGATAGGCCTTCTCGCGGCTGATGATCTTCTTGCGCTTGGGCGTGCCGGCGGCGTTGGAGACGTACCAGAGGATCTTGATGGCCGTGTCGTTGGCTTCCGAGCCCGAGCTCGCGAAGAAGATCTTCGACATCGGGACGGGGGCAAGCTCCTTCAGCTTCTCGGCAAGCACGATGCCCGGCTCGTGCGATTTGCCCGCGAAGATATGGTAGTAGGGCAGCTCGCGCATCTGGCGCTGGGCCGCTTCGGCCAGCCGCGGCTCGTTGAAGCCCAGCGACGCGCACCACAGGCCGGCGAGACCTTCGATGTATTCCTTGCCGTTGTCGTCGACGACATGGACACCGTGTCCCTTGGCCATGATGACCGGACCGTCGGTCTCGTGGGACCGCAGGTTGGTGTAGGGATGGACCAGGGCGGCGATGTCGCGGGCTGCCAGCGAATTTCCGCGCGGTCGCAAGTCGTTCATGTCGGTCGGCTCCTCGGGTTTCGGTGATCCTAACTTACCACCGGCGCGGATGTCCCGCACGGCTCCGTTCCCGTCCCGTTCCGGGTCCGGTGCGGCCGGGCTCAAAATTCGATTGATTCGGACGTGAGAACTATTACCAAGATCGGGCACAGGTCCACCGGGCAGCGCGGCGGGGGTCGTTGGAGAAAAACTGGCACGAATGGTGCCTGATCCCGCAGTCTGCCCGTCACAACGCACGGAGAAAAAACAGATGCCTACCCCCCATCCGATCCGCACGATCGCCTTCGCCGCCCTGGCGGGCGCGATGGCGTGCGGCATTATGTCCGACAGCGCGGAGGCAAAGCCGTTCCGCATGTCCGTCTCGGGCGATGCCAACACGATGGACCCGCATTCGCAGAACGCGGGCAACGTCACGCTGCTGCTTCGCCAGGTCTACGAGCCGCTCGTCCAGCGCGGCAAGAAGCTGGAACTCGAGCCGGGCCTCGCCACCGCATGGCGCCAGGTCGACCCGCTGCGCTGGCGCTTCACGCTGCGCCCCAACGTGAAGTTCTCGAACGGCAACGCCTTCAACGCCGACGACGTGGTCTTCTCGATCGCCCGTTCGAAGCACCAGTTCTCGCAGTACGGCATCTTCACCGACACGATCGATCAGGCGGTCAAGGTCGACGACCTGACGGTCGACATCGTGACCAAGATCCCCGATCCGATCCTGATCCAGAAGATCCCGTCGGTGTTCATGATGGACAAGGAGTGGAGCGAGGCCAACAACGCCACGCGTCCGCAGAATGCCGTCGGCCGCGAAGAGTTCTTCACCGGGCGCAACGCGATGGGCACGGGTCCGTTCATGGTCCGCAGCCGCGAGCCGGACGTGCGCACCGTGCTGGCCGCGAACCCCAACTGGTGGAACAACGCCGCGCGCGAAAGCAACGTGACCGAGATCGTCTTCCAGCCGATCGCCCAGGCCGCGACCCGTACGGCCGCCCTGCGTTCGGGCGAGATCGACTTCATCCTCGATCCGCCGGTGCAGGACATCGGGCAGCTCGGCCAGGCGCCGGGCCTCAAGATCGTCAACGGTCCCGAAGTCCGCACGATCTTCATCTCGTTCGACACCAGCCGCGACGAGCTCCTCTATTCGTCGGTGAAGGGCAAGAACCCCTTCAAGGACGTCCGCGTCCGCCTGGCGATGTACCACGCGGCCAACATCGACGCGATCCACACCCGCGTCATGCGCGGCTCGTCGGTCAACACCGGCTCGCTCTTCCCCGACGCGGTGAACGGCTACTCGAAGGAGTGGGACAAGCGCTATCCGTTCAACGTCGCCGAGGCGCGCAAGCTGATGCGCGAAGCGGGCTACCCCGACGGCTTCGAGGTCACGTTCGACTGCCCGAACAACCGCTACGTCAACGACGAGGCCATCTGCCAGGCGCTCGTGGCGATGTGGTCGCAGATCGGCATCAAGGCGAACCTCAACGCGCAGCCGCTGGCCACCTACTTCCCGAAGGTCCAGCGCGACGACACGTCGCTCTACCTGCTCGGCTGGGGTGTGCCGACCTACGACGCGCTCTACTCGATCCAGGCGCTGATCCGCACGCGCGACGGCCAGCCCGGCAACGGCAGCTGGAACCACGGCCGCTTCTCCGATCCCGACTTCGACCGCATCATCGACCGGGTCAAGACCGAGCTCGACCAGGATGCGCGCCGCAAGCTGATCGGCGAGTTCGCCAAGCTGTACCACGAGCGCGTGCCGCACATCCCGCTGCACCACCAGATGATCCCGTGGGCCACCCGCGCGAACATCGACCTGGTCCATCGCGCGGACAACCAGCTCGAAGTGAAGTGGGTCAAGGTCAACTGATCCGCCGCCGTCCGGCCGGCGCCGTTCCTGCGGGACCGGCGCCGGCCTTTTTTCCGAAGGACGTCTCCCTCCGCCGATGATCGCTTTCGTGATCCGCCGCCTGCTGCAGGCCGTTCTCGTGATGATGGCCGTCGGCTTCGTCGCGTTCTCGCTGTTCGCCTATGTCGGCGATCCGGTGTCGATCATGCTCGGCCAGGATTTCACCGAAGAGAGCCGCCAGCGCCTCGTCACGGAGCTCGGCCTCGACAAGCCGTTTTTCGTCCAGTACTTCAATTTCCTCGTCAACGCGGCGCAGGGCCAGTTCGGCATCTCCTACCGCCTGGCGCGCCCCGTGACCGAGCTGCTGCGCGAGCGGCTGCCGGCCACGCTCGAGCTGTCGCTGTGCGCGGCCGTGCTCGCACTCGCCGTCGGCGTTCCGATGGGGGTCTATACCGGCCTCAACCGCGACACGTGGCTGTCGCGCCTGCTGCTGACGGTCAGCCTCGTGGGCGTGTCGCTGCCCACCTTCCTGATCGGCATCCTGCTGATCCTCGTCTTCTCGGTCGTGCTCGGCTGGCTGCCGTCCTTCGGGCGCGGCACGACCGTGGCGCTGGGCTGGTGGACGACCGGCTTCCTGACGCCCACGGGCCTGCGCGCGCTGATCCTGCCGTCGATCACGCTGGCGCTGTTCCAGATGACGCTGATCATGCGCCTCGTGCGCTCGGAGATGCTCGAAGTGCTGCGCACCGATTACATCAAGTTCGCCCGCGCGCGCGGCCTGCACAACCGGGCGATCAATTTCGGGCATGCGCTGAAGAACACGCTGGTCCCGGTCATCACGATCACGGGCCTGCAGCTCGGCGGCATCATCGCCTTCGCCATCGTCACCGAAACCGTGTTCCAGTGGCCCGGCATGGGCTTCCTGTTCATCCAGTCGGTCAGCTCGGCGGACATCCCGGTGATGGCGGCCTACCTGCTGCTGATCGCGTTCTTCTTCGTCGTGATCAACCTGATCGTCGACCTGCTGTACTACGCCGTCGACCCGCGCCTGCGCGTCGACCGCGCGGCGGCGGGCGGCCATGGCCATTGACGGGAAGGTAGCGGCAGGCATGGACGCGATCCGCAGGGCACTCGATTCCGACATCTATTTCAGCTTCAAACGCTCGCCCGTCGTCGTGATCTCGGCGATCGTGACGGTGCTGTTCTTTGCCGGCGCCATCTTCGCGCCGCTGATCTCGCCGCAGAACCCGTTCGACCTGCGCCAGCTCAACCTGATGGACGCCTCGCTGCCGCCGGCCTGGCTGCCCGACGGCCTGCCGCAGTATCCGCTGGGCACCGACACGCAGGGGCGCGACGTGTTCTCGACGATCCTGTTCGGCAGCCGCATCTCGCTGCTGGTCGGCATCCTGTCGGTCGTCTTCGCCATGGTGCTGGGCATCGGGTTGGGCCTGCTGGCCGGCTATCTCGGCGGCACGGTGGATGCCGTGATCATGCGCATCGCCGACGTGCAGCTCTCGTTCCCGGCGATCCTGATCGCCCTCCTGATCGACGGCGTGGCGCGCATCGTCATCCCGCGCGACATGCACCACGAGATCGCGATCTACGTGCTGATCCTGGCGATCGGCTTCTCGGGCTGGGTGCAGTACGCGCGCACGGTGCGCGGCTCGTGCATGGTCGAGAAGAGCAAGGAATACGTGCAGGCCGCGCGCGTGATCGGCCGCCACCCGGTCGCGATCATGCTGCAGCACGTGCTCCCCAACGTGCTCGGCCCCGTGCTCGTCATCGCGACGATCCACCTGGCGCTCGCCATCATCACCGAGGCGACGCTGTCGTTCCTCGGCGTGGGCGTGCCGCCGACCCAGCCGTCGCTCGGAACGCTGATCCGCATCGGCAACAACTTCCTGTTCTCGGGCGAGTGGTGGATCACCGTCTTCCCCGGTCTCGCCCTCGTGATCATGGTGCTCGCCGTCAATCTCCTCGGGGACTGGCTGCGCGACGCGCTCAACCCCAAGCTCCGCTGACCATGGAAGCCCAACGTCCGCTCCTCGAAGTCAAAGGCCTGCGCGTCGAGTTCCCCACGCGGCGCGGCACGCTCGTGGCCGTCGACGACATCTCGTTCTCGATCGCGCCGGGCGAGGTCCTGGGCGTGGTCGGCGAATCGGGGGCCGGCAAGTCGCTGACCGGGGCCGCGATCATCGGCCTGCTCGAGCCGCCCGGCCGCATCGCCGGCGGCGAGATCCTGCTCGACGGACGGCGCATCGACAACCTGCCGTACGAGAAGATGCGCCGCGTGCGGGGCAAGGAGATCGGCGCGATCTTCCAGGACCCGCTCACCTCGCTCAATCCGCTCTACACGATCGGTCGCCAGCTCACCGAGACGATCGTCACGCATCTCGAGATGTCCGAGAAGGCGGCGCGCGAGCGCGCGATCCAGCTCCTGCAGGATGTCGGCATCCCGGCGGCGGAGCGGCGCATCGACCACTATCCCCACCAGTTCTCCGGCGGCATGCGCCAGCGCGTGGTCATAGCACTCGCGCTATGCGCCAATCCGCGCCTGATCGTCGCCGACGAGCCGACGACGGCGCTGGACGTGTCGATCCAGGCGCAGATCATCACGCTCATCAAGCGCCTGTGCCGCGAGCACGGGACGGCCGTGATGCTGGTCACGCACGACATGGGCGTGATCGCCGAGACGGCCGACCGCGTGGCCGTGATGTACGCCGGGCGCATCGCCGAGATCGGCCCGGTGCGCGACGTCATCCAGCGCGCGCGCCATCCCTATACCGAAGGGCTGATGGGCTCGATCCCGAAGCTCGGGAACCAGCAGGCGCGCCTGGCCCAGATCGACGGCGCCATGCCGCGCCTGACCGCCATCCCGAAGGGCTGCGCGTTCAACCCGCGCTGCGCGAAGGTGTTCGACCGCTGCCGGGCCGAGCGCCCCGAGCCCATCCCGGTCGGCGACAGCCGGGTCGCGTGCTGGCTCTACGACGGCCAGAGCAAGGCGGCTGCCCAATGAACGCGCCCGTTTCCGGACCGCTGGTCGTCGCGCGCGATCTCGCACGCCATTTCGACGTCTCGAAGCCGCTGCTCAACCGGCTGATCGACGGCGTGCCGCGCCAGGTTCTGCGCGCCGTCGACGGCGTGGATTTCGAGATCCGCAAGGGCGAGACGCTGTCGCTGGTCGGCGAGTCCGGCTGCGGCAAGTCGACCGTGGCGCGCCTCGTCGTCGGGCTCTACCGCCCGACGCGCGGCTCGATGGTGTTCGACGGCACCGACATGGCGAACCTCGATTCGAGATCCGAGATCGAGCGCATCCGCAAGCGCTTCCAGATGATCTTCCAGGACCCGTTCGCGTCGCTCAATCCGCGCTGGCGCGTCGGCAAGATCATCGCCGAGCCGATCGTCGTGCACGGGCTGATGACGGATCCCGCACAGATCCGCGCGCGCGTCGACGAACTGCTGCGCCAGGTCGGCCTGTCGCCGGCCGACCAGGAGAAGTTCCCGCACGAGTTCTCCGGCGGCCAGCGCCAGCGCATCTCGATCGCGCGCGCACTGTCGTCGAACCCCGAGTTCCTCGTCTGCGACGAGCCCACGTCGGCGCTCGACGTGTCGGTGCAGGCGCAGATCCTGAACCTGATGAAGGACCTGCAGCGCCAGCTCGGCCTCACGTATCTCTTCATCAGCCACAATCTCGCGGTCGTCTACTACATCTCCGACCGCGTCGGCGTGATGTATCTGGGCAAGCTCGTCGAGGTCGCCGACGTGCAGACGCTGTTCACGCGCCCGCAGCATCCCTATACGCGCATGCTGCTGGACGCGATCCCCGACCTCGACATGTCCGGCCGGCCGCGCACGCCGGTGGCGGGCGAAGTGCCCAACCCGATCGATCCGCCGTCGGGCTGCACGTTCCATCCGCGCTGTCCGTTCGCCAACGAGCGCTGCCGGACCGAAGTGCCGGTGGCCCGCGCGGCGAAGACCGGCGCCCGGGTCGCGTGCCACGCTGTCGAGGAAGGGCGCATGCCCGATCTGGTGCGCGAATACGCCCCGCCGGCCTTGCCCGGCTAGAGCGGTTGGGTGGGATAGCCCGCCGACTTCAGGTCGGTCACCAGCTTCTCGCCCGCCTCGCGGTCCACGACCTCGACCATCGTCTCGATCATCACGCTCTTGGCCGACTTCTCGGTGAAGATGCGCTGGTGCTCGATCTCCACGATGTTGCCGCCGGCCGTGCCGATGCGGTGGGCGAGATCGCCGAGTGCCCCCGGCTTGTCGGCGATGTCGATGGACAGGCGCAGCAGCCGCCCGTCGCGCGCGAGCCCGCGCAGCAGAACGCTGGAGAGCACGCGCGTGTCGATGTTGCCGCCGCAAAGTACAAGGCCCACCTTGCGGCCCTTGAAGCGGTCGGGGTGGGCGAGCACGGCCGCGAGGCCGGCGGCACCGGCCCCTTCGGCAACGGTCTTCTCGATCTCGATCAGCAGCACGATGGCGCGTTCGACTTCCAGTTCGTCGACGACCAGCACCTCGCGCACGTCGCGCTCGATCGTCGGCCAGCACAGCTTGCCGATGTCGGCGACCGCGATGCCCTCGGCGATGGTCGGGCCGCCGGTGTGCACGGCCTGCCCCGCCTTGCGCTGGGCGGCGGCGGCGAACGCCTCGACCTCGACCCCGTAGATGTCGATGGCGGGCTTGATCGCGCGCGCCGCGATCGTGCAGCCCGCGATCATGCCGCCGCCGCCGACCGGGATCACGAGCGTGTCGAGTTCCGGCACGTCGGCGAGCATCTCCTGGGCGAGCGTGCCTTGCCCCGCGATGATCGCCGGATCGTCGTAGGGATGGACGAAGACGAGGTTCTCGCGCGCGGCCAGATCGCGCGCGTACGCGGCGGCGTCGGCCAGCGTGTCGCCCTCGAGGATGACGCGCGCGCCATGATCGCGCGTGCGCGCGACCTTTGCGTTGGGCGTGGCGCGGGGCATCACGATGGTCGCCGCGATGCCCAGCCGACTCGCGTGGTAGGCCACGGCCTGCGCGTGGTTGCCCGCCGACATCGCGATGACGCCGCGCTCGCGCTCGCCCGGGACAAGCTGGGCGAGCTTGTTGAGGGCGCCGCGTTCCTTGAACGAGGCGACGAACTGGTGGTTCTCGAACTTGATCCAGATCTCGGCGCCGGCGACTTCCGACAGCGTGCCCGAGCGCAGCGTGGGCGTACGCAGCACGCGACCCTTGATGCGCGCGGCCGCCTCGTCGATGTCGCGTGCGGTGACCTGCATGTTCATGTGCGCCCGTAGCTGTCTTCGAGACGCACGATGTCGTCCTCGCCCAGATAGTCGCCCGACTGCACCTCGACGATGCGCAAGGGATCGGTGCCGACATTCTCCAGCCGGTGCACGCAGCCGACGGGGATGTAGACCGACATGTTCTCGCGCAGCATCAGCACGTCCTGGTCGCGCGTGACGCGCGCGTTGCCGCTGACGACGACCCAGTGCTCGGCCCGCCGCGCGTGCTTCTGCAGCGAGATCTTCGCCCCCGGCTTCACCATGATGTGCTTGACCTGATGGCGTGCGCCGAGATCGACGGTCTGGTAGGTGCCCCACGGGCGATAGACGACGGGATGGGCCGTGGCTTCCGGGCGTCCTTCCGCCTTCAGCCGGTCGACGATCTTCTTGACGTCCTGCGCGCGGTCCTTGGCGGCGACCATGACGACGTCCTTGGTCGCGACGACGATCAGGTTGTCGACGCCGACGGTGGCGACGAGCCTGTCCTCGCTGCGCAGGTAGGAGTTCGTCGTGTCGGCCGCCACGATGTCGCCCTCGACGACGTTGCCGTCGCCGTCGCGCGTTCCCAGTTCCCACAGCGCGTTCCACGCACCCACGTCCGACCAGCCGAGGCGCGCGGGCACCACGGCCGACCGCTTCGTGCGTTCCATCACCGCATAGTCGAGCGACTTCGACGGCGCCTTCGCGAACGCGTCCATGTCGAGACGCACGAAATCGAGATCGCGCGTGGCCCTGGCGAGCGCTTCGCGGACGGCCGCGTCGATCGCGGGTTCGAAGGCGGCAAGCTCGGCGAGGAACGTGCCGGCGCCGAACAGGAACATGCCGGAGTTCCACGCCCAGCCGCCCTGCGCCAGATAGCCCTCGGCGGTCGCGAGGTCCGGCTTCTCGACGAAGCGGTCGACCGCGAAGGCGCCGTCGACGCCCGCGAGGGCGGCCCCGCTGCGGATGTAGCCGTAGCCGGTCTCGGGCGTCTGCGGATCGATGCCGAACGTCACGAGCTTGCCGGCGGCGACCGCCCGGCGCGCGGTCGCGACGGCGGCGGCGAAGGCCGCTTCGTCGCGCACGACATGGTCGGAGGGAAGCAGCATCATCGTCTCGCCGGAGTCGAGCAGGCGGGCGGCGGCGGCGGCGGCGGCGGCCGTGTTGCGGCCCACCGGCTCGAGCAGGATCGCGCGCGGCACGATTCCGATGGCGCGCAGCTGCTCGGCGATGATGAAGCGGTGCGCCTCGTTGCACACGACGATCGGCGCGCCGAACGGCGCGTGGGCCACGCGCGCGGCGGTTTCCTGGATCATCGTCCGCGGGCCGGCGAGGGCAAGGAGCTGCTTGGGATAGAGCTCGCGCGACAGCGGCCACAGCCGCGTCCCGGACCCGCCCGAGAGGATGACGGGCACCACCGGCCCGGAAGACACGACCATCGTCATTGCTCCTGCAAACTCAAGACCTTGCTAGCCCATTCCGGTTCCGGATGCCAGCCCGCGCGAGGATTGACCTGGATCATGGCGCAGGCAAGGCGGAACGGCCACGATCCGTCCGTCATTCCACGAAGGAGAAGGCCATGTCCCCGGCAGCCACTCTCGAAAAGGCGAACCTCGCCGCGTCCGCAGGCGGCATCCGCGACATCGCTGTCCATATCGACGACGCGCCGGCCTTGGCGGCGCGGCTCGCCTTCGCGGCCGGTCTCGCGCGCCGGCAGGGTGCCCATCTCGTCGCCGTGCTGACCCAGCCTCCGCCGCAGATGCCCGGCCGCGTGCGCGCCGAGATCGGCGACCTGCTGCTCGACGCGTGGCGCAAGGAGGCCGCCGGGAAGGCGCAGGCCGTCGCCGGCCGGGTCGCCGCCGCCGGCCGCGCCGAGGGCATCGACATCGAATTTCGCGTCGTCGAAGGCTATGCCGACATGGTGCTGGCGGAGCATGCGCGCTACGTCGACCTGACCGTCGTCGGGCAGGCGGCCGACGATCTTGCCGTCGACCAGACGCGGACCATCGAGGCGCTGCTGTTCGGCTCGGGCCGGCCGATCCTGCTGGTGCCGGCGGTCGGCACCTACAAGACGGACCTGCGCCATGTCCTGTGCGCGTGGAACGGCAGCCGCGAGGCCACGCGCGCGATCGCCGACGCGCTGCCGCTGCTGCGCCGGGCGGACCATGTCACGATCCTGTCGGCTGATCCGGCCGGCGCCGCGCGCCGCGAACCGGGTGCCGACATCGCGCTCCATCTGGCGCGCCACGGCGTCAAGGCGAGCACGAGCCCGACCTATGCGGGCGACCTGCCGGTGGGCGACGCGCTGCTCAATCGGGCCGCCGACCTCGGGGCCGACCTGCTGGTGATGGGCGGCTACGGCCACAGCCGCACGCGCGAGGCGATCTTCGGCGGCGCCACGCGCCACGTCCTCGACCACATGACGCTGCCGGTGCTGATGTCGCACTAGCGGCGCGGATCGAGCCGGTCCTGGAGCGCGTCGGCGACGAGGTTGATCGCCGCGACCGTCAGCAGGATCGCGAGGCCCGGCCACAGGGCCAGCCACGGCGCCTGCCAGATCGTCTCCTGGGCGCCGGTCAGCATGTTGCCCCAGCTGGGCAGCGGCGGCTGGATGCCGAGACCCAGGAACGACAGCACGCTCTCGAACAGGATCGTCCCGCCGACGGCAAGCGCCGTCGCCACGAGGATGGGAGCCGCACAGTTGGGCAGGATGTGCGCGAGCACGATGCGCGACGGTGTCGCCCCCAGCGCTTCGGCCGCGCGCACGAAGTCGCGCGCGCGCAAGGAGAGTGTGGCCGCTCGCACGAGGCGGGCGACCTTGGGCCAGCCGAACGCCGCGACGATGGCCACGATGCGCCACAGCCCGGCGGCGTCGGCATCGGGCAGGCCCAGCTTGGCGGGATCGACCGCCGCCAGCACGATCAGGACGGGCAACACCGGCAACGACAGCACGGCATCGGTCATGCGCATCAGCACGGCATCCACGCGCCCGCCCGCATAGCCCGACACGAGGCCGATCGCCGTGCCCATGCTTGCCGCCGCAAGCGCCGCCGCGATGCCAACCGTCAGCGACACGCGCGCCCCGAAGGCAAGGCGCATGGCGACGTCGCGCCCGAGCTCGTCGGTGCCCAGCGGATGGGCGAGGCTCGGCGCCAGGTAGCGCTTCGTCAGGTCGACGGCCCCTTCGTCGTAGCCGGTGGCCGCGGCAAGCAGCGGGGCGAAGAGGGCCGCGAGCAGTGCGGGCAGAAGGATCGCGGCGGCGACGGCGAGGCGCGCGTTCATTCGTCGTCCCCGTTGCCGCGCCGGAAGCCGATGCGCGGATCGAGTGCCGCGTAGACGAGATCGGCCGCGAAGTTCGCGACGATCACGAGCAGGGCCGCCATCAGCAGGCAGGCCAGCGCCAGGTTGAAGTCGCTGGCCAGGATCGCGTCGTAGATGAGCTTGCCCATGCCGGGATAGGCGAAGATCGTCTCGGTCACGAGGGCACCCGAGAAGAGCCCGCCGAAGCCCAGCGCCGCGACCGTGGCGACCGGGACCAGCGCGTTGCGCAGCACGTGGCCGACGAGCACGCGGCGCTCGCTCGCCCCCTTGGCGCGCGCGGTGCGGATCCAGTCCTGTGCGAGCGCCTCGCTCGCCGCCGCGCGCATGTGGCGCGCATATTCGCCCGCCTCGACGAGGGCGAGCGTGGCGACCGGCAGGACCAGCGCCTGCAGGCGTGCCCACATGCCGTCCTCGCCGGGCGGGGGCAGGGCGCTTGCCGGCAGCCAGCCCAGCACGACCGCGAACAGCACGATCATCAGCAGGCCGAGCCAGAAGGTGGGTACCGCCGCCGACACGAAGGCGAAGCCGTTGATCGCCGCATCGAGCCAGCCGCCGCGCCGCGCCGCCGCGACGAGCCCCAGCGGCAGGCCGATGGCGAGCGCCAGCACGAACGACGCGAGCATCAGCGCCGCCGTGTTGGCCAGATACGGCCCCACCGTGGCGAGTACGGGCTTCGAGAAGATGCGGCTGTAGCCGAGATCGCCCTGCAGCAGCGCGGCAAGCCAGTCGGCATAGCGCGCGGTGAGCGGCCGGTCGAGGCCGTGCAGTTCGCGCAGGCGCCTTATGTCGTCGGGCGTGATGTCGGGATTGCCCGAGGCCATCAGCTCGACGGGATCGCCCGGCATCAGGCCGAGCAGCATGTAGATCGCGAAGCTCGCGGCGAGCAGAACGAGCAGGCCCTGCAGCGCGCGCTCGCCCGCATGCCGGATCATCGCGGG
>JBIKWI010000237.1:0-4684 GCA_044356395.1 Tagaea sp. | reverse complement strand
GCGAGATCGGACGGGCGATCGCCCTTGCCCTGGCCGCTCAGGGAGCGAAGGTGATCGTACACCATGCAGGGGGGGAAGAGGAGGCGAGTGATGCGGCAGAAGTAGTTGCCGCCATCGGTTCCGATCTGTCGCGCGCCGTTGCTGCGGATTTCTCGAGGGAGGGGGAAGCGGCGCGCCTCGCCGAAGTGGCTAGCACGATTTTCGGGGCTGTCGATATTCTGGTTCTGAACGCATCCATCGAAATACTCGAAGACTACAGGACGATTAGCCGGGCGACTTTCGATCGCCAGATCGCGGTGAATCTCGCAAGCACACTCGATCTGCTGCAGAGGCTGACGCCGTCGATGGCAGAGCGGCGGTGGGGTCGGGTGTTGACAATCGGAAGCATCCAACAGGATCTGCCGCATCCGATGATGCTCGTCTATGCCGGCGCCAAGGCGGCCCAGCTGAACTGGGTGCTGAATTTGGCTCGCCAGCTCGGGCCAAGCGGCGTCACTGTAAACAATCTCGCACCTGGCGCGATCCTCACTGCCAGAAATCGCACGCAGTTGCGGACGGACGGCGAAGCGTACATCAGCCGTACGCCATTGGGACGTGTCGGCGCGCCCGATGATCTGGTCGGCGCGGCTCTGCTGCTCTGTTCCGACGCCGGGCGCTACATCACCGGCGTCAACCTGTTTGTCGATGGAGGGCGGAGTATTGCCTAGGGGGCCGTCGTCAGAACATCCGGGCCATTTTTTGATCGGCTACTAACGGAGACTTAAGCTGCATATTGGCTTGCGGCTTCCTCTATTTCCAAAATCATACTGCATGGATGACCACTTCAGTGTGGGCAGGTCAGTAGCGATCAAGCGGGCACGGATGGACTTACCATCCTGTGGGGCTTCAATGCGCTTGGTTTCCACTCGTTTCCCTTAAATGCCGTAAATCATGGAAACTGGCATTGAAATCATAGAATATTTGGAAGTCTGGGGGACTGGGGGCGCAGGTTCGAATCCTGTCGCTCCGACCATAAAAGAAGCCCGCCCCTCGGAAACGTGATAGCGGGCTTTGTCGTTTCCATCGCCTGAACTTTTGATCTGCAGAAAATATTATGGCCGTGATGAAAGGCAGAGCCGCCGCAGTTTTCATCTAAATCTGTTGAATTGTGTAACAGGCTTATGAGGCAGACAACGCGAGGTTACATCTGCAAGACTGTGGGGTTGTGGAACTCCGGTTGCGGGCTTCCCGTGGCTACCAGCCTTTGCCGGCCGTATAGCCGCCGTCTACCGGAAGCGTGGCGCCTGTAATGAACCCGGCATCGTCGGACGCGAGGAAAAGGATCGCGACGGCGATCTCCGACGGATCGGCGACCCGACCGAGCGGGTGGGAAGCATTCAGTTTGCGCACGAGTTCCGGGTCCGAGAAATAGCGCTCCGTGAGTGGCGTGCGTACCGAACCCGGCGCAACCGCATTCACCCTGATTCCGCAAGGCCCAAGCTCCATAGCCATTTCGCGCGTCAGCCCCACGATCGCATGCTTGGCAGCGACGTAGGCGGCTCGGTTCGGCACACCCATGAGCCCCGCCGACGACGACAGGTTGACGATAGCAGCGGGCCGGCCCGACGCCTTCGCCGCGCGTGCGAAGACCTGCGACATGTGGAAAGTCCCGTCGAGATTGACCGCGACGACGCGATGCCACATCGCCGGCTCGAGATCGAGAACCGGTGTGATCTCGCGGATCCCGGCACTGTTCACCAGCACGTCGAGGCGCCCCGTGCGCGCGGCCGCTTCCGATATGAAAGCCTCCACGGCAGGCCGGTCGGTCACATCGAGGGCGCTCGCGTAGACGCGTTCGCGTTCGCCGAACTCGGCAGCCAACGCCGTCGCGGCTGTCGCATCGGCGTCCGCGATCGCGACGATGGCGCCTTCCGCGTAAAGCGCCCGAACGCAGGCTGCGCCGATTCCGCTCGCACCTCCGGTCACGATCGCCGTTCGATCCTTGAACCGCAGCATTGTCTCCTCCAGACGCCGGTCCGCCTCAGCGTGCGATGACCGCTTCGATGAGATGGGGCCCCGAGACCGCGTTTGCCGCAGCGAAGGCGGCTGCGAACGCGGCTGTGTCGTCGACACGCGTGGCGGGAAGGCCGCAGGCGCGCGCCATTGCGCACCAGTCGATCGAAGGTCCGTCAATATCGAACATACGCGAAGCGCGTGGACCGGCACGCCCGCCGACGATGGCGGCAAGTTCACCGTGCAGGATCGCGTATCCGCTGTTGTTGAGGATGACGACGGTTACGTCGAGCCCCTCGCGGGCCATCGTCCAGAGCGCCTGGTTCGTATACATGGCGCTGCCGTCGCCTTCGAGGCAGATCACGCGCCGGCCGGGGCACGCCACGGCCGCGCCCACGCCGAGCGGCAACCCGTCGCCGATGGAGCCACCAGTAACCTGCAGCCAGTCGTGTGGAGGCGCGCCTTCCAGCGCCGTGTAGAAGCCGCGGCCGACGGAAACCGATTCCTCGACGACGATCGCGTTCTCGGGAAGTCCTGCGGCAAGGCAGGGACCGAGACTGTCCGGAGTCAGGGGACCGGCTGTGACTGCCGCGACGGGCTTCGGTCCGGCGATCGCCGCGACGCTACGGGCGATCCCAAGCTCGTCGGCCAGCCATTCAAGGGCGTGGACGGGATCTTCGTCGATGTCCGAGAGTCGATGGATCGTGCAGCCCGGCGGCGCCAGGCGACTGGGCTTCCCCGGATAGGCGAAGAAGGCGACCGGGTCCGAAGCGCCGACCAGTATGATCGTGCGAAGATGCGCAAGTCGCGCGAGCGCCGGCTGGACCGGATAGGGGATTCGGCCGATCGGGGTGCGGCCAAGGCCGCGCTCCACCCGACCGTTCGAAGTCTGGGCCGCGATCTCCACATTCGGCAACGCTGCCACGATGCGCGCCGCGGCGGCAAGCCCGTCCGCCCGCAGCGCGCGGCCCGTCAACAGGAGCATCACCGGCGTCCGCTCGCGGATGAGGCGCGCCGCTCCGACAACCGCGTCGGCGCGGACGCGCGGGACGTCCGGCAAGGCGCCGGTCTCGCCGATCGACGCACCCTCGGTCCATGTCGTGTCGGCGGGTGCTATCAGCGTCGCGATGCGCCCAGGCGATCGCCGCGCCGCGCGGATCGCGGCCGCCGTATCAATGCCGACGGTCTCGGGGCCGACGATCGTGCGCTGCCAGGCCGATACGCCCGCCGCGACGGCCGCGATGTCGGACGTCAGGGGCGCGTCGTGCCGCAGGTGATAGGTCGCATGCTCGCCGACGATGTTGATGATCGGCGACTGTGCGCGGCGCGCGTTGTGAAGGTTTGACCAGCCGTTTGCCAATCCCGGCCCGAGATGGAGAAGCGTGCTAGCCGGTCGGTCGGCCATCCGCCCGAACCCGTCGGCAGCGCCGGTCGCGACGTTCTCGAACAGGCAGAGTACCGATCGCATCTCGTGAATGCGGTCGAGCGCCTGTACGAAATACATCTCGGATGTTCCGGGATTGACGAAGCACGTCGTGACGCCGCCCGAAACCAGTGTTCGTACGAGGCTTTCCGCACCATTCACGCTAACGGTCTCCTTCCGTGCCGACCGAGCCCCCGTCAACCATTGGGGTTCGGCCACCATTTGTGGCGTTGACTCATGCCGCCATCGACATTGACGACGGTACCGCTGATGTAACCGGCGCGCGGCGATGCGAGGAATGCGACCGTATCGGCGACCTCTTCCGGTCGGGCCATGCGGGCAAAGGGGAATGCCTTGACGAAATCCATCCAGCGGTCGGCATCTCCGAACTGGATCTCCGCCTGGCGCCGCAGCACGCCCTCCTGGCGTGACGTGAAAACGGCACCCGGACTTACGGCGGCTACCCGGACGCCGTGATCCGGTGCTTCGGCCCCAAGCGCGCGGGTCATCGCCGCGAGAGCTGCATTTCCCATGCTGCCGGCGATGTAGGCCGGATCGCCGCGGCTGTCGGATGCGCCGATGACGTTGATGATCACGCCCGTGCGTCGCATGCACATGCGACGGTAATAAGCCCGCGTCATCCCGATGAATCCGAACACCTTGAGTTCCCAAGCCGCACGGAACCCGGCCTGATCGATATGGTCGAGACTTCCTCCGGGGATCGCACCGGCATTGTTGACGAGGATGTCGACTTCCGGATGGCGTTCTGCAAGCCACTCATGCGTCGAATCGATTCCGACGTCACAGGCTTCGATCTCCACGGCGCGGCCCAAGCGCGCCTGCAACGCGGCGGCGGCGGCGGCGAGACGACCCGTGTCGCGGGCCGCTATGACGATGTTGCAGCCGGCATCTCCGAGCGCGCTGGCGACCGCGAGGCCAATTCCAGCAGAGCCGCCCGTGATCATCGCCTTCTTGCCGGCCAGCCGAAGATCCATCGAGCGCCCTCCGAGCGGCGTCAGCCGATCATCGATCGACAGCGCTATTATTCGAAATTCCGAAGGATCTTACGAATATACAAAAAATCCGTCAATCTTCCGCTATGGACTGAGTGCGACGAGCTTGCGACAGGCGCTGCCGAGGGCTGCAGCGTGTGCCTTGAGGCTGCGGTCGAGCCGATGGACCGGGCCGGCCACCGCGACGCCGAACGTACGCCCGGCGACGGTGACCGGCATCGCGATCGCGCCGACATCGACGACGTTCTCCCCGCGC
>JBIKWI010000236.1:0-4739 GCA_044356395.1 Tagaea sp. | reverse complement strand
CGCGCGGCACCCCTGGAGGCCGGCGGCGGAACCCACGATAGAGGAGAGAGTACGATGTCGACTTCCAACAAGCTCGCGGCGACCGCGAGAGAGCGGGCTGGGAAAGGGGCCGCCCGCGCCACACGTCGCGACGGCCGCGTGCCGGGCGTGATCTATGGCGACAAGGCTGCCCCCACGCTGATCTCGCTCGATCCGCGCGACGTCATGCGCGAGGCCTCGAAGGCCGGGTTCTTCACCCGGCTCTACGACATCGAGGTCGGCGGCAAGACCCACCGCGTGCTGCCGCGCGACGTGCAGTTCCATCCCGTCAACGACAAGCCCGAGCACATCGACTTCCAGCGCGTGGGCGCTTCCACCCGCGTGCGCGTCGAAGTGCCGATCAAGCTCGAGAACCTCGACAAGTCGCCGGGCGTCAAGCGCGGCGGCGTGGTCAATCTCGTGCGCCACGAGATCGAGGTGTGGTCGAATCCGGCCACCATCCCCTCGCGCATCGTGATCGACATGGCCGGGCTCGACATCGGCGATTCGGTGCACATCAACGCGATCGCGTTGCCGGAAGGCGTCAAGCCGACCATCGCGCGCAACTTCACGGTCGTGGCGCTGCGCGCCCCGTCGGTGACGAAGGCGGAAGAAGAGAAGCCCGCGGAAGCCGCGGCAGCCGCGGCACCGGCCGCCGGCGACGCCAAGGCGGCACCGGGAGCGGCTCCGGCCGCCGGCGCCAAGGCGGGCGATGCCAAGGGTGCGGCTCCGGCCGCAGCCGCGGCCAAGGCCCCTGCCAAGCCGGCCGCCAAGAAGTAAGGCGGACGGTCCAGCACGCAATTCGGGGTCCGGGCCATGAAGCTCCTCGTCGGGCTTGGCAATCCGGGCCCCGAATATGCGGGCAACCGCCACAACGTGGGTTTCCACGCCGTCGACCGGATCGCCGAACGCTGGCGCTTCGGTCCGTGGAAGAAGCGGCTGGGCGGGCTTACGGCGGA
Organism: Tagaea sp.; assembly: GCA_044356395.1. Lineage (GTDB taxonomy): Bacteria > Pseudomonadota > Alphaproteobacteria > CACIAM-22H2 > CACIAM-22H2 > Tagaea. The sequence goes on along the minus strand of JBIKWI010000236.1, from coordinate 3,762 downwards.
AGGCGACATCGTCGGCCACCGCGTGGTGGCGCTTAAGCCGCTCACGTACATGAACGAGTCCGGCCGCTCGGTCGGCGAGGCGAGCCGCTTCCTGAAGATCGTGCCGGGTTCGATCTTCGTCGTCCACGACGAGCTCGACCTGCCGCCGGCGAAGATCCGCACCAAGACGGGCGGCGGGAACGGCGGGCACAACGGGCTGCGTTCGATCGATGCACACCTCGGCACGAAGGATTACCGGCGCCTGCGCATCGGCATCGGCCATCCGGGCGACAAGGACCTCGTATCGGATTACGTGCTGCATGATTTCGGCAAGGGTGACCGGCTTTGGCTGGCCCCGCTTCTCGACGCGATCGCCGAATCCTGCGCCATGTTCCTCGACGGGAACGAGGCGGGTTTCATGAACAAGGTCGTGCGCCTGACGGCACCGCCCAAACAGGACTGAAGGACGAACGACATGGGTTTCCGCTGCGGTATCGTCGGCCTGCCGAACGTCGGCAAGTCGACCCTGTTCAACGCGCTGACCGCCACGGCCGCGGCGGCGGCGGCCAACTATCCGTTCTGCACGATCGAGCCCAACGTGGGCCGCGTACCGGTTCCCGACCCGCGCCTCGACAAGCTCTCCGAGCTCGGAAAGTCGCAGCGCACCGTGCCCACGCAGCTCGAGTTCGTCGACATCGCCGGCCTCGTGCGGGGGGCCTCGAAGGGCGAAGGGCTCGGCAACCAGTTCCTCGGGCACATCCGCGAGGTCGACGCGATCGCGCACGTGCTGCGCTGCTTCGAGAACGGCGACATCGTGCACGTGGAAGGCTCCATCGATCCGATCCGCGATGCCGAGACCGTCGAGACCGAGCTGATGCTCGCCGACATGGACAGCCTCGACAAGCGCCTGCCCAACCTGCAGAAGAAGGCCAAGACCGGCGACAAGGAAGCCAAGGCGCAGATCGAGATCATCGAGCCGATCCTCGCCGCCCTGCGCGAAGGCAAGCCCGCGCGCACGTTCGTGCCGGCACCCGAGCAGCGCGAGACGCTGCGCCAGCTCCAGCTGCTGACCGCGAAGCCCGTGCTCTACGTGTGCAACGTCGAGGAAGAGAGTGCGGACAAGGGCAACTCGCTGTCCGCCAAGGTCGCCGAGATGGCCAAGCGCCAGGGTGCGCGCTCGGTCGTGATTTCCGCCGCCATCGAGGCGGAGATCTCGCAGCTCGCCTCGGCCGAAGAGCGCGCGGGCTTCCTCGAATCGCTGGGCCTCAAGGAAACCGGCCTCGCGCGCGTGATCCGGGCGGGCTACGAACTGCTCGGCCTGATGACGTTCTTCACCGTGGGCCCGAAAGAAGCGCGCGCCTGGACCGTGCATGCCGGCGCCAAGGCGCCGGAAGCCGCCGGCGTCATCCACACCGATTTCGAGCGCGGCTTCATCGCCGCCGAGACGATCGCCTTCGCCGACTATGTGGCGCTGGGCGGCGAAGCGGGCGCCAAGGAAGCTGGCAAGGCCCGCACCGAAGGCCGCGACTACAAGGTCGCCGACGGCGACGTGTTCCTGTTCAGGTTCAACGTCTGAGAGAACGTCTATCCACAATCTTGACACCCTTCCGGCGATTGCGCTTAACTTAAGGTTAAGAACAATTCAGCTGAGGCTGTTATGCGAATTTTCGGGCGTGTGCTTCGACTTGCCACCGTCGCCATTCTCACGAGCAGTCTCGCAGCCTGCGTAACCACGCACCATCGGGCAAAAGAAAGCCTCGCAAGAGCCGACAGCAAGGCCCCGACGATTCTCGTGCTTCCGGTCGATGCCGAGCTTACCGAGCTGTCGTTCGGCGGATTTCCGACGCCGCGCCAGGACTGGACTGCCGCAGCCCGCGAGCACATGAATACGGCGCTCCGGAAGAGCTTGGACGAGAAGACGATCTCGGTCGTCTTTCATACCGGCGACATCGAAGACGATTCGACCGCCAAGATCATGCGTCTGCATGCAGCGGTCGGCCATTCGATCATGCGTCATCAGTACGACGGGCCGGAGAAGCTTCCCACGAAAGCCGACGCTTTCGATTGGTCGCTCGGCCCTGGCGTTCAGGAGCTTTCGCGGCGGACGAACGCGGATTACATGCTTGTGGTCCATGTCCGCGACTCCTATTCGGGCCCCGGACGGGTTGCCGCGCAGCTGATCGTCGCCGCCGTATTCGGCGTCGGTCTGCAGGGCGGCATGCAGGTCGGCTTCGCATCGCTCGTCGATCTGCGGACGGGCCAGGTCGTCTGGTTCAACCGGCTGCTTCGTGGCGCCGGCGACCTGCGCACGGAGGAACCGGCACGCGAGTCCGTGAATGCGCTGTTGACGGGACTGCCGCAGTGATCCTCCCTCGGCGCGCGTTTCTTGGCGGCGCGTGCGCGTTCTGCTCGTCGGCCCTTTTCGCCTGCACGCCCACGTCGCCGGATGGTCCGCAGCTTCAGACCGGAATCGGCGGCCGGTCCGACCTTGCGCCGCGCAGTATTCCTGGAACGCGGACGCGCGCGACGGACGACGACGAAGACGGCATCCGCGGCATGCTCGACCAGATGGAACGCCGCATGCAGACGTCGCGCTTCCTGATCCGGGATCAGGCGATCAACGGCTATATCCGGCGGATCGTGCGGGAAATTTCCGGCGAGTACGCCGACGACATCCGCCCCTACATCGTCCGGGTTCCGGACTTCAATGCCACGCAGGCGCCCAACGGTATGATGCAGATCTGGACCGGCCTTCTCCTGCGTTGCACGAACGAGGCCCAACTCGTCGCCGTGCTCGGGCACGAAGTCGGGCACTATATTCGCGCTCATTCGCGCGAAAGCGTACGCATGCGGCGGCAGATCGTGGACGCGCAGCAGGTTCTCGCGATGATCTTCGGCGCAGCCGGCCTGCCTCAGGTAAGCGATCTGACCGGCTTCATTCTCACCGCGAGCATATTCAGTTACGGGCGGGACCACGAGCGCGAGGCGGACGAAATCGGCATCCGGATCCTTGCCGATCGCGGACTCGCTCCGGTCGAAGCGGCGCGAAACTGGGAAAACGTCACGGCGGAGGCTGCGGCCCTCGGCATTCCGCGCGACCGCAGCACCCTTTTTTCGACGCATCCGTCGGACTCCGAGCGCACCGAGACGCTGCGTCGACGCGCCGCCGAACTTCCCGCAGGCGACAGCCGTGCGAGTGCATACTGGCAAGGTATCGACGCAATCAGGCCAATGCTGTTCGACGACGAAATCCGGACAGCGCGCCATCCGGGAATGATCGTCATTGCGGATCGCTGGCTCGCCGCGCGACCGGGCGACGGCTACGCGCTGTATGCGCGCGGCGAATCGCTCCGCCTGCGCAATGGCAAAGACGACGAGGCGCAGGCGATAGAGAGCCTCTCGGCCGCGACCGCCGCCGAAGGCGGGCCGGCGGCCGCATGGCGCTCGCTCGGCCTCCTGCGGCGCCGGCGCGGCGAGACCGGTGAATCGCGCGACCTCTTGCTCGAGTACCTCCGGCGGGCCCCGAACGCGCCGGACCGTGATCTCATCAGAAACTCTATCCGGAGCTAAAAGATGGCAGCAGCCTTCCGATACCTCGCCGTCGCTTCCGTACTGGCCCTTTTCGCCTTGCTCGCAGGCTGCACGCACTATGCTCCGTTGCCGGCCGGAAATTTCGATGTCCATGGCAAGTTGATCGTGTCGCTGGACCGCAAATGGAGCAGGCAGGTCGAGGGTCCTTCCCGCATCTGGCCCGAAGCGTGGACGATCAACGGGCCGCTGCTC
>JBIKWI010000235.1:0-4756 GCA_044356395.1 Tagaea sp. | reverse complement strand
CGATCCCCATGATGGCCGAGAATCCGCCGATCAGCCCCGCCATCGCGAAGCTCGCGGCGCGACCGGGAAGTGCGGGGCGAAGCGACAGGCCGCCCGGAAACGCGACCATCTGGAAGGCGACGAGCATCGCGATCGCGCCGAAGATGCCGGCCAGCACCGGGCCTTTCACGCTGGCCGCGAACAGCGTGCCGATCGCGGCACCGCCAAGTGCCGGCAGGCTCCATGCGCGCAGCAGCGCGCCGTCGACGGAGCCGCGCTGGCGGTGCGTCCGCGCCGACAGTATCGACGTCGGGACGATGGTCGCAAGCGAAGTCGCGACTGCGACCTTCATGCGCACGGCTTCGTCCACCCCGAGATGGCCGAGCGCGAAATAGAGCGCCGGCACCACGACGATGCCGCCACCGACGCCGAGCATGCCCGCTAGCAGGCCGGCGACGGCGCCGATGGCAAGGCAGAACAAGACCAGCCTTGCGGCGAGGGACGCGTCGATTTCGAAGGGCGGCATGCGGAGATCCGTCGTCGAGAGGCGTGGCTATCAGGCGGCGCGCGCGGTATCGAGCGCATGGAAGACGTCGCCCGCCGGTGCCATGCCCTGCACGTGCCGCCGGTGCCAGAGCGCGTAGAACAGCAATGTCCATGCCGCGAAGCCGGCGCGCTTGTCCTCGGCCTTCGCGAACAGGCGGACGACCGGCGCGGCATCGGCGATCTCGACGATACCCGCCGCCGCGGCGACGAGCGGCCCCAGACGCGCGCCTTCGCCGGCGATCCAGCGCTGGACCGGAACGGTGAAGCCCTGTTTGGGCGCAAAGGCGCGTGCCGCCGGCATCGTGCGTTCGAGCCAGCCGCGCAGCAGCCACTTTCCCCAGCGCTTGTGCACCTTCATCGCGTCCGGCAGGCGGAAGGCGAAGTCGGCCACCTGGCTGTCGAGGAACGGCGTGCGCCCCTCCACGCCATGCGCCATCAGGCACCGGTCGAGCTTTGCCAGCAGGTCGTTCGGCAGCCAGTCGGCCACGTCGACCGCCTGGGCGACCTGCAGGCGCGTGCGCTCGGCCGTGCGCGCCATCGTCTCCGCCGCCCCGATGCCGTCGCGCCAGCCGCGCGTATCGGCGCGCAGCACGCCCAGATTCTCGAACGTCCCGCGCCGGCGCATCGCCCGCCCGCCCAGCCACCAGGGCTTCAGCGTACTGCGATAGCGCCCGTAGCCGGCGAAAAGTTCGTCCCCGCCCTCGCCCGACAGCACGACCTTGAGCCCGTCGGCGCGGGCCGCGCGCGCGAGCAGCCAGGTGGGCACGCACGCATAGTCGGCCGCCGGATCGTCCATCGCCGCGGCGATCGCCGGCAGATGCGCCCAGAAATCCGCCGCGGTCACCGGAACTTCGGAAAGCTCGGCCCGGCACGCCTTGGCCACGCGCCGGGCGGCCGAGCGCTCGTCGGCGGCGTCGGTATCGGGGAAGTGTGCTGTGAAGGCGCGAACCGGGCGTTCGTTGAGGCGCGCCATCATCGCCAGCACGGCGGACGAGTCGACGCCACCGGAAAGGAACATGCCGTAGGGCACGTCGGACCGCTGGTGGATGCCCACGCTCTCCTGGAAGACGCGGTCGAACTCCAGAAGCGCGTCCTCGTGGCTGCGCACGACCGGACGACCTGCAGGAAGGGCCGTGCGGTTGCGCCGCTCGATCACCCGGCCGCCACCGACGACGATCGTGTCGCCGGGCAGCAGTCGCATGATCCCCTCGAAAATCGTCGCATCGCCGGTCTGGAACTGCATCTCGAGCAGTTCGGCCCGCTTGTCGGCGCGCAGGCGCCCGGTGCCGAAGCCTGCCGCGCGCAGCGCCTGGGCCTCCGACGCGAAGGCGAGACCCTCGGGACCTTGCGCATAATAGAGCGGCTTGATGCCGAACGGATCGCGCGCCAGCACCAGCCGCTTGGCGCGCGGATCGTGCAGCGCGATCGCATACATGCCGCGCAGCGTCTCGGCGAACGCCAGCCCGTCGCGGCGATAGAGGGCCAGTGGCGGCTCGCAGTCGGACTGCGTTCGGAACGGGAAGTCGCCGAGGGCGGAACGCAGTTCGACGTGATTGTAGATCTCGCCGTTGGCGACGAGCGCGGCACCGCCGCCCTCGCGCAGCGGCTGGTCGCCGGTGACCAGATCGATGATCGCCAGGCGGTTGTGCACGAACGCGACATCGGCCTCGCGGTAGGTGCCCGTCCCGTCCGGTCCGCGATGCGCGATCGCCTCGCCCATCCGTTCCAGGATCGAGGCGGACGGCCCGCCCGCGACAGTCGCCATCATGCCGGCGATCCCGCACATGTCAGGCCTTCACGGCTTCGAAATAGTCGAGATAGCGTCGCACGACGGCCTCTTGGGTGAAGCCGGCTTGGTACGCGGCTTCGCCCGCCAGCGCAAGGCGGCTTGCCAGACCGTCGTCGGCAAGCACGTCGCCGATGCGGGCGGCCAGCGCCGCCGCGTCGTCGACGGGGGCGAGCAGCCCGTTTTCGCCATCGCGGATCAGGGCGGCGGGCCCCATGCTTGCCGCCGCGACGACCGGCCGGCCATGGGCCCAGCCCTCGATCACGACGTTGCCCAACGGCTCGTGGCGCGACGGGCAGACGAGCACGTCGCACGCCGCGATCAGGGCGGCGGCGTCCTGCCGCCAGCCCAGGAAACGCACGCGCGCCGCGATGCCCAGACGGGCGGCCTGCGCCTTGAGGTCGGCCTCAAGTTCCCCCGTTCCGGCGATCCACAGATGGACCTTCGACAGTCGTGCGAGCGCTTCGAGCAGCACGTCGAAGCCCTTGTTGGGATGGAGCCGGCCGAGGGCGAGCAGGAGCTTCGCGTCCGCCGGCGTGGCGACGTCGGCGCGCGCGGTCGGCGCCGCGCGCGTGGCATCGACGAAATTCGGCAGGTAGTCGACCTTGGCGGCCGGCCAGCCCTGGCGCACGATCCAGTCGCGGATGTCGTGCGTGTTGGCCACCAGCCGGTCGCAATGCCGGTAGTATTTGAGATCGTAGTATCCGCCGAGCCGGCCCACGCGCACGGTGCGCGGTCCCGCCAGCCAGCGCGGCGGGAGCTTCGCCGCCGCCCGGCTCATGAAGGCGAGCGCCACATCCGGCGCGAACTCGCGCATCCGCGATGCCAGCGCAAGCGGCGTCAGAAAATCGAGCGGCCCGCCGAAGGGAAGCTCGACGGGTTCGATGCCGCCGGCGCGCAGGCGCTGCGTGCGCGGCCCGTCGCGGCGGATCGCCACGCGCTGGTCGAGCCCCGCCTTCGCGAGCGCCACGACGAGACGCTCGAAGAACGCCTCCGCCCCGCCATGCGCGGCACCGGCCATCAGATGGAGGACGCGCGTCATGCGAGCAGCGCGTCGAAATCATCGGCCATGTCGGCCCACCCGCGCGAGCGCTGCGTGGCAAGGCATGCGCGGTGCTGGGCTAGCCACAGGCCGTCGTCGACGAGCAGGCGGATGGCGGCTGCCCCGAACTCCGCCTCGTCGCGCGCGACGAAACCGGTCTTGCCATCGATCACCCGCTCGCCGAGCGCGCCGCGCGCGCGCACGACGCACGGCACGCCCATCGCCTGCGCCTCGGCAACAGACAGGCAGAACGTCTCGGTCGGATCGCCGGGATAGAGATAGACCCGCGTGCGGCGCAGCCGGTCAGGCAGGTCGGCACGCGGCACGAAACCGCCCAGACCGAGCTGGCGGCCGGCGGCGGCTCGCGCCACGCCAAGGACGGATTCCATGCGCGCGTTCGCGGTCGTCTTGCCGGCCCCGCCATAGAGCCCGGCACCGCTGAGCACGTCGAGGCGCGCGTCGGGTACCGCCTGCGCCACATGGCGCGACCAGAGCTGCACGAGTTCGTCGAGGCCGCGCAACGGGTTCGCCGCATAGAGCGCCGTTCGCGGCGGCGGCACCCGCTCGGCCTCCTGGCGGAACATGTCGTCGAGGCCGAGCGGAATGACATGCCTTCCGCCGTCCGGAATCCAGCGCGGTGCGGATGCGGCGTGCGACTTGCTGACGAAAACCAGACCCGGCCGCCGGCGCCACAAGCGCGACAGGTACCGGTACTTGAGAAGATAACGCGCGTCGTTGTGCAGCCAGAACAGCGTGCGCCGCGCCCCGCGCACGAGATCGAGCAGCCTGTGACCCCGATTGGCGACATAGAGATCGGCGTCGTCCGGCAGGCCCCCCGCAAGATCGGCCCACTCGACGCCACGATGGGATAACGTGCGGCCGCCGCGCGTGAAGGCACGAACGGCGTGGTTGCGCGCCAGCCCCTCGGCGAGCTTCACGAACGCCGTCTCGGCCCCGCCCGCAGCACCCGCCTCGGCCGACCGTCCGTCGAACGCGACGCCGTCGTCGGCAAGGACGATCCGGGCCATGCCGTCAGCCCTGTCCGTCGGGCTCGTATCGCGCCTTCAGGTGCGACACGAGCGGGAACAGTCCGGCGAGTGCGGCGATGACGAGGCCGTAGCCGCCCTCGCGATAGCCCCTGCGCGCGACGTAGCATTTCCAGAAGCGCGAGAAGAAGCGGCGCACGTAGCGCGACGTCGGATCGGGGTCGCCATGCTCGCGCAGGTCGGCCGCGCGCGCCGAGCTGTAGCGGTCGAGCCGCCGGATCGTCTCGGACAGGTTGCGGTCGACTTCGTGATGCAGGCGCGCGGCCAGCGGGGCGCCTGCCGTGCCCTCCAGGGTCAGCTTGGGATGCACGCGCTCGCGCCCCCAAGTCTTGGTGCCCTTGCGGAAGAGCCCCCAAT
>JBIKWI010000234.1:0-4761 GCA_044356395.1 Tagaea sp. | reverse complement strand
CGGCGAGCGCTCGCACTGGCACCGCGTGGACGCGGCCGAGATCTGGCACTGGTACGCCGGCAGCGCGCTCGCCCTCCACATGCCCGACCGCCGCGTCCTCGGCCCCGACATCGCCGGCGGCGAACGCCCCCAGCTGATCGTCCCCGAAGGCGTGTGGCAGAGTGCTGAAAGCCTCGGCGCGTGGACGCTCGTGGGCTGCACGGTGGGCCCGGCGTTCGAGTTCGGCGGCTTCGAGATGGCGCCGAAGGGCTGGAACCCCTCACCCTAACCCTCTCCCCTTGCGGGAGAGGGCTAGGGTGAGGGGTCTACCTTCCCTCCTGCCGCCATGCCGCGAAGGCGAGGCCGAGGCAGAGGAGGAAGGTGAGGAGGCCGGGCATCAGCGGCATCTGCGCCACGCCGGTCACGACGAAATCGCCGTTCGACTTGAAGCCGATCCAGCCGCGCCCGCCGGGCACGCTCCCGCCCATGTCGCGCCCCGGTGCGGGGCGCACGCGGCGGATCTCGGGATTGCCGTCGGCGAGCCACACGAGCGCGCCACCGGTGGCGTCGGCCGCGGGCTTCAGCAGCGCTTCGGTCGCGCGCACGTCCGCACTCTCGGTCGGGTTGACGGCTCCCACGGCGGCCAGCGTGCTGCGCTCGCCGTCCGACAGGCGGTAGAGGCCGGGGCGGTCCGGTGCGAACAGGCCGCTCTGCCGGCCGCCGCGCGATTCGGTCAGGCGCAGTTCGGTCGTGGTGCCGTCGGGTGCCACGATCGTGACGGGTGTGACGACAGGGTCGAGGGCGCGGCGTTCCACGTCCACGCGGTTGCCGCGCACGCGGACCTTGAGGTCGTTCTCCTCGAGCTCCGGCTCCTTCATCAGCCAGTGCGCGATGCGCCGCAGCAGTTCGGCGTGCGGCCCGCCGCCGTCGAAGCCGCGGCCCCACAGCCAGATATGGTCGCTCATGAGCTGGGCGACGCGGCCCTCGCCCACGCGGTCGAGCAGCAGCAGCGGACGGTCCGCGGCACCGTTCATCAGCACCTGGCCGCGGCGCGGCTCGGTGTCGATGTGGCGGAACCAGCGGCCCCATTCGGGCGAGCTGCCCTCGGCCCCCGGCAGGTCGGCGCTGACCGGATGGCGCCTGCCCACGGGCGAGAGCGTGGGCACGTAGCCCTGCTCGAAGCTCTGGCCCGTCGGGATGCCGGGCATGATCTGGCCGAGCGGCGAGTTGAACAGCGAGTTCGGCGACGAGAAGTTCGGCCCCACCGCGATCAGAAGCGCGCCGCCCGCGCGCACGTAGCGCACGATGTTGTCGAGATAGACCGGGGCCAGCACGTCGCGCCGCCGGTAGCGGTCGAAGATGACGAGGTCGAACTCGCCCAGCTTCACCTCGAACAGCTCGCGGATCGGGAAGGAGATCAGCGACAGCTCGTTGACGGGCGTGAAGTCCTGCGCCTCGGGCGGCCGCAGGATCGTGAAATGCACGAGATCGACAGCCGGATCGGATTTCAGCAGGTTGCGCCACGTGCGCTCGCCCGCGTGCGGCTCGCCGGTGACGAGCAGCACGCGCAGCCGGTCGCGCACGCCGTTGACGACGACGACCTGCCGGTTGTTATCGAGCGTGAGTTCGCGCGGGCCGGCCTCGACCTCGATCTCGAACACCGTCTGGCCCGCCTTGTCGAGCTGGAACTCGATCTCGGTCGAGGTCCCCACGGGCGCGCGCAGCGAGGCGAAGGGCTGGCCATCGCGCTTGACCTCGACGCGCGCGTCGGTGCGGGGGCCTTGCTGCCCACGCGGCGGCGCGCCCTCGTCGATGCGGATGGTCAGCGTCTGCGGCTTGGCGACGATGGCGAAGCCCGGCGCCTGCTCCAGCACGAGCCGCCGGTCGACCTCGTTGCGGTTGCCGGCGATCAGGCCGTGGACGGGGCCGGGCAGGTTGAGGCGCTGGATCTCCTCCGCCGTGCCTTTGGGCGCGTCGTGCACCTGTCCGTCGGTGAGCAGGGCCACGCCCGCGATGCGGTTGCGCGGCACGTCCGACAGGGCGCGCTCGATCGCGTCGAACAGGCGCGTTCCTTCCTGTCCCACACCACCGGCACCCGCGCGCACCACGCGCAGTTCGAAATCCTTCTCGCGCGACAGCCGTTCGCGGATGGCGGTCGCCGCACGGTCCACGCGCTGGCCGCGCTCGCCGGTCTTCATGCTGTCGCTGTCGTCGATCACCAGCAGGCCGATGTCGGAGAGCGGCCGGCGCTCCTCGACGACCGCCAGCGGGTTGGCGATGGCGAGCAGCAGGCCCGCGACCGCGGCCGTGCGCCAGACGGCCCCGCGCGCCCGCACGATCCATGCGAGTGCGAGGACGGCGACGGCGAGGCCGGCAAGGACCATGAACCATGTCCAGCCGACGAGCGGGGCGAAGGCGAGCGAATACTCGGTCATCGCTTCAGCCTGTCCAGGATCGTCTCGACATGCACCTGGTCGCCCTTGTAGTTGCCGGTCAGCGCGTACATCACGAGATTGACGCCGAAGCGCACGGCCAGCTCGCGCTGGCCTTCGCCGCCGGGGACGGCGGCGAACATCGCGCGCCCGTTGCCGTCCAGCGCCCACGCGGATGCCCAGTCGTTGGCGCCGATCAGCACCGAGGTGACGCCGTCGTTGTCGCGCGCGTCGGGCTGCTCGATCCACAGGGGTGCTCCGGCCAGCCGGCCGGGGAAGTCCTGCAGCAGGTAGAAGGTCTTCGTCAGCACGTGCTCGGCGGGTACGCGCGCCAGACGCGGCAGGTCGAGCGGGCGCAGGATGTCGCGCAGGCGCTGGGCGGCGGCACCGCCGCCGGCGGGACCGATGCTGCCGGCCTCGCGCGTGTCGAACAGGATCATCCCGCCGTCGACCAGATACTGCTTCACGCGCGCCATCGCGTTGGGACTGGGGCGCGGGCCGTTCGCGGCGACCGGCCAGTAGACCAGCGGGAAGAACGCCATCTCGTCGCGCTCGATGTCGATCCCGACAGGGGCGCCCGGATCGACCGCCGTGCGGCGCGCGAGCACCACGCCGAGCCCCGCGAGACCCGCGCGGCTAACGTCGTCGATCTCGGGGATGCCGGACTTCACATAGGCAAGGTGCGTCTGCATGGCGTTGGAAAGCGCGGTCGCGTCGTCGACCGGCGGGGCTGCCTGTGCCCGCACGTCGCCGGATGCAAGCAGCGCCACCAGCAGGACGGCCGCACCGCTGCCGAACTTCCGCCGCAGCCCCGCCGGCAGGGCAAGGCCGCGCAGCACCAGCGCCACGACGAGATCGGCCAGCAGCAGTAGCAGGGCGGCGACGAACAGCGGCGGCTTGAAGTCGACCTCGCGCGGCCGCGCATAGGTGGCGCGGTCGACGCCGCCGGGAAGCGAGCGCACCGCGCGCGGCGGCTCGACGCTCTGCCCGAGATTGAGCGCGCGGCGCGCGATCTCGGTGCCGTAGTGGCCGGGCGGGCTGCGCGGGCCGATCGCCTGGGTGGCGAGCGCGCGCGCCGGGATGCCGGTCGCGGCGGGGAAGGGGGCCTGCAGGCGGCCGAACGCGTCGAGCGTGGCGATGGGGGGCAGAAGCGCGTCGCCGCCGGCATCGCCCGAGATACCCTGCGCCAGCCCGATCAGCCGGCGCAGCATGTCGAGATAGAGGCCCGAGAGCGGCAGGTCCGACCATTCGGGCGAGGCGGTGACGTGGACGAGCACCAGCCAGCCTTCGCCGCGCTTGTCGGCGGTGACGAGCGGCGTGCCGTCGGACAGCCGCGCCCAGGTCTTCTGGGCGAGGTCGAGCGTGGGTTCGGCCAGCACCTGGCGGCGCACGCGCACGTCTGCAGGAACCTCGAGGCCCGAGAACGCCGAGCCCGCGTCGAACGGGGCGAGGCCCAGCGGCTGCTCCCAGCTCATGGCGCCGCCGAACGCGCGCCCACCGAGGCGCAAGGGGGCGGGTACGAAATCGTCGTCGGCCTCGGCAAGGCGGGGGCCGGCGAAGCGCACGACCACGCCGCCGCGCCGGATCCAGTTGTCGAGCGACGTGCGCTCGCCGTCGGCAAGCTGGCCCACGTCGGCGAGGATCAGCACGGCGATCTCGCGCTGGAGGAGCTGGGCGATGTCGCCCTGGCGCACTTCGCTGAAGGGCTGGAGTGCCCGCTCCAGATAAAACGTGTCGGCGAGCAGCGGCTGGTTGTTCCGCTCGACCGTGGCGCCCGAGACGATGCCGACGGGCCGGCGGCGCCAGCGCTCGTCGATCAGTGCTGTGGCCCCGGCCGAACCCTCGCCCTCGACCTCGATGCGCGCCACGCGGTTGCGCAGCTCTGCGGGCAGCGTCACGCGCGCGATACCCGTGCTGTCGCCGTCCTCGAAGCGCAGGCGCTCGCGCGCCAGCGGGCGGCCGTCCTCGCCGCGCGCGACGAGCATGGCGTCCTGGGCGGGCGTCGTCACCGGCCGCGCCACCGTCACCGCGATGGCGCCCGCTTCGGAAACCGGCGGCAGGACGAGGCGCGCCAGCTTGTCCGGCTCGTCGGCGAAATACGTGACCGGACCGATGCGCTGCAGGCGCTCGAGCAGCGGGGCCAGATGCGGGTCGTCGAGCCCGTCGCCGATATACTGGATCGCGGCGGCCTGCGGCGGGGCGACCGCTTCGAGCGTGGCCAGCGCGGCCTGCCGGTCGACCGGCCAGGGCTTGGGTTCGAGCGCCCCCACCAGCGTGCGCGCTTCGCCCGCCGTCATCAGGCGCGAGGGCCGCGGCGGATCGCCCGAAAGCGTGGGCGCGGTCGCCAGCA